>CAVIPV010000177.1:0-5258 GCA_963644495.1 Prevotella sp. | reverse complement strand
CAAAATATATGAACTTTTCAAGGTACTATAGTGGGGCTTTTGACCCCAACATCATATATATAAAATCAATGAAAGTCAACGCCAAATTAAATATTTGCCATTTCATTCCTTACACAAAGATCAAAATGCCATTTCATCTTTTGCTATCTTATCTTCTTCCCGCACACTGCGGATCACCTTACAAGGGCTTCCGACTGCTACCACCATAGGCGGGATATCCTTTGTTACAACGCTTCCGGCACCGATCACGCTTCCTTCTCCAATGGTGACGCCACCGCATATAACAGCATTGGCACCGATCCATACATCTTTTCCGATGGTAATAGGCTTTGAAGTGCTGATCCCTTCTGCACGCTGCACCGGATCAATGGAATGACCGGCACAGGCAATACACACTCCTGGCGCTATAAAGACATTTTCTCCAATACGCACGGGAGAAGTGTCTAAGATCACACAATTATAGTTGATGACAGTCAGCCCGCTTGTAAAAATATTAAAGCCATAATCACAGCGAAAAGAAGGCTCAATAAAGGTAAGATCAGAACATTTTCCAAACAGCTGATGTAATATCTCACTGCGCTTTTCCCCTTCATCTCCTGTTGTCTGATTATACTGCCAGCACAATTTTTGTGCATTGGCTTTTAAATTTTTAGGGACATTCAGATTATTTCCATTATATCCCTGATCTTTTTGCATGATCTCCTTGATATCCATATTTTCCACCTTTCTCTAAAAAATCCTTAAAAATAGTGATACTCTTTCCGTTTTGCTATTAAAAAGATTCCCGACACTGTCACTGACATGCATTCTGCCACGATAATAGCACTCCAGATTCCGTTAAGCCCAAAGATCATTGGCAGAATGATAATGCAGGTGCTTTCAAATACTAGCGTACGAAGGAATGCGATCACTGCGGAAGTAAATCCATCTCCCAGTGCCGTGAAAAAGGCAGAACCAAAGATAGAAAAGCCGCAGAATAAAAATGAAATGGCATAAATGGAGTATGCATGCACAGTCAGATTCAGAAGTTCTGCATCATATCCTACAAAAATGCTGGCTAATGGTCTTGCCAACAGTTCTGATGAAAGCAGCATGGCAATGGATGCTGCAGCGATCAAAACTCCGCTTCTCTTTAGCAAGTTGTTCAGCTCTTTCTTATTTCCAGCTCCGTAATGATAGCTGACCACCGGAGCCACGCCTGTGGCATAACCGATAAAGATAGCCAGGAAGATAAAGTCTACATACATAATGGTTCCATAGGCAGCCACGCCATCTTCCCCGGCATAGCGCATCAGCTGACCATTGTAAAGCATTCCTACGATGGACATAGAGATGTTGCTCATAAGCTCTGACACGCCATTGGTGCAGGCACGGAAAAGGGATCTTCCATCCCACTTTGGTCTTCTGATCTGCAGGCTGCTGCTGTTCTTTCTAAGGAAATATACAAGTGGTACAGTTCCACCTACGATCTGTCCCATAGCAGATGCCATAGCTGCTCCGGCAATGCCCCAGTGGAACACACCCATAAACAGGGCGTCACCGATCATATTGAGTACGCCTGACATGATCGTTACCATCAGACCCAGTTTCGGCTTTTCTGCTGTTACGGAAAGACTGGAAAAGGCGTACTGGAGCATCAAAAAAGGAAGAGCAACAAGAATGATATGACCATACCGGACGCAATTCTCCAGCATCTCTCCTTCTGCTCCAAGGAACATGGCAATGCGGCGTAAAAAAATGATACTGATAACAGCAATTATAATACCAGACACAGCTGTGGCACAAACCAAAAGAGAAAAGATCTCCTGTGCCTTCTCCTTTTTGCCTTCGCCCATAGTCTTGGCAATAAGGGCGCTTCCACCAGTACCGAACATAAAGCCCATGGCACCTACCACCATAAGGAATGGCATAATAAAATTCACCGCTGCAAAAGGTGTTTTTCCTACAAAATTAGATACAAAAAATCCATCCACTACTCCGTAAATGGACGTAAAGATCATCATTAAAATAGATGGAATGGTAAATCGGATCAAACGTCCAAAACCGAAATGATCCGACAGCTGAATACTCTGTTTCATATAGTTCTCCCGTTATTTCCGGCTATGCAGGCTTTTTACAAATAAAATTCTTTCCGGCGCAGGTTTGTATAAGGGCGGCTGCTTCGTATCTGACCTGCCTGCTTCATGTCAATATCCGCATACAGAATCTGCGCTTTATCATCTGCTTTTACAATAGTATCACCATTTGCATGGACCACTATGGACTCTCCTGAAAATTCCATTTCTCCCTCTGTGCCCACCCGGTTGCACATGGCGATATGTACGCTGTTGTGGAACGCCTGTACCTTAAGTTCCCATTCAAACATTTCAGATGGCTCCGCTTTTGTATTCACAGTGGGGATCAGGATCAGATCCGCTCCCATAAGGCTTTCTGTGCGGATACTTTCCGGATAATGCCGGTCAAAGCATACCACGATCCCGATCTTTCCATATTCTGTGTCAAATACGTGAAAACCATCATCAGAAGGCGTATAATAATCCTGCTCAAAAAACTGGTTTGCCTGGGCAACATGCACCATCTTCTGGCTCCCGGCTATTTTTCCGTCTTTCTGGATCAGAAAGCTTGCGTCAAAGGTCTTCTCATTTTCATACAGATAAAGATTTGGCACTACCATAATGTGGTTCTCTTTGGCCGCATCACAAAACGCATGTATGATCTCTGAATCCCAGTCCACCCTATACCTGGAAACCTCCTGTCCGGGATATTGAGGGAAGAATTCCGTCAACTGTACCTCTGGAAACAGGATCAGATCTGCCTTCTGCAAAGCTGCCTCTTTAATGGCCTGTATGCTCTGATCCATATTCTCACGAACTGTTCCCTTATTTTCCATCTGACAAAGCGCGATCTTCATACTATTTCTGCCCCTTTTTCATATTGTTTTACATACAACTTTTGTAATCATTTATAAACGCCTGAATATGTTTTTCTTTATTCCTGTAATAAATACCATACTCTATATTTTTTGTATCCGCAACAGGAATACAGATGATCTTCTCTTGTGGGGAAATAAAAAATCCCGGCAAAAGGGCGATCCCATAACCACATTTAGCAAGAAGAATACTTTCTGCTTCACCTTCACTTACAAGATGCTCATGATCCTGGGCGTGAAGAGTCAGATATTCCTGAAACTGATTGCCTTTTTGAAATGGAATGCATTTGGGAGGCAGCGTGATCAGGATCTCATTGGCTATTTGATCCAAAGTCAGCTCCTTTTTGGACGCAAGCGGATGACCTACATTTACTACTGCATAGCTCTCATATGTAAAAATTTTTTTAAAGCTTCCCTGTCCCGATAATCCACTGGCTGCGATCACCACTTCCAGCTGCTGATTTTCATACAGATTTTTCAGTTCAAAGAAATCCCGGACAATGACCTTAGGGCGAAGATATGGATATTGTTCCTTCATTTTCTTTAATACCGGTTCCAGCTTTTTTAACTCAATTTCTGTCATACAGCCAATGCGAAACATGACTGTTTCCTGTTCTGTATAATTTTGAAACTGATTTTTTACCTCTTCCATACGCAGAAAAATCTCTTTTGCGTCAAAATAAAACTTTTCTCCCTGTTCTGTCAGCTTCACTACTCTGGAATTTCTGTAAAATAACGTAGTTCCCAGTTCTTCTTCCAGACTTTTTATATGATGCGTCACAGTTGGCACAGACAAAAACAGCGCTTCCGCCGCCTTTGTAAAATTAAGCCGTTCTGCTGCATAGATAAAACATTGTAATTGCTGTGAATTCACGATGCACCTCCCATTTCTTCCAGTATAGCAGGGAATGCCTTCTTTTTCCATCATTAGTTTTTCTCTAATGCCATTTCTATCTATCAAATTCTATATGTGTTTATTTTCTGCTACTATGATACCGATAAAAAGAAAGGAGTTATTTCTTATGGAAGACCAGAAAATGGGTTCAATGCCCATAAATAAATTACTTATAACAATGGCTGCACCTATGATCCTGTCTATGATGATCGGTGCACTCTACAATATCGTAGACAGCATTTTTGTAAGTAACTACAGTGAAGAGGCCCTTACCGCCGTTTCCCTTGCATTTCCCATTCAAAATATTATCGTTGCATTGGGAACCGGCGTTGGAGTTGGCGTGAATGCGCTGCTTTCCCGGTTATTAGGGGAAAAGAATCAGAAAGCCGTCAATAAAACCGCTGGCAATGGGCTGGTTTTAGGTTTCTTTGTTTATTTCATTCTATTAGCATTTGGAGTTTTTGGCGTAAACTGGTTTTATCAGATCCAGACATCCGAAACCTCCATCTGTTCCATGGGATCTGCATACCTGTCCATCATATGTATCTTTTCTTTCGGACAGATTTTTCAGCTTGTAGCGGAGAAACTTCTGCAGTCAACAGGACAGACTACCTATACTATGATGACGCAGATCACAGGGGCTGTGATCAATGTCATTCTTGATCCCGTTTTCATTTTCGGTTATTTTGGACTGCCTGCCATGGGTACAGCAGGTGCAGCCATTGCTACCGTGATCGGACAGATCATTGCCATGCTACTTGGATTGATCTTTAACTTAAAATGCAATAAAGAGATCCAGTTTGCTGTTCATGATCTGAAACCAGAAGCTTATTACATAAAGATCATCTGCTCTGTAGGCATCCCTGCAGGGATCACTATGTTTATCAGCAGCATTATGTCCTTTGGCGTCAACCGTATCCTTCTTGGGTTTTCTACTACTGCAGCTGCTGTTTTTGGCGCTTATTTTAAATTATATACCTTTGTATCAATGGCTGCATTTGGCCTGAATAATGCTCTTATTTCCATTGTTGCATACAATCTGGGGACAAAAAATACAGGGCGTATCAAACAGGCCATTAAATTAAGTGGGATCTATTCTGCGTTCATTGGAGTCATAGGACTGGCCCTGCTGCAGCTGTTCCCCAGACAGATCATGATGGCTTTTCACGCTTCCGATATGATGACTGCCATGGGGATCACGGCCCTGCGCGTCACAAGCATCAGTTTTATATCTGCCTGTATATCCATTATGATCTGTTATGCCTTACAGGGACTTTCCATTGGCACCCCAAGCATGGTCATTTCAGCTGCAAGACAGGTGATCATTCTCCTTCCGGCGGCATACTTCCTAGGCAAATCTTTTCAGGTCACAGGAGTATGGATGGCATTTCCAATTACGGAGATACTCGTTATGGCTGCGGCATGCTTCTATTT
>CAVIPV010000176.1:4273-5262 GCA_963644495.1 Prevotella sp. | reverse complement strand
GATCACGGTACCGTTATGTTCTGCCCAGGCCTGAAAGTCTTTGTTCACAACGGCGCTTACCCAGTCTTTATTGCGGGACACGGCAACCTTACAGTTATCCGGAGTGACTGTTGGCGTTACACCGCCGAAGAATGCAAGGGCATTGTTGTTTACGCGGATCCAGTTTTTTATGTCGCACTCAGTCATGCCCTCCGCATAGAAGTAATCGCTGTAGGTAAGTGCGGCAACAAAGATGGTAATTTTTGTTGCCTCTTCCGGATTATGACGGTCATGAATGCAAAGTGTTTTTCCTGCAAAGTCCAGTTCGAGATTGACACCCGGATATCGCTGGATATGGAAGGTAAGTTGTTTGGAATCCGCCAATTCACTGTATCGTCTGCAATACTGGCGGTAGCTCATAGGCCTCTTGCCGTCCACAATGCCCACAGCATTGTATTTCTGCCAGAGATGTTTAAGTGTCTCACCTTTACGGGCAAGTACCTTATAGACAGCTTCTGCATCGAAATTCCGATAAAGAAGCTGGTCAGCTGTCACACCAGGCTTTTTATACAACAGGTTTTCAAGGTACTCGTTTGTGACATCATTGGGCAAAGGATACGATAGTTCCGGGCATTCCCGAAAACGCTTCAGAAATTCACCAACGGATGTTTTTTCACAGTCACCGCAGCTTTCGGCAATCTCACGAATGCTAAGACGATTCACAAAATGAAGTCTCAAAACTTTTTTTGTAGTCCATAATGGAACCTCCAAATATAATATTTCTCTCTTGTAAGAGATAAATCTATTATATCTGGAAAGCGTATCCGTTTAATTAGGCTCGCAGTGTCCGGTGATTATGTTCCTCACTGTCCGTCGAATATGGCACTGGCGTCCGTTTAGCAAGGCAATCTGCCTTCTCTTTTCGATACTTTTTTCTGTCTAAATTTTATGCCCTGATTGTTATAATGATCTGAAAATGATATGATACGGGTAGAAATGTGGTATCTCAC
>CAVIPV010000176.1:0-4263 GCA_963644495.1 Prevotella sp. | reverse complement strand
CTCACATAGAGCATACAAGGAGGTATTTACTATGAAAAAGAAATTTGTGACAAGCATTCTTGCTGCTGCATTAACCTTTGCCGTAAGCATCCCCGCTTTCGCCGGCAGCTGGCAAAGCGATGCAAAAGGCTGGTGGTGGCAGAGCGAAGACGGCTCCTATCCAACTGATTGCGCCATGTGGATCGATGAACAGCATACTGGTACTGCAAAGCTCTACTATTTCGATTCTAATGGCTATATGTTAGCCAACACCTATGTGGATCAATGGACCTACATAAATGCTTCCGGAGCCGTGGAAACCAATGGCGAGGTTAAAACTTTAACTATGAACCAGACACTTCCTGCTTCCGCTTTAAATGCTGGTATTCCTGCTGATCTCGGCGGTATCTACTTTGGAAAGCACAATGGCGAAAGCGTTGTATGCTATGTTCATGTTGAAGGAGACCGCTACTTCTTTGGAACAGACTTTGGTTTTGGCCCTGTAGATCCTTATATTGGAAACGGTGTTTTTGAAGAAGAAGATACAAAATTCATCTTCTCTGGAAATCACCTTACCATCGTAGATAAGATTACAGGAAATGAAACCTATGAATTTATAAAACAGTAAAACTTTTTCATAAAATAATGTCCCTGGCATCCCATCCAATCGTTGCCAGGGGCATTATTTTTATTTCTTAAATTTTACAGTTCCAAAACCTTTTGAGAAATCAAGTTCTCCCTGCCATTCCAGTGCAGCAGCTATGGTGATCCCATCGCCTGCCTGCTTGCCCACTAGCAATACTCCCCCTTCAGCACAGGCCGACCGTTCGCATACATTCCCTACTCCGATCTGTTTCTTTACGAAAGCAGACTCTTTAAAATCACCCGGAACCTGGCTTAACTGTTCTGGTGTATAGAAACGCTGCTTACAGGACTGTCCACTGTCAAAAGCCGTTTTTAATTCTAATACTGCAGGCTCATCCTGCTTCACATCTACAGAGGCAATGGCTTTTACTGCTAAAGGATCGATCTTATGTTCTTTTAGGAAAGCAACGACTTTTTCTTTCATACATTCCGGATCTGTTCCCCTTCGGCATCCTACCCCCAGGATCACTGCCTTTGGAACTAGGCGCAGACAGTCTGGCATGGTCTCTGTTTTTACTGTGATCTGGATATTTTTTTCGCAGTGTTTTTCTAATAAAAAACCTTCCGGTAATGTTTTTAAAGGCAGGTCACTGAAAACGCCGATCTGTTTTCCTTCTAATACTGCCGCTGATATATTTTTTGCCTTTTTCCGGTCTGTGATCTTCATATGGTAGGCAGCTGCAAACAGGTCTACTGCAAACTTTCCATTTACATCTGTAGCAGTGGTGATCACAGGTATCGCTTCCAGCCAGTCTGCAATGTATACCGCAAGTTCATTGGCTCCGCCCACATGACCTGACAGCAGCGGGATCACAAAGTTTGCTCCTTCATCTACTGCAACTACCGGGGGATCTGTCATCTTATCTTTGATCCATGGTGCAATGGCACGTACCGCAATCCCTGCAGCGCTGACAAAGATCATTGCCCGCTTTTTAGCAAACATCCGGCCTGTCCACTGGGATAAGGGCTCTTTTTCCCGCTCTTTCAGGCCTTCTTTTTTCCACTCTTCTCTCAGGAAACGTTCAGGAATAACTGCCTCACATTCTTCCCCCGCTTCCCTTAATTTATGAAAAAGGCGCCTGCATATCCAGGCGCCTCGTTCTGTAAAACAGATCACTGCATATTTCATCCTGCTACCTGTACCTTCTCTTCCCGCATTATGGTACCAGTATACTGGATTTTCAGTTTTCTTTCAATGTCAGTTTTCTTTCAGTGCTTCCTCTTTTAATTGCCGCTTCCGCCCTGTGATCATACCACCGATACGGCCGCTTTCCTTGGAAGTAAGGCTTTTCCAGCCTTTCTGCAATACCTTTTCGTCTAAGCCCAGTTCCTGGGCGATCTCAAATTTTAACTGTTCATCTGGTGTCATATTATGAACATCAAATTCTTTTTTCTTCTTTGTCTTTCCCATAGATTGATACTCCTTATATGTGATGTATTTTCATAAGTCTGTTACATTCTGTTATAGGAAGTATGTCCTTTTTGTGGGAAATCATTCAGAAACGCAACAAAAAAGAGCAGCCCGCAAGGACTGCCCTTTCATCATTTATACTTCATTATTACTTTGCGTAAGAATCAATATCTACGTCAGTAACATCTTCGTTCTGAGGAGCTGCCTGAAGAGCCTTTACGCTTAAGCTGATCTTGTGATCATCTTCGTTGAAATCTACAACCTTAGCTTCGATCTCCTGGCCGATCTTTAATACATCAGCTGGCTTCTCGATGTGCTCTCTGGAGATCTGGGATACATGAAGCAGTGCATCAACGCCTGGCTCTAACTCTACAAAAGCGCCAAAGTCAGTCATACGAGCAACACGACCGGTTACTACGCTGCCTGCTGCATACTTCTCAGCTGCATGTGCCCATGGATTAGCCTCTGGGAACTTTAAGCTTAATGCGATCTTCTCGCCCTGGATATCTTTGATCAGAACGGTTACTTTATCGCCGGACTTGAATACCTTCTTAGGATTCTCAACACGGCCCCAGCTCATCTCAGAGATGTGAAGCAGACCATCAGCCCCACCTAAATCGATGAATGCACCGAAGTCTGTTACGTTCTTAACAGTTCCTTCTACCTTATCACCAACCTGGATCTTGGAGAACAGTTCTTCTTTCAGTTTAGCCTTTTCAGCAACTAATAACTGCTTTCTGTCGCCAATGATTCTTCTTCTCTTAGGATTAAACTCAGTAATTACAAACTGGATCTCCTGACCTGCGTACTTGGAAAGATCCTTCTCATAAGTATCAGATACAAGGCTTGCCGGGATAAATACTCTGGAGCCTTCTACTTCAACGCTTAAACCGCCGTCTAATACCTGAGCTACTTTCGCAGTCAGAACTTCCTGATTCTCAAATGCTTCTTCCAGACGCTTGTTGCCTCTGTCAGCTGCCATACGCTTGTAAGATAAGGATACCATGCCAACACCATCGTTCAGCTTGATAACCTTAGCTTCCATTTCTTCACCAACCTGTACCTTGGTAGTTAAATCTACGCTATTGTCATTGCTGTACTCGTCACGGGTGATAACGCCCTCAGACTTGTTGCCCGCAATGCTCAGAATAATCTCATCTTTATTAACTTCGATGACCTGACCGGTAACTATCTCTCCTGTACGTATTGGTTTGGTGGATTCTTCCTCTTCCTTTAATAACTCTGCAAAACTCTGCTCTGCCATTCTGGTATGAACCTCCTCAATAATCTTTTTTGGGGTGGATGCCCCAGCTGTAATACCTACGCTGCGCACAGAAGATACACTGTCAGGATCTAAATCGCCGAGTGTCTGAATGTAAAATGTGTTTTTACATTCCTTGAGACAGATCTCGTATAGCTTCTGGGTGTTGGAAGAATGCCTGCCACCAATGACGATCATAGCCTCCACCGAAGCTGCAATACGTGCCGCCTCCACTTGTCTTTCCTGTGTTGCATTGCAAATCGTATTTAAAACACTACTATCATAACCCTTTTTTGAAATTTTTTCAACTAATTCTTGAAATTTGTTGTAATTAAATGTCGTCTGGGATACGATACAAAGCTTTTTACCCTCTGGAAGGTTATATTCTTTTGCATCCGCCTCATTTTCCACTACAACGGTGTCACCATTGCCCCATCCGCGGATGCCTTCCACCTCCGGATGAGCCGGACTTCCGATAATGATAACTGCCTCTTTCGCCCTGGAATGTTCATCTACGATCTTGTGGATCTTTTTTACAAAGGGACAGGTGGCATCTACCACATTTACCCGGCGTGAATTTAAGATATCATAAATATGGCGGCTCACTCCGTGGGAACGGATGATCACAGTCCCCTGACCTTCCGGAAGGTTTTTAAGGTCTTCTTCTGTATCTAATACCCGGACTCCCTTTTCTTCCAGATCGCGGACTACTTCTTCATTGTGGATAATAGGGCCATAGGTATAAATAGGTCCCTGGGCTTTTCCCTCTTTTACGGCCTTAATCTGCTCATAGACCCGGGCTACTGCACGTTCTACTCCAAAGCAGAAACCTGCTGTTTTGGCGACAATGACCTGGCGCTCCATTATGCACGTCCTCCGTCTGCCTTGTAGCCTTTTTCACGAACGATCTTTAAGATTTCTTCTACTACCTGAGCCAGTGTCATGGAAGAAGTATCAAGAAGTACTG
>CAVIPV010000175.1:0-5318 GCA_963644495.1 Prevotella sp. | reverse complement strand
TCGTTATCTTAAATGATGACGCTACTATTAATGTACCTGGACCATACTTTGGCATGGACCGTTATGAGGCAAGAAAAGCCATGGTAGCAGACCTGGATAAAATGGGCCTGTTAGTAAAGGTCGTTCCTCATTCCCACAATGTAGGTACCCATGACCGCTGCAAGACCACAGTAGAGCCTATGGTAAAACAGCAGTGGTTCGTAAAGATGGATGAAATGGCCAAACCTGCCATTGAAGCATTAAAGAGCGGTCAGTTAAAATTTGTTCCGGAGAGCTTTGGAAAGACCTATCTCCACTGGTTAGAGAACATCCGCGACTGGTGTATCTCCAGACAGTTATGGTGGGGCCACAGGATCCCTGCTTATTACTGCCAGGACTGCGGCGATGTAGTTGTTGCAAAAGAAGCTCCAACTGTATGCCCGAAGTGCGGCAAGACTCATTTCAAGCAGGATGAGGATACCCTGGATACCTGGTTCTCCTCTGCATTATGGCCATTTTCTACTCTTGGCTGGCCAAACAAGACAGAAGATCTGGATTACTTCTATCCAACAGATGTGCTGGTAACTGGATACGATATTATCTTCTTCTGGGTTATCCGTATGGTATTCTCCGGCATTGAACAGACCGGTAAGTGCCCGTTTAATACAGTCCTGATCCATGGTCTGGTAAGAGACTCCCAGGGACGCAAGATGAGTAAATCCCTTGGAAATGGTATTGATCCTCTGGAAGTTATTGACAAGTACGGCGCAGACGCACTGCGTATGACCCTGATCACAGGAAATGCACCTGGAAACGATATGCGTTTCTACTGGGAGCGTGTAGAAAACAGCCGCAACTTTGCAAATAAGGTATGGAACGCTTCCCGTTTCATTATGATGAATATTGAAAAAGCAGCTGATGTTTCTAATGTAACAGAAAAAGACCTGACACTGGCTGACAAGTGGATCCTTTCCAAGGTAAATGCCCTGACAAAAGATGTAACAGAAAATCTGGACAAGTACGAGTTAGGTATTGCTCTTCAGAAGGTATATGACTTTATCTGGGAAGAGTTCTGCGACTGGTACATTGAAATGGTGAAACCAAGACTGTACAATGAGGCAGATGAGACCAAGGCTGCAGCTATCTGGACTTTAAAGAACGTACTGATCCAGGCATTAAAGCTGCTGCACCCATTTATGCCATTTATTACAGAGGAGATCTTCTGCAACTTACAGGATGAGGAAGAGACTATTATGCTTTCCAACTGGCCTGTATATAAGGAAGAGTGGGAATTTGAGGCAGAGCATGAGGCTACTGAGACTATTAAAGAGGCAGTAAGGGCTATCCGAAATGTACGAACTTCCATGAACGTTCCGCCAAGCAAGAAGGCTACTGTTTATGTAGTATCTGAGGATGATGCTGTATTAAAGATCTTTGAGAATAGCCGCAGCTTCTTTGCAGCCCTAGGTTATGCAGGTGAAGTTATCCTTCAGAAGGATAAGTCCGGTATTGGTGAGGACGCAGTTTCTGCTGTGATCCACAAGGCAGTTATCTACATGCCATTTGCAGAGTTAGTAGATATTGAAAAAGAAGTTCAGCGCTTAAAGACAGAAGAAAAACGTCTGGAAGGCGAATTAAAGCGTTCTCATGCTATGCTTGGAAATGAGAAGTTCGTAAGCAAGGCTCCTCAGGCCAAGATCGATGAAGAGAAGGCAAAACTGGAGAAATACACCCAGATGATGGCTCAGGTAAAAGAGCGCCTGGCACAGCTTGAAAAGTAAGTTTTAGCAGAAAAAAACGGCCCGGAAGGCAGTCTATATGCCTTTCGGACCGTTTTGCCAAGTAGATGCACTCCGGGGATTTTTGGAGTATATCAGGAGGAATAGAGTATGGGAGCACAAGGGAAAGGAAGTCTTAATACATTTGGCGGTTTTGCTCTTTCTTTTGAAGACTTGTGTCTTCGGGATGATGAGAACCGTTCTAAAAAGGTCTGGAGTCTTTTAAGTTATCTTATTTTAAATAGAGGACGGGATCTGGGTGTGGCAGAGCTTTATCAGATGCTGTGGCAGGATAAAGACGAGGAAAATCCTTATGGTGCTTTGAAAACGCTGATATTCCGTGTCCGCCGTCTGTTAGAAGAAGCTGGTTTTCCCGCAGCATCCATGGTCCTCAGCAGCAAGGGCATTTACCGCTGGAATCCAGAATGGACCATGAAGGTGGATGCAGAGGAATTTGAGCGTTTAAGTGAGCTGTGCCTGAGAGAAGACTTTGATATGAAAGCAGGAAGAGAACAGTGGAAAGAAGCACTTTCTCTTTATAAAGGAGAATTTCTTCCAGGAGCCGGGGAGTTTGCCTGGGTGATGGAGAAAGGGGAACGCTACCGGAGCCTTTATAAAAAGCTGGTTCGGAAAGCATGCCTGTGGCTTCTTGAAACAAGACAGTACAAAGAGGCAGAGGAGACAGCAGATACTGGTTTACGTCTTTATGAATACCAGGAAGAATTTGAAGGCTGCAAGATCCTGGCTCTTTATTACATGGGACAGGTGGAAGAGGCATTAAACCGTTACCTTATGGTAATGGAAAAGTTTTATAAAGAACGCCAGATCACTCCATCTGATAAGTTTAAGGAACTTTACCACCTGGTAAGTGCCAGTCATTTGGAAGAGCCGAAACCATTTGATGATATTACGGCAGAATTATCGGAGCCGGAAAATACGAAAGATAAGGCCGAAGAAAATCATTATGGGGCCTATGAATGTGAGTATTCTGTTTTTAAACGCCTGTTCTGGTTAGAACGCAGGGCAGTGTCCAGGAGCGGAGAGTCGGTTTATCTGTGTCTTTTGAGTATAGAGCGCCCCAAAAGCGGAAAAATGAAGCCGGATGTATTAAGCAGGGCAGCAGAAAGGCTGAAAATGGTGATCCAGAGCTCCCTGCGAGCCAGTGATATTTTCTCCCGCTACAGTGTAAGCCAGTATGTAGTGCTGATCCCGGCGGCTACTTATGAAAACTGCGAAGCAGTCATGGCGCGGATCACCCAGGCTTTTAATAAAGGCTATGTGCGAAGAGATGTGGCAGCAGTAAGCCAGGTGACAGCGGTCCTTCCCGCAGACCAGGATTTTGGAAATTAACTTAATAATAGATTAAGAAATATTACGTAAGAAAATTATAGTAAGAAAATTACATAGGAAAAGAAAAATGAAACTGAAAAATGCACTTATATTACTTTTAACAGCTACCATCTGGGGTGTTGCCTTTGTTGCCCAGAGCGTAGGAATGGATTATGTACGTCCTTTTACTTTTAACGGTGTGCGAAGTATTATCGGCGGCCTTGTGCTGATCCCTGTGATCCTGGTCTTAGACCGCAAAAAGAAAGCAGAAGGGAAAAACTATAAGGCGTCGGGAGACCGTAAGACCCTTATTTTAGGCGGCGTCTGCTGTGGAGTTGCTCTTTGCATTGCAACTAATTTCCAGCAGTTTGGCGTTATGTATACAAGCGTAGGCAAGGTTGGCTTTATCACTGCCTGCTATATTATCATCGTGCCTATTTTAAGTCTGTTCCTTGGGAAAAAATGCAGTCCGGCTATTGCAGGAGCCGTTGTCCTTGCTGTTGCTGGTTTGTATCTTCTTTGTATGTCAGGCAGTGATCATGGGATCCAGAAGGGGGATTTCCTTATTATGATCTGCTCCTTCATTTTCTCCATCCACATTATGATCATCGACTATTTCTCACCGGCAGTAGACGGAGTGAAAATGTCCTGTATCCAGTTTCTGGTAAGCGGCACCATTTCCCTGATCTGCATGACCATCTTTGAGGAGCCGCATATTGCCCAGATCCTTGCTGCATGGAAGCCGATCCTGTATGCAGGCGTTATGTCCTGTGGTATGGGATACACCTTGCAGATCGTAGGCCAGAAAGGAGTCAATCCGGCCAGCGCTTCCCTGATCTTAAGCCTGGAGTCCAGTATTTCCGTACTTGCAGGCTGGCTGATCTTAGGTCAGAAGCTGACGGGAAGAGAGATCCTTGGCTGCGTTCTCATGTTCTCCGCCATTGTACTGGCACAGGTGCCGGATGTTATTTTAAGTCGAAAAAACGGGGAAAGATAGAGTTGCAGACCTTTTAAAATTCGTATAGTATGATAGATACTAGGGTTCAAAGGTCAGAAATCTGACGCAAGCTTGCTTGCAGGAGGAATTTTGACTTTGGAACCCGCCAAAAACATGAGTAAGTAGCCATTTTTTGAAGAAAAATGAGCGAATTACGAATGTTTTTGAGAATTGCGAGAGTGCAAAGCACGGAGCAATTCGGTATATAGCACCAACAGGAGGAAATTGGAAAAATATGGAAGAAATGGGTGCAGAAGAATATCTTGACCGGCTTCCTATGTGGGCCAATAAGAAAAATTCTTTAAAAGATATCCGTGTATTTTTAGACCGTATGGGCGGACCGGACAGAAAGATCCCTGCAGTCCATGTGGCGGGGACCAATGGAAAAGGTTCTGTGTGTGCCTTTATGACTTCTGTATTAAAAAAGGCCGGTTTTTGCACAGGAACTTTTATTTCCCCACATCTGGTGGAGATACGGGAACGCTTCCTCATAAACGGGGATTTAGTGGAAAACGGGGTTTTTGAAGAGGCTTTCAGGGAAGTAAAAAAAGAGGCAGAGGCCATGATGAAAGAGGGCTTTTGCCACCCAACTTTTTTTGAATTCCTTTTTTATATGGCAATGGTGATCTTTGCAAAAGAAAAGGTAGATGTAATGGTCATTGAGACTGGTCTGGGAGGCCGTCTGGATGCCACCAATGTGCTGGAAAAACCGGCTGTGTGCGTGATCACTTCTATCAGCAAGGACCATATGCAGTATCTGGGAACTACTATACCTGAGATTGCCGGGGAAAAGGCTGGTATCATCAAAGACGGTGTGCCGGTGGTGTTTGATGATTCAGATGCCCAGGCCGGAGCTGTGATGCGGGCAAAGGCAAAAGAGATGAAGGCACAGAGTTTTCCGGTGTCTGATCTTCTTTATAAGGTAAAAGAAGGAACAGAAGGGGATAATGGCTGTCTTTATCTTAAAGAGAAGGACTGTTTTGGACAGACATCTGGTCACTGTGGTATTGCTCTGACCGTTCCTTTTGAAGCACCATACCAGGCCCAGAACGCATTTCTTGCAGTGACTGCTCTCAGGGTCTTACGGACATCCGGGGGCATTTTTGAAAAGCTGACAGACCAGGTGATCTGTGACGGGATTAAAGAGGCCCGGTGGCCTGGAAGAATGGAACGGGTTTCAGAAAACATTTATTTGGACGGAGCCCACAATCCAGGGGGGATCGCAGCTTTTATCC
>CAVIPV010000174.1:0-5354 GCA_963644495.1 Prevotella sp. | reverse complement strand
GGTTGTAGACGCCAAAGGAGCCAGTCTTTCCCTGGCTGCGCTGATTAAAGGGTTTCAGGTCTTTCAGGGAGAGTCACAGTCTTCTCGGGAAAATAAAAACGGAAACCATATCCAGGCAGTCATTTTAAACCGCATCTCCCCTATGCTGTATCCACGTATGAAGGCTGTGATCGAAAAAGAAACAGGCATCCTGGTGGCCGGTTATGTGCCGGAGCTGGACTTCTGGCAGGTGGGAAGCCGCCATTTGGGACTGGTGCTTCCTGGCGAGATTGAAAATCTTCAGGGACAGATGAGGCAGCTGGGAGATTGTCTGGAAAAGACGCTGGATGTGGACGGACTGCTGGCGCTGGGAGAAAGCGGAAATGTCCCCGAATGGAAATGCAAAGTTCAAAAGAGTGTGGAACTGATCAATGAAGAAAATTTTATAGGAGAAAAAATCTCACGCAGGCAGTCACATATCCGCCTCGGCGTTGCCTGGGACGAAGCCTTCTGCTTCTATTACCGGGATAACCTGGAATTTTTGGAAAAACAGGGAGCCCAGATCGTCAAATTCAGCCCGATCCATGATAAACATCTGCCCGAAGATCTGGACGGTCTTTTGCTTGGCGGCGGCTATCCGGAGCTTTATGCAAAGGTGTTGGAAGAAAATGTGACTATGCGGTATGAGATACGCCAGAAAGCAGAAGAAAGCATGCCCATTCTTGCAGAGTGCGGCGGCTATCTTTATCTTTTAAAAGAACTGGAAGATGAAAATGGTACTGGTTATGAAATGGCAGGCGTATTTTCAGGAAAAAGCTACAAGAAAGGGAAAAATTCCCACTTCGGCTATATTACCCTGCAGACGGAAAATGACAGTCTGTATTTAAAAGCAGGCGAAAGGATCAAAGGCCATGAATTCCATTACTGGGAAAGTACCCAGAAGGAAAGTGGACTGAAAATGCAGGCGAAAAAGCCCACAGGAAAGCGTGGCTGGCCCTGCGTGACTACAAAAAATCAGGTAATGGCCGGTTTTCCACATTTGTACTATCCTTCCCTGGAAGGTTTTGGGGAACGGTTTGTACAGGCCTGTGACACATACAGAAAGAAAAGAGGCAGTTAGTAAAATGAACCAGAAACAGGCAGTTTCCCTGGAAACTGTGTTAAAAGGGATAAAACCCATTGATGAAGAAGCGGTAAAGGTGGCAAAAGCCCATTGGGACCGTGTGGCAAAGCCATTAAACAGCTTAGGGGTATTGGAAGAAGATATCTGCCGCATTGCAGGTGTGAAAAGGCGGGAAGAGTTTTCTCTGGATAAAAAATGCATTGTGATCATGTGTGCAGATAATGGCATTGTAGAAGAAGGCGTTACCCAGACAGGACAGGAAGTAACGGCTGCGGTTGCAAGAAATATGGCAGCCAGAAGATCCTGCGTCTGCCTTATGGCAGCCTGCGCAGGGGCCAAGGTCCTTCCGGTAGATGTGGGGATCGCCGCAGATATGACGGGAACCGGCATTTTAGAGCGCAAGATTGCCTGGGGAACGAAGGATTTTTTAAAGGATCTGGCTATGACCAGAGAAGAGACTGTAAAAGCCCTGGAGGTAGGCATTGAAGCAGCCGGGATCTTACATGAAAAAGGTTGTGATCTGGCAGGAACCGGGGAAATGGGCATTGGAAATACCACCACTTCCAGCGCTGCGATCTCCGTACTGACAGGATTGGATGCGGAAATCGTAACAGGCAAAGGCGCGGGACTGGACAATGCCGGTCTTAAGCGTAAAATAGAGGTTATCAAAGAGGGGATCCGTATCCACAGACCCGATCCTTCTGATGGGATCGATGTTTTATCAAAAGTAGGCGGGCTGGATCTGGCGGCTTTGGCTGGTTTTTATCTTGGCTGCGCCTACTGGCGGATCCCGGTGGTTTTAGACGGCCTTATTACCGGGGCTGCGGCTCTGGCGGCGGTGAAGATATGCCCGGAGGTATCCGCATATCTGCTGGCCTCTCATGTATCCGCAGAACCGGCGGGAAAGACAGTTTTAGAGAAACTTGGATTAAAAGCGGCGATTCAGGCGGGAATGTGTCTGGGAGAAGGAACGGGAGCAGCAGCCTTTTTCCCAATGCTTGATATGGCACTGACCATTTACAGTAAAATGGACACTTTTCAGGATATAAAAGTAAAACCCTACTGTCATTTTGAAGAAGAGGATGAAAACGAGGTTACGGAACAGATATGATACTGATCACAGGTGGCAGCGGAAGCGGTAAATCTGCCTATGGGGAAAAAAGAATACTGGAAGCCGGGAAGATGACCCGGTACTATATTGCCACCATGGAAGTATTTGGGGAAGAAGGCAGAAAAAAGGTAGAGCGCCACAAAAAGCTTCGGCAGGGAAAAGGATTTATCACCATTGAAAGCACGAAAGATGTGGGCCGGGCAGAAGTGCTGGAGACGATCTGTTCAGGTGATCCAGACAGGCAGAGTGGACCTGCAGATCTGGAAGATACGGAAAAACTGGGAAAAACTGGAAAAAGCAAACGGGCAGTGCTGTTGGAATGTGTTTCCAATCTCACAGCTAATGAAATGTTTGGCAGTTCTTTTGGCACAGAGTTAGAACCTGACAGACGCATAGAGGCATTAGCAGAAAAGATTTGTGCTGACATTGCAAAGATCGATGAAGCAGCAGACTTTTTCGCAGTGATAACCAATGAAGTAGGATCTGACGGGGAAATGTATGAAAAAGAGACGCTGGAATATATCCGCCTTCTGGGGCTTGTAAACTGCCGTCTGGCGAAAATGTCCTCTGAAGTAGTTGAAGTAGTGTACGGTATACCGGTTATGAGAAAAGGAGCAGAAGCGTAATTATGAAATGGTTGGATTCCTGTCTGATCGCAATTTCCATGTATTCAAAGATCCCTGTGCCCCAGGTAGAGTGGACCAAAGAAAAAATGAGCCATGCCATGTGCTTTTTTCCGCTGGTAGGCGCTATAGAAGGGTGCCTTGTCGGGTTATGGCTGCTGGTCGCAGGACATTTTGATCTGTCTGCAGGAATAAGATTCCTCTGGGCCTGCGCCATTCCTTTTCTTGTAACAGGAGGCATCCACATGGACGGTTTTATGGATACTATGGATGCGGTCCATTCCTACGGAGACAGAAAAAAAAAGCTGGAAATATTAAAAGATCCTCATTTGGGGGCTTTTGCAGTGATCTGCGCAGCTGTATATCTGTTATTATATACAGGAAGCATGTATGAATTCTGTGAAAATGCCCAGGGAAGGGCAATGTTTTATCCGATGCTGTTTTTATTTAGTGAACGGGTGTTCAGCGGCCTTTCCGTAGTCATGTTCCCGTCAGCGAAAAATAACGGGCTGGCAGCTACTTTTTCCCAGGCTTCAGAGAAGAAGCTGGATAAGAAGATCCTGATCCTGTCGCTGGTGATCCTGGCAGCGTTGGCTTTGGGAGTCTGGGGTATACCAGGATTGGAAGTTTATGGGATCTGCCTGGTACTTCAGGTGCTGCTTTTTGTCTGGTATTATAAATGGTCAAAAAAGAATTTTGGAGGCATCACCGGGGATCTGGCTGGATTTTTTTTGCAGGCAGAGGAACTGGTGTGTCTGACGGCAGTGGCATTTTTGTTAAGAATGATGTGAAAATAAGTTGAAAACAGGGCTATAAACATAGGGGAGCCAAAGGAGAAAAATCGAATGATCATGGTCATTGGAGGAAGATGTCAGGGAAAATCTTCTTTCGCAAAAGAGCATTTTAGAAATAGGATACAGGAAAATCTTTGGAAAGATCCAGAGACAGATCGCTGGGCAGACGGTGAAACAGCTACCTGGGAAGAGTTTCTTTCTTCCGCCTGGTGCCGGAATTTCCACCTGCTGGTGCGTCGGATCTTAAAAAAAGATGAGACGCTGGGATTGCCAGATGAGCAGGAAAAACTGGTATTTGCAATAACACCTGCAGGTCTTCCAGACTGGAAAAATCTGGCAGAAGTGATATATACTGCCAACCCAAACCGCATCCTGGTCACAGACGAGATCGGCTATGGCATTGTCCCTATAGACCCCTTTGAGCGGGAATACAGGGAAGAAACAGGCCGTATCTGCTGTCTTCTGGCAGAAAAGTCAGAAGAAGTCTGGCGGGTCTGCTGTGGGCTTGGAACACGGTTAAAATAGGTGGAATAAGATGTACGAAAGGATAGTAACATGGAATGGATACAGCTGTGGCGGCTTCATGGGCTGGCCCTTTTAACAGGCAGTGTTTTGGACTGGATCTTTGGAGATCCCTATAATTTTCCCCATATGATACGCCTTATGGGGAACATGATAAGCGGACTGGAAAAGAGGCTTCGGAAACTTTTCCCGGAAAAACCACGTCTTGCAGGAACCTGCCTTACCCTGATCATGTGCCTGTTCTGGATCATCATACCGGGTCTGCTTTTTCATTTTACAGGAAAATATCTGGGTCTGACTGCAAGATTTATCCTTGAAAGCTTTTTCTGCTACCAGCTTCTGGCAGCAAAAAGTCTTTGCGTGGAAAGCATGAAAGTATGCAAAGAACTGAAAAAAGGAGACACAGAAGGAGCCAGAAAGGCAGTTTCCATGATCGTAGGCCGTGACACCAGTGTTCTGGATACAGCAGGTATCACCAGAGCGGCAGTAGAGACAGTGGCGGAAAATACATCAGACGGTGTGATCGCCCCCTTCCTGTTTATGGCAGTTTTCGGACCGGTTGGTGGTACATTTTATAAAGCAGTGAACACCATGGACTCCATGATCGGCTATACCAATGACAAATACATATTGTTCGGGCGGACAGCTGCAAAACTGGACGACGTATTAAACTTTATCCCGGCCCGCATCTCCGGCTCTCTGCTTACATTAGCGGCATACCTGCTTCCGGGAGCAGACGGAAAAAATGCCTGGCGCATATTTTTAAGAGACCGGCGTAAACATGCCAGTCCCAACTCCGCCCACGGAGAAGCAGCCTGCGCAGGAGCCCTTCATTTACGCCTTGCAGGAGACGCCTGGTACTTTGGAGTTCTCCATAAGAAGCAGTTTATCGGGGATAACGACAGGGAGATCGTACCGGAGGACATCTGGAAAGCGTCACTCTTGATGTTTTTGGCAGAAGGGATCATGATGATGTTTCTGGCGGTGATCCTGGTAGTAAGATAATAGAAAGAAGGAACCCACATGCATACCAAATATCAACACGGCGGTGACATTTACAACAATAAAGTTTCCATTGACTATTCCGCCAATATCAACCCATTAGGACTGCCTCAGGGAGTAAAAGAAGAACTGACCCGGTGCATTGAAGGGCCGGTGTGCTGTGTTTACCCGGACAGCCAGTGCAGAGACCTGGTAAAGGC
>CAVIPV010000173.1:0-5381 GCA_963644495.1 Prevotella sp. | reverse complement strand
TTCCGAAAAAACCTTCCCTTTTTTCCATAAAATAAAGCCTCGCTTTCACATATTTTCTTCACTGACAGCCTATATGCGTTCTGGTGTTTACGGCACCTCCTTTTTTTAACTATGTTCTCCGGTCTTTTAATCTCCCCGTTGCTTAAGGATTTTATATTCAACCTGCATCCTTACCTTCAGATATAAAAAGGAGCTACGCACATGCGCAGCTCCCTACCGGATCGATCTTCATCTGTCACCAAATCCGCATAACGTAAACATACAGTCAGGCGCGTACCTGCTGTATGCACTATGTAGTCAACTATTTACGGCAGTTGGTAGAAACTCCGGACCCATCTCCGGAATATACATATGAAATCTGCTTTATGAAGTTGTCCTCATTATAGGCTTTTTAATCTCCGGTGTCTATAGATAATAATTATCGAAAATATTTTTTATTTTTGTATGTATTGCACAATTTTTTTGTGTTTACAATGGTTGTAAAATCCCCCGCCCCATGTTATAATCAATCTGTTGTCGCACCCTATTCTGGCAACAGAAGGGAGGCGGGAAAATGGCTATATTTACAACTTTTCTTGGCTACGTTCATTATAGCATATGCTAAAAACCAAATCAAGTATTCATCGCAATAAAAATGCCCCCACTTTTGTCAATCTGTTTTCAACCAGTAAAATTATTTTACAGCCACAACACTTCCACTTTATCTCCTGCTTTCACCGGCCCGCTTCCTGCCGGTATCTCGATGAGGCAGTTGCAGCCTACCATACTGCGCATCTGCCCATTGGCCTGCTGATCCGGAAGCCAGACTTCTTTTCCAACCGCTTTTCCCCGCAGGAAGCGGCGTTTTCGGCTGTCTTTTGAGAAGCCGGTTACAGCGGTAAGGGTTTCTTTTCGCAGTTTTAAAGACGGGTCCCCCATTTTTTCCGACAGGACCGGGCGGGTAAGCATTTCAAAGGGGATCGCTGCAGAAAACGGATTGCCGGAAAGTCCCAGAAACAGTACGTCATTTTTTATTGCCGCCAGCGTAGGCATACCTGGTTTTATTGCGATCCCGTGAAATAAGATCTCTGCTCCAATTTCAAGGAGCGCCTCTTCTGTGAGATCCTTCTGTCCTACGGAAACGCCTCCTGTTGTGATGACCAGTTCTGCCTGCTCTGCCGCATCATTTAAGGCTTTTGTCATAGTTCCCAGGTCATCTCCCACCGTCCGGGTCATCGTGACTTCGGCCCCCAGCTGACTTAAACGGGCTTTCATGTATATCGTATTGGTATTATATATCTTTCCGGGAGTCAGCGGTGTTCCCGGCTCCACTACCTCACTGCCGGAGGAGACAACTGCCGCCTTAACTCTCTCATATACCGGCAGTTCCATGATCCCGTTTCCGCTGGCAACAGCCAGCGCTGCTGCATCGATCTTTGTGCCTGCATGAAGCAGGATATGGCCTTTTTTGTACTCTTCCCCTTTAAAACAGATGCTGCATCCCGGCTCTACTTCTTTGTATATCTGGACTATGTCCTCTCCTTCATCTGTATCTTCCTGGCGGAGAACACAGTCAGCACCGGCCGGTATCATGGCACCTGTCATAATACGGATGGCTTCCCCCGGTCTTACCTGCACATCTAAATGGTCTCCTGCATAGATCTTTCCTGTAACCTTCAGCTTAACCGGAGTATCTGTACCTGCCCCCACACTGTCCTTAGAGAGCAGGGCATATCCATCCTGGGCCGAACGGCTGAATGGCGGCATATCAAGGAGTGCATCCACATCCTCAGAGAGCACCAGTCCCAGACAGTCCTCTAACGGTTTTTTCCCAACTTTCCCCGGTGATATATGATCCATAAGAATATCCAGCGCCTCTTCCAGACTGATCCGCATCGGTGGTTCCTCCAGTTTTATCATACATGTAGAAACATGCAATATTTCAAAGCATATTATACCCGAAACGGCGGTTCTGTCAATCAAACTTCTTTTTATAAGAGTTTTACTGCCAGCATGGTCAGATCATCAAACTGCGGGGTCGTCCCGGCAAACCGGTCGACTCTCTCCTTCATATTGAAAAGGAGTGTTTTTGGATCTGCATCCGGTGTTTTATTTAATTCTTCCTGAATACGGTCTGTTCCGAAGAACTGCTGTTTTTCGTCGGAAGCCTCCGCAAGGCCGTCTGTATAAAGGAACAGTGTGCCTCCCCGATCAAGATGAAAAACATATTCCTTATAAGAAATTCCGTCCATGACGCCGATCGGAAGCCCGTGGGGATCTTTGAAAAGTTCAAACGTTCCATTTGCCTTTTTTAACATCGGATATTCATGCCCTGCATTGGCAGCTACGATTTTTCCGGTGGAAAGAGTCAGGATTCCGAACCAGACTGTCACAAACATACTGGACTGATTATGCTGGACGATCATTTTGTTTGCCTCTTCAAGGACTACTTTGGGGGATGCCCCCATAATCGCAAAATTGTGGATCACGATCTTCGAAATCATCATAAACAGGGCGGCCGGAATCCCTTTATCTGACACATCTGCGATCACCAGTCCCAGATGGTCGTCATCGATCATAAAAAAGTCATAGAAATCACCGCCCACAGCCTTTGCCGGAGTCATGGAACCGTAAAGATTGAAACGGTCATTCTCCGGGAAGTTGCTTGGAATTGCATCCTTCTGAATCTGCGCAGCCAGAACAAGTTCTGCCTTTCCTTTTTCCCGTTCTGCGGTCATCTGGCGGATATTTTCCATATTTCTTACAGTATCCTCTTCCATCTTTTCAATGGAGGTCCCCAGTGCATGAAGTTCCGATATTGTACTCAGTTCAGAAAGCTTCATCTCATAGTTGCGGCTGTTCTCGTTAGCAAATCGTTCTGCCTCCAGAGCCAGCTGTCGCACCGGCTTTACAAACTGGCGTTTCAGGTAGATCGCCGTGCCGATTGATACTATCACAGAAACAGAAAGGACAACAGCTGCCACTTCCCGCAGATAACGATAACGTCCTACTGTAAGTTCCTTCATCGGCCTCTGCACACAGAGGATCGCCGTAACAGAACCATCTGAACCATGAATGGGGATCAGGGACGTGATATGGGGATCTTTTCCTCCAAGATCTTTTAAACGATAGATCGTGCCGCGCTGCAGCCCATTTTCGTAGATATTCCGATAAATAGAACGGTATTCCTCGTTCGTTGTCTTCCGCTCAAAACCAACTTCCCAGGGTGTATATCCGCTTTCTTTGGAAGGGGCGTTGAGAACGGACCGGAAGCTGTTATAATCACTTTGATCCACAGCGATCACATAGATTAATGTAACGCCTTGTGTCTGACAGAGCATTTGCAGCTGTTTTAATTCTGTCTGGTATTCACTGTCATTTCCGTTGGACTCCAGAAATTCGCCGATCCGGTCGCCGTTTACCACGGAGGCCGCCGTTTCTGCGGTCTGGAAGGCAAAATCGTTATAACTCCTTGTCAGAGAGTCGGTAAACAGTGCATAACCGATCCCGCTGACGATCACACTGAATATCACCAGGATCAGCACATTCCTGCTGATGATCCGAAAGGATAAACTTCGTGTGCTATATTTTTTTTTCATAATTCTACCATCTTTCTTTAATCTTAACGGACATTCCTTTTTTTACAGAACCATTTTAATGACAGCCGTATCTGCATAGGTCAGCGGTTCATTGTGGATGAAAAATATCTTTCCGTCGGCCGGTGCGTACAAGGTTTCGATCAGCTCACTTTCGTATGGATGAAGGATATTGGCCAGAGGCTGTCCCGTATCCACCCGGTCACCTGCCTTTACAAGGGCTTCGAAAATACCGGATTCGGAAGTTTTAACCGGCACCAGCTCTGTATCATATACCACCTTAGGACGGATCAGTGACGGTCCCAGATAGTTGACGATCCCCTGAGCAGACAGGAAATTCAAGACAGCCAGTACGGCCTGTCCTGCACCGTTGGGGCTGATCTGCTCTGTGGTCGTGGTATAAAGAGAAAATGCCTGTGTATCCCATACCTGCCAGTTATAATTCAGGGTCGCCGTATCGTAAGGGCGCACCTTGCGGATGACCACATAAGGCAGTCCGAACTGCAAGGCCAGCTCCGCCTGACTGTAGCCTTCTTCCATCAGCCGCACATGGGGGACAAAATCCCCCGGCATATAAAAAGAGGTAAACTGGATTCCGAAACGGTATTTTGAAATTTCCCGGAAAACGCCGTCTGCGATCCGCTGGGTGGTCTCCCCCAGATCATAACCGGGAAACATTCGGTTAATATCCGTATTATCCGTAGGCCAGAACCGTTTTTTAATATTCATGGAATAGGGATTTAAGGAAGGGATGATCAGGATCTTCTGTCCTTTTTTGATCCGGCCTTCTGCTTCCAGCTGGCGAAACTTCTTTACCAGCTTGGAGCAGCAGTAGATCTGCTGTACCTCATTGCCCCGTGAATTTCCCACGATGCAGACAGCCTCTTCCCCTTCGCCGAATTCATATCCTGTGACTCTGAAATCGTCCCGGTAAAGGCCCTTCATCTCATAAATAATACGTTTATGCATGTTCGCAGATCTCCTTTCTCAGAAGACGGCCCATAAGAGAGCCTTCTCCTACCACCGGATAGTCACGGATCGTAAACAGGATCCCGTCCATCGGTGCTGTCACCTCATCTAACACCTCTCCGGCTAACGGATCTACGATCTTTCCGATCAGATCTCCTTTATTTAATACAGCCCCGTGCTTCACAGAGGGGATAAAAATACCGCTGACTTTTGCGTTCAGATAGCTCACGTCCTCCGGATCCCGTGAGATCATCGGTTTTCTTGGTTTCTTTACTTCTCCGGTCCATATGCCCAGCTTTTTCATCAGGTTAAAGATCCCGTCTGCTAACTGATCACCGTAGCTGCGGGTAATACGCATCCCCACGCCCATTTCCACCACCAGAACCGGTGTTCCTATGCTGTTTAAGCTGTAGGCAAAGGTAGCCTCCAGTACGGTGCTGGCTCCGTGAACCCATATAAAGTCCACATTGGCTTCCTCTGCCAGAGGTACCAGCTTTTCTTCGTGAAGCTCGTTAATACGGATCTGAGGGATCTCAGAAAGGTAGATATTGCTTGCATGTATATCCAGCACGCAGTCGGAGCCTTTTACATCCCGGATGATCTGCGATGCCAGATATTCTGTCATATTTCCGCTGGAATTGCCGGGAAAAAGCCGGTTCATATCCAGATCAAAGGCCGGTATCCCCCTGGTAATGGAATCGATCCCCAAAGGGTTCATGGCCGGATAAATATCCACGATCCCCGTAAGATGCTCCTTTTCTTTTTGGATCCGCCGCTGTAGTTCATAACAGATATACTGTCCCTCCAGCTCATCTCCGTGGATCCCGGTGACAATGC
>CAVIPV010000172.1:0-5405 GCA_963644495.1 Prevotella sp. | reverse complement strand
ATATCTAACTATTCGCGAAAGAATAGTTTAACGAATAGTTAGTGCGGAATTTCCATTTTATCGTATTATTTGATTAACATAATTATTTTATGTAAACCATTCTATTATATTCTATCAGAAAGGAACTACATACTCCTATGAAACTCCAGCGTCTCTTAAGCCTTCTTCGTCAGGCTATCGATCAATACCAGATGATCGAAAACGGCGATCATATTGCCATTGGTATTTCTGGCGGCAAGGACAGCCTTACTTTGCTTTATGGCCTGTCACAGCTCCAGAAATTTTATCCTAAACATTTTACCTTATCTGCCATTACTGTAGATATGGGCCTTGATACTATGAATTTGGAGCCCATAAAAGCCCTTTGCGCGGATTTTAATGTTCCTTATGAGATAATCTCTACTGAGATCGGAAAAATCCTTTTTGAGGCCCGTAAAGAGTCCAATCCATGCGCCCTGTGTGCGAAAATGCGTAAGGGCGCTTTAAATCAGAAAGCTCTGGAGCTGGGCTGCAATAAAATTGCCTATGCACACCATAAGGATGACCTGATCGAGACTGCGTTAATGTCTCTTTTATACGAAGGACGTTTTTACGCGTTTCCACCGGTTACTCACCTGGACCGCACAGATTTGACGGTTATCCGGCCTTTGATGCTGGTTTCAGAAGCTGATGTAAAAGGATTCCGGAATAAATATCAGCTTCCTGTATGTAAAAATCCATGTCCTATGGATGGTCATACCCACCGGGAATATGTTAAAAACCTGATCCGTACTTTAAATATGGACAGCCCGGGTGTCCGTGAACGTTTATTTCACGCTGTGATCAACGGAAATTTTGAGGATTGGCCCAGGCTTTCCAAATAATAGAATGAAATAAATGCAATAATAGAAAATTTTAATAGAAAACTTTATAAAACGAGGCATATAAAATTATGGCAGCAACTTTACCTTATTACGAACAGAAAGATATTGAAAATATTAAGAAACTGCGGGAAATGATGAAGACTCTCCCACCCTTCTGCACGGAATTTTTCCGGGGGATTGAACCTCGGACTTCTACCAGGACCCGTATTGCCTATGCATATGATCTTTCTGTATTTTTCGATTTCCTAAAGAAAGAAAATCCCGTATTTTCAAAAATGGAACGGATGGATTTTACACTGGATCATTTAGACCAGATCACAGTAACTGACCTGGAAGAATACATGGAATATTTAAAATATCGTTTTAATGAACATAATCAGGAGATCGTCAATAAAGAACGGGGGATCATGCGCAAGATCTCTTCCCTAAAAAGCTTTTATAACTACTTTTTCCGTACAGAAAAGTTAAAGACCAATCCTGCTGCCCTGGTCCAGCTTCCAAAGCTCCATGAAAAAGAGATCATCCGTCTTGATGTTGACGAGGTTGCTCTCCTTTTGGATGCTGTAGAACAGGGGGAAGGCCTTACAGACAAGCAGAAAACCTTCCATAACCGGACCAAACTCCGTGACCTTGCTCTCCTGACTCTGCTCCTTGGAACCGGTATCCGTGTTTCAGAGTGTGTGGGAATCGATGTAAATGATATTGATTTTAAGAACGGCGGCATCCATATCCACCGAAAAGGCGGAAAGGAAGTTACCGTCTATTTCGGTACAGAAGTAGAAACTGCACTGCAGGACTATCTGGATGAGCGAAATGATATTATCCCGGAAGAAGGAAGTGAAAATGCACTCTTCCTCTCCCTTCAGAGAAAGCGCATGAATGTACGCAGCGTAGAAAACTTAGTTAAAAAATATGCAAAGATCGTAACTCCATTAAAGAAGATCACTCCTCATAAGCTTCGCAGTACCTACGGCACCAACCTTTACCGCGAAACCGGCGATATTTACCTGGTAGCCGATGTTCTTGGACACTCCGATGTTAATACCACAAAAAAGCACTACGCAGCCCTTGAAGATGAACGCCGCCGCAGCGCACGGAATGCGGTTAAGTTGAGGGAAAATGATTAAAAAATATTCAACAAAAAAACAATTTTTTAGGAACACTATTTGATTTGTGTTCTTAAATATTATATACAAAAAAGACCGCTCTACTATTGATTGATATCTTCCAAGGTAAAAACTGGCTTATTTAGTAATTCATAATATAAATTCATAATCCAACACCTGTTTATTTTTTATTACAAGAGGGTCATATTTGACCTGTTTGTAATTATTTTTAAACCATTATATCATAAATAATTCATTTGAAAAGGATTATTTTTATTTCGGCATGATCCAAAATTTCATTGCAGGATAACTGAGCACTACCTGTACCGCAATATTGACTCCATTAGCCAGTGTGGGGATCAGCGCCTGGGGGAGGCCAAGATTTTTGAAAAATGCCTGACTGTAGGCGGGAAGTGCTGCGGATACGATGACTAAGACTACTGCAAGGCAGATATATCTTGGCACAGCTCTTGTGAATGCTGCGTTAGAGCGGAATACAAAGTTTTTCTGCACATAGAAGTTTACTGTCTGGGCTGCTGCTGTTGCCACAAGAAAGCTTAAAAATCCGCCCAGCCCCAGGTCACTTTCCACCTGAGTATAATGGAAAACAAAAAACTGGAAGGGAATCGTCTCTAAGGAAACAAACAGGGAACCGGTGCAGATCCACATTGCTACAAAATTGACAATGGTTGCCACATTGGACAAAACATTAAATAAAATAAACTCCCAGACAGCCGGATGTTCGTTGATCCAGCTTCTGATCACACTTCCAATTCCGCTTTTAGTCTTGTTTCGGGTTCCGTTTTTTCCTACTGTCATACCTGTTCCTCCTTTCCTTCCAAAAGTTTTTCGTATTTCTGATTTTCTTTTTTATTATGAAAATAGCCTTTAAGGACCCGCTTAAGACCAGCGGCCCATTTGCCATTGATCATGTCAACGATCCCTTTTACCATTTCCATACTTACAGCACCGCCTGTCATTTTTGCGATGCCGCGAAATGGCATGTTATAGATAAATAACACATTTAAGTCTGGTTTTCCCTGTTCCTCGCTCTTTTTCTTTTTAGCTGTCAGTATGCGGTAAACCAGACGGGCCAGTGGGCTTTTTGCATAGTACATCTGGCAGACAGCATCATTGATCCCCAGCTCGCCCTGCCATTTTCCGGAAGGCGCAGGATAACCTAAAAGAACTTCAAATTCCTCTGCACCTGCGTTACTGATCCGTCCTTTATAATAGGAAGGAAGTTTTTCTTTTTCATAAGGAAGTTGCTTTGTAGTTCCTGCTATCCATAATTTTCCAGACAACCGGATATCTGCCACGCAGGCTCCCACCATGATCTGGTATTCTCCCTCTTCCACTTCCCAGCGTCCTGTTCTTACATTCCAGTAACGGAAAGTTTTATCATCAAATGGGATATACACTCTTTTGCTCTCTCCAGCCTTTAAAAAGACCTTCTGAAAGCCTTTTAGCTCCTTCTCAGGACGGAATACAGCAGCATCTGGAAGGCCGATATAAAGCTGGGCAACCTCTGCCCCATCCCATTTTCCTGTATTTGTGACTGTAAACTGTACCCCGTTTTCATCCACCTCCAGGGCTGAATAGGCAAATTCTGTATAGGAAAGTCCATATCCAAAAGGATACTGGACCGGAACCTGACATGTATCATAATAGCGATAGCCTATAAAAAGCCCTTCACGGTACTCTGATGTACGTTCTGAAGCAGGATAATACCGGAATGCAGGTGTATCTTCATACCATAAAGGATAAGTCTCTGCCAGACGGCCGGAAGGGCATATTTTTCCCATAAGGATGTCCAGAACCGCTCCGACACCTGCTTCTCCGCCCAGATAGCCATGAAGGATCGCCTTTAAGCAGTGCTGCCATGGCATTTCAATACAGGATCCGGCACTTATAATACCTACAATATTTTCATTTACCTTTACCAGTTCATTTAACAGCCGGATCTGATCTCGCGGCAGACCCATGTGTTCCCGGTCTTTTCCCACTACCTGCAGGTCATACTCATGAATCAGCTGGTCCATGGCCTCCACTTTAAAAGGATTTACCATAGAAGATCCTGCGCCCTGATACCGTGGGGCAAAAGCAAAATCACCGATGAGAGCTACCTTGGTTTTTTCTTTTAATGGAAGGATATTTCCCTCATTTTTTAAAAGTACGGCACTTTCTGCAGCTGCCCTTCTGGCTAAAGCATGGTGGACTTTTTGATCAAAATCAGGCTTTTTAGTATCCGCTTTTTTGCTAAGATCCAGTACCGCATCTAAGACCTGATCCACGCAAAGATCTATCTCTTCCATAAAAAGGCGGCCTTCTTTTACAGCCGTGATCAGTTCTCTGGCAGAATCAAGCCCCGGAGCCGGCATTTCCAGGTCTGACTGGCATTTGACCCCTTTTACATGGTCGTTAGAACCGCCCCAGTCTGTAACTACCAGGCCGTCAAAGCCCCATTCTTTTCTTAAAATGTCCACCAGAAGCTTTTTATTTTCATTGGCATATTCCCCATTTAACTCATTGTAACTGGTCATAATGGCTTTGGCATGTCCTTCTTTCACCGCGATCTCAAAACCAGTCAGGTAGATCTCCCGCAGGGTCCGTTCATCTACCACTGCATCCATAGCCATACGCCGTTCTTCCTGGCTGTTTACTGCAAAATGTTTGGGGCATGCATACACCCCCTGACTCTGGATGCCCCGCACATAAGCAGCTGCCATTTTCCTGCCAGATAAGGATCCTCGGAAAAATATTCAAAATTCCTTCCGCAAAGAGGACTCCTTTTCATATTAAGCCCCGGTCCCAGCAGGATATTTACATCCTGGGCCACAGCTTCTTCTCCCAGTGCTTTTCCGATTTCTTCCCCAAGGTCCAGATCCCAGCTGTTAGCAATCGTTGCCGCTGTAGGAAAACAGGTTGCCTTTAAAGAGGCATTTAATCCCAGATGATCCCCAGCTCCCGCCTGTTTGCGGATCCCATGAGGGCCGTCAGAAAGGAAAATGGACGGGATCTTAAGGCGGAGGATATCCCGGGTCTGCCACACAGTCTTGCCGCTTAAAAGAGCCGCCTTTTCCTCCAGTGTTAATTTTGAAAGTAATTCCTCATGCTTCATATTTTTGCCTCGTTATATGTTTCGTTTATTCCGTTATGTTAAGCAGTTGCGCGATCTGCGGATTCCGGTCCGGAATCTCATATGGCTTTACATCCTTTTCCAGCCGGAAATAGAAATCCACTTTTCCTTCCTATAATGTCAAGCCCTAAAACATTGATTTTTCAGGCTTTTCTCTAAATATTTACCTCTAACACCAGAGCTAAAGGTGTATGTCAGTCATGGTATCTTGTACTGAATAGTTAAATAAGGGTGCACTTTATAAAGCATCCTCTCGTTCTGCTTTATAAAGGCTATAATCCTCTGTTAACTATGGTG
>CAVIPV010000171.1:2071-5467 GCA_963644495.1 Prevotella sp. | reverse complement strand
CCATGGGACTGAAAGCAGCAATGGATTTTTTAAATGAAAATCAGTTTGAGGAACTGATAGAAAAAGAACGTTCACTGGCAGCAAGCCTGCGGGAAAAACTGGCAGCATTAGAAGGCATCCAGATCCTTAATAAAGGACGGGACAGTCCTATAACACTTTTCTGGTCAGAACGTTTTGGGGCTTATGACATCGGCGTTTTTCTGGGACTTAAAAACATTGCAGTGCGCTGCGGTTCCCATTGTGCCTACCCGCTGATGAAACGAATGGAACTGCAAAGTGCCTGCCGTATTTCAATGGGGATCTACAATACAGAAGAAGATGTAAAAAGCCTGATCACAGCGCTGAAAGGACTGGGATGACAGTTCATGGAAATAAAAGACAAACAACAGACATATAAAGATAATTTTGAACTTTTGGATGATCCGATGTCACAAAGTGAGTATCTGATCCAGCTTGGAATTAAAAAGCCTGCATTAGAAGAGATCCATAAAGATGAAAACCGTATAGAAGGCTGCAAGACAGCTGTATGGATAACAACAGAAGAAAAGGCAGGAAAAAGTCATTTTAAAGCTGACAGCGACTCTATTCTTGTAAAAGGAATGCTTCATATTTTTGAAGATCTTTATCAGGATCGTGAGATTGAAGAGATCCGAAAAAATCCGCCGGATTTTACAGAGGCGGTGTCCGATGAAGTGATCTACCCTGAGATCAAACACAACGGACTTTTAAAATGTTATGAAAAAATAGCAAATCTTTAACTATAAAAAGCTTAAAGCAGGAGGATAATGTAATGAAGTATGCAATGGATGTGAAAGTAAACTTAAGACCTGTATTTTCCAATCTGGTACATTCTGATTACTGGGAGGGACCATGTCGTGTAGGTCCGGAAGAGACAGGAACCCCTGAATATGAAAGACGTCTTGGAAAAGAAGAGATCAAGCAATGGTATGATGAGTTAAAAGCAAACATCGACCAGACACGCTGCAACATTATGGAGCCTGTATACATTGAGTTTAACGAAAGCTTCGTAACAAGAGATACAGAGTTTGAGAAGCTTCTTCCGAAAAACCATGAAGTAGATATTTACCTGATCACTTACCGTGTACCTGGTATTGAGCGTCTTCATAAGCCGATCTCCATGATCAACTTAGGACCTACACCAATCGACCTGATCGGTTACTATCGTGACATCGGTCTGGAAGCATACATGGCTCATGATTTTGAAGAATACAATAAGATCCTTACTTACATGCAGGTAAGAAAAGCTGTTGCCAATACAAAGGTTCTGATCCTTTCCAATACAGAGCAGACCCCGGCTTCTGTAAACACCAGTACCTATGATCTGACCAATCTGTTCATGCGTTATGGCATCCGCAACAACCGTATTGATTTCCGCCAGATCATGAAGTATTTCAATGATACTCCTGTTGATGAGAACATTGAGAAAGAGGCAACCGAACTGGTAGACGGAGCACGCAAGGTTGATATTGAGAAGAATTATGTATGTAATGACCTGCGCTACTTCCACGCAGTCCGCAAGATGATGGAAGATTATGACTGTAACGCATTTACAACACCTTGTAAAGAGCTTTGCGCAAGCAGACTTCCATGGGAAAATAAATTCGTTCCATGTCTGTGCCACTCCTTAAATAAGGATGATAGGATCCCATCAGCCTGTGAAGAAGACCTAGCAGTATGGATGGCAATGATGATGATGATGTATCTCACCAGACAGAGTGTATTTATGGGCAACCCGGTACTGGTATTAAAGGGAAGCAAGACCTTAGAGCAGTTAGGTATGCCAAATCTGCTGACACAGCCGGGACAGACCTTTGATCATGATGTATTAGAGATCCATCATGCAGTACCTACCAGAAAGATGAACGGTTTTGACAAACCGGAACAGGAATATGAACTGGCACACTTTACCACCCATGGATGGGGCACTCACTATCATGTAGATATGAATGAAAATGAGGGACAGGTAGTAACCTTTGGACGCTTCAACAGACGCGGCAACAAGATGATGGTAGCAGTTGGACATACTATTGGATGTGAATTCCGTCCTGTATACTGCAGTCCTGCAGTTTACTATGATGTAGAAGGCGGCGCAAGAGAGTTCAGACAGGCGCTGGCAAATGGCGGTTATGGACATCATCAGGCGATCATCTATGGAAATCATGTAAAAGAACTGCAGGAACTTGGTAAGATCGTGGGATTTGAAGTAGAGTATTTCCATTAATTTACAAAATGTAATTAATAGCAGGAAAAAACACCCGACAGCCAGGTTGAATCTGGGTTGTCGGATATACGTAATTTAATGATCGGAGGGTACTATGAAACATAGAAGTTTGGTTACAGCGTTATTGGCAGTAAGTATGATGGGAACTTTGGCTGGATGCGGATTGAAATCTCCGGAAACTTCAGCATCTTCAACAGAACAGACAACGGCAGTTTCATCTGCGGCAGAGACTACTACACAGGCAGCGGGGAATGCCGATGCAGTAACACTGGTTTACGCAGAGGTAAATTCCATTGATTCTCTGGATGGAAAGATTGCTGCATTTTTTAAAGACAAGGTGGCTGAAAAATCCAATGGAACTGTAAATATTGATATTCAGGCAAGTGGGGTTCTGGGGGCAGAAGGAGATGTTCTGGATGGTATGACAAATGACAGTGGAGTTGTTGATCTGTGCCGTATTTCCTGTTTTGCCTTAAACAGCTACGGCGGCAAATTGTCTTCTCTTTTAAGCGTGCCATTTACCTTTGAAGACAGAGATCAGTTCTGGAAATTTACAGAAACCGATCTGGCACAGAAAATCCTGGATGAACCACAGGATCTGGGACTTGGCATCCATGGTCTGTATTTCCAGGAAGAAGGTTTCCGCAACTTCTTTATGGTAAAAGAAGTCAATGGGATTGATGATCTGAAGGGCAAAAAGATCCGTGTATCCAATGACCCGATTCTTACAGGTGTTGTAGAACAGCTGGGAGCAAGCCCAACCGTTATTTCCTTTAATGAGCTGTATACAAGCCTTCAGTCAGGCGTTGTAGATGGTGGTGACCAGCCAATCACTTCTTATGAGTCTAATGCATTTAATGAGACTGCTCCTTATGTGGTCTTAGATCATCATACCATGTCTGCATCGGAGGTCCTTATTTCTGACAATGCATGGAATAAGCTTTCTGAGGAACAGCAGAAGGCAGTGGAAGAAGCAGGAAAAGAAACAAGTGTATACGCAAAAAAAGTTTCTGAAAAAGAAGAAAGCGAAAGTATTGAGCGCTTAAAAGGCAAAGGTGTAAAGTTTACAGAAGTAACTGATTTTGCGCCATGGAAAGAAGCCTGCGCAGGCATTATCGGCGAATATACCAAGGGAATGGAAGATGAATATAAAC
>CAVIPV010000171.1:0-1978 GCA_963644495.1 Prevotella sp. | reverse complement strand
TCTGGAGGAGGTAAGGAACATGTCAGAAAAGAAAACAACAGTGGCAGGTATTCTGGATCGTTTATATCGTATTATAAAAGTGATCTGTCAGATCTTTCTGGTTGCAGAGATCCTCATTACCTCTATGGCAGTAGCTGGAAGATATATTTCATTTATTCCGGATCCGGCATGGAGTGAGGAACTGACTTTAACCTGTATGATCTATATGGCTTTTATCGGGGCGTCACTGGCAGTAAGAAAAAGGACACATATACGAATGACTTCATTTGACCGGTATCTGCCGCCAAAAACAGTACAATTTATTGAAATATTTGACGATCTGCTTGTGCTTGCTTTCTCTGCAATGATGCTGTTTGTAGGATTTCCATATGCACTTAAAGCAGGTAAAGCTACTTATATCAGTTTATCATGGTTATCCAAGTTCTGGCTGTACGCGCCAGTTCCATTTGCAGGCGCTGCAATGTGCGTTTTCCAGTTGGAAAATCTGATAAAAGATGTAAAGAAATTTGCTCAGAAAGGGGAATAAGTACGTGGTTAATAATAATATGGCAATTATGATCCTGCTGGTTACGTTTTTTGTACTGATCCTTCTGCGTGTAAATATAGCGTTTGCAGTAGGGATTTCATCTTGTTTATGTTTAATGTATCTGCGGATCCCTCTTTCAAATGTGTGTCAGCAGATGGTAAAAGGTTTAAATTCATTTTCTCTGATGGCAGTGCCATTTTTCATTACCATGGGTGGACTGATGGGAGGCGGAGGAATATCGGAACGGCTTATTAAACTGGCGGATTCCATGGTTGGATGGATGCGCGGAGGTGCGGCAATGGTAAACATCCTTGCGTCCCTGTTTTTCGGTGGGATCTCCGGTTCAGCAACTGCCGATACGGCATCTTTAGGCAATATTGAGATCCCTATGATGGTCAATATGGGATATGATGTTGAATTTTCAACAGCAGTTACAATTACTTCTTCTGTAGAAGGCCTTCTGATCCCGCCTTCCCACAATATGGTAATTTACGCAACAGCAGCAGGAGGCCTGTCTGTAGGCGCTCTGTTTATGGCAGGTTATATTCCTGGTGTTATGCTGGCATTATCTCTTATGGTAGGTTCTTATATTATTTCTGTGAAGAGGCATTATCCAAAGGGAGAGCCGTTTAAATTTTCACGTTTCTTAAAATGCGTGAAATCCTCCATCTGGGCACTGCTGTCTGTTATGATCGTAGTCGTAGGTGTTGTGTTTGGCGTGTTTACAGCAACAGAGTCAGCTGCGATCGCAGTTATCTACAGCCTTTTAGTGGGAATGTTTATTTATCGTGAAATGTCCTTAAAAGAAGTCTGGAAAGTGTTGGGAGAATGTATTGATACATTATCTATTGTTTTGATCCTTTGTGGAACATCCAGTATTTTTGGCTATTGCCTGACCTATCTTCATGTTCCGGATCTTGCTGCAAGAGCGATCGTCGGCTGTTCTCATAATCCGGTTGTGATCGCGCTGCTGATCAATCTGATCCTGCTGGTTTTAGGATGTGTTATGGATATGGCGCCCATCATCCTGATCGCAACTCCGATCCTGCTACCGGTAGCTACCAGCATTGGCATCAGCCCGATCCAGTTTGGCATTATCATGGTATTAAATTGTGGTATCGGACTTTTAACACCGCCGGTTGGAACCTGCCTGTTCATATCATCAGCGATTGCCCATTTACCCATTGAAAAGATCGCGAAGGCAACGCTGCCATTTTATATTTGTATGATCGTGGTGTTGATGCTTTTAACCTTTGTGCCGGCGTTTACCTTAACGCTGCCAAATCTGTTTTATTCATAATGTAGTATACATAGTGCTTTAACGAAAAGGCTCTGCGGCTGAGGTGCCTCCTCAATAGCAGAGTCTTTTTTAAATGGGAAATTATGGATTTTTCATATTTACATCTAACTGGTTAAATGGGATTTCGATACCGGCCTGGTCAAACTGCAGTT
>CAVIPV010000170.1:0-5521 GCA_963644495.1 Prevotella sp. | reverse complement strand
TAGAGTATGTAGGAGAGCTTAAGAAGCGAAAAAAGCCTTGACTTTTCTAATGAAAATGACTAGAATGATTTACAGACTATGGATGTCCATATAGGACAGACATACCTGAAATCATAAATGAGATCAAAAGCGAAGATCGTGTTTTTAAGATACTGTTTTCGGTCAGAGAGAAAAGGTCATCGGCTGTGAGCCTTTTTCCGTTCAGACAGATATCCGAATTTCCCACGGGAGCTGCATTGCTGAAGAGAAACAGTAGGCATTGCCGTATGGTATACGTTACATACCGGAAAGTGTCTGCGAACAGGAAAGATTGTTTGCAGGAAACTGGGTGGTACCACGGTAAATTATCGTCCCTCTGCGCCTTCGGGTGCAGGGGGACTTTGTTGTCTATAACACCACCAACAAAGATAGGTAAAGGAGAAAAATCATGCAGGATTTAAAAGAACTGAATGAAGTGATCGCTGGGATCAAAGATGAGATCTGCAAGGGCGCAGAAACTCTCACCACTTCCAGAAGTGTTTATGAATTCAAGAAGACCTTCCTGGACAATAAGCAGGGCCGGATCGGTCTTTTAATGAAGGAGATGCGCAATGTACCAAACGACCAGAAGGCTGAGTTTGGTAAGACCATTAACGGCGCAAAGGAATGGGCAAACCAGTTTTTCGATGAACTGGACCAGAAATTAAAAGAAAAAGAGCAGCAGCAGCGTTATGAGTCTGAAAAGATCGACATTTCCATGCCGCCAAAGAAGATCCGTTATGGAAATCTGCATCCAGTAACCACTGTCCGCAATCAGCTGACTGATATCTTCGCATCCATGGGATTTGAAGTATACGAAGGTACTGAGATCGAGACAGATTATTATAACTTTACTGCTTTAAATACACCAAAGGATCATCCGGCCCGTGATATGCAGGATACCTTCTATCTGTCCCCTGAGTTCTTACTGCGTACCCAGACATCTGCAGGACAGGTTCATGTAATGGAAGCAAAGAAACCTCCGATCAAGGTAGTTTCCCCTGGTAAGGTATTCCGTTCTGATGATGACGCTACCCATTCACCAATGTTCAGCCAGATGGAAGGTCTTGTTGTAGACGAAGGCATTACTCTGTGTGATTTAAAGGGAATGTTGGATATGTTCGTTCAGAGAATCTTCGGTGAGTCCACCAGAACCAGACTTCGTCCTTCCTACTTCCCATTTACGGAGCCTTCTGTAGAGGTTGACGTAAGCTGCTTCCAGTGCGACGGCAAAGGCTGCAGACTGTGCAAGGGAACCGGCTGGATCGAGGTTTTAGGCGCAGGTGTTGTAAACAAGAAGGTGCTTGAAAACTGCGGCATCGACTCTGAGAAGTACAGCGGTTTTGCTTTCGGCCTTGGTCTGGAGCGTATCGCAATGTTAAAATACGGCATCAACAACATTAAGATGCTGTTTGAGTCTGATCTGCGCGTGTTAGATCAGATTGATGACTAATAGGTTCGATCAGGACAGGAGGATTAGAAATGCTTGTACCGTTAAGCTGGTTAAATGATTATGTAGATATTAATGTTTTCGCAGATGAATTAGAGAAAAAACTGTTTGACTGTGGATTTGAAGTAGAAGAAAAATGGCAGGTAGGAAAGGACATCAGCGGTATCGTTGTTGGTTATGTTGAGTCCTGCGAGCCGATCCCGGAGACCCACCTTCATGTGTGCCAGGTCAATGTAGGCGGACCGGAATTATTACAGATCTGCTGCGGCGCTGACAATGTAAAAGCAGGCGGAAAGTTCCCTGTAGCAATGATCGGTGCCCGGGTTTACGCAACTGCAAAAGACCACGTTACCATTGAAGGCGTAGCTACTATTAAAAAAGGAAAATTAAGAGGTTATGAGTCTTATGGTATGCTGTGCTCCGGAACAGAGCTTGGCTTAAACGAAGACCTGTATCCAGGTGCTGGCTACAACGGCCTTCTGGTACTGCCAGAGGACGCAGAAATTGGTGCAGATGTAAAAGAGATCACAGGCTTAAACGACTGGATCTTTGATGTTTCCATTACTGCAAACCGTCCAGACTGCCAGAGTATCTTTGGCCTGGCAAGAGAAGTAGCAGCTTCCTTAGGACAGCCGCTTAAGATGCCAGCATTAGATTTCACTGAAACAGAGGTAGAAAAAGATGGCTTTGAAGTAACAGTAGAGGCACCGGATCTTTGCCCACGTTACATTGCACATTATGTATATGATGTAAAACTGGCACAGTCTCCTGCATGGATGAGAAGACGTCTGGCTCTGGTTGGAAATAACTCTATTTCCAATATCGTTGATATCACCAACTACATTATGCGTGAGTTAGGACAGCCGCTGCACGCATTTGACTGCGATTATCTGGAAGGCAATGCCATCTTTGTAAGACGTGCTACAGAAGGCGAGAAGATCGTTACTCTGGATGAGAAGGAATTTACTTTAAATCCAAACAACCTGGTGATCTGTGACGGCAAGAAGCCAGTTGCACTGGCTGGTATCATGGGTGGTTTAAACTCTGAGATCCGTGACACTACTACAGAAGTAATGTTTGAGTCTGCAAAGTTTGCCCGTGACAACATCCGTAAGAGCTCCCGTGCCTTAGGACAGTCCTCTGACGCAAGCCAGAGATATGCAAAGGGCGTTGACGAGTACGCAACAGAAATGGCTATGAAGCGTGTTCTGCACCTGGTAGAAGAACTGGGAGCAGGAAAAGTTTCCAAGACCCACAAGAATGTAAATACAGGAAATTCTCTGGAGCCAAAGACTTTTAAGACCAGCATCAAGAAGGTAAACGGCGTATTAGGTATCACTGTTCCGGATGAAGATATCCTTCGCATCCTGAAAGGTCTGGACTTTGCTCCTGAGATCAACGGTGATGAACTGACCTTACATTTCCCTGCATACCGTGAAGACATGGAAGATTACCCGGATGTAGCAGAGGAAGTGATCCGTATGTACGGATATGACCATATTAAGTCAACCTTCCTTCCAACTGCAAAGGTAACCATCGGCGGAACTAATACCCGTCAGAAGACTATTTTAAAGGTTAAAAAGGCTCTCTGCAGCGTAGGCGCATTTGAGGGAATGCATTACTCCTTCTTCTCACCTGCTGACTTAGATGAAATGGAATTCCCTGCGGATGCCGTTGAGCGCAAGGCGATCCGTATCATGAACCCAATCAACGAGGATCTTTCCCTGATGAGAACCACTCTGGCTCCTCAGATGATCCACGCAATGGGCCGTAACCAGAAGAGAGGTATTTTTGAGGGACGTATTTTCGAGATCGGAAATGCATTTATTCCAAAGTCTCTTCCATTAACGGAGTATCCAAATGAGCGTGAGACTCTGTGCATCGGTGCTTTTGGTAAGGATGAGTCCTTCTTCACCTTAAAGGGCATGGCTGAGACAGTAGCAGATGTGCTTCATCTGACCTTTACTTATGAAAGAACTGAAAAGCCATTCCTGCATCCATACAGAACCGCTGCTATTCTTTGCGAGGGCGAAGTGATCGGTTATCTGGGACAGGTTAAATATGAGATCATGAAGGCAGAGGCAATGCGTGAAGATGCCTATGTTCTGGAGATCAATATGCAGGCTCTGGAGAAATGGTACGGCAAAGCACCTGTATTTGAACCACTTCCAAAGTTTGCAGAAGAGAAGCGTGACCTGGCACTGGTAATGGATAAGGATATCACCTGCGGACAGGTAGAAGAGTGCATCTACCAGGCAAGCTCCTATGTTAAGGACGTAACACTCTTTGATGTATACGAAGGCAAGCAGATCGCAGATGACAAGAAGTCCATGGCATTTACTGTACTGTTCACACCAAAGGAAGAAGCATTCCAGGCTGATACAGTTGACGGATATGTAAAGAAGATCTTAAAGCAGTTAAATAAGGCTTATGGAATTGAATTAAGAAGCTAAAAGTAAATAGCAGACAGTGATTTAAAAATATGGCCCGGAGATCCGTTGTTTGATGGATCTCCGGGTTTATTTTTTGGAGAAAATTAAGTGTTTTTAGTATTTCTGATCAGACGATATATTGCAGTACCGTCTTTTCTTCCAAAAGAATGGAGGGAGCCAGTATATAATGCTTTTTTTCCGTAATGTTTTTGAATATCGATAAAATCGATGATTTCAGCAGTCTGTTTTTCGTAAATAGTTCCAGAAAGAATATTTTTAATCTCCTGTCTTAAAGCATTTCTTTCTTTGATCTTGGCGCATTCTACAGCAAGATCCAGTGGAGCCATGCGGCGATTAAGAAGATCTTTTCGTTTGGTATTGCCTGATGTATGAAAAAGGGTAAGGGCAGTTTCTATATTTTTTGCCTGCACAATTTATGTTTTTGAATTATGGCCAGATATGGAGAAAAAATCAATCACAGCCTGAAAGCCTTTGTCATTGCTTATGATTGCAATCTGCTTTTCGCCCTGTTTACTGCAGATGCCACATTGGGTGGCAATATAAAAATCAAGTGCATTTTTTCCATTTCCCTTTAGTTTTATTACTTGAAAATCACAGAGGCTGTTTTTTATATCCTCCATATGATCATAACGTATTTTTCCACAGCAGTTGCTGTAAAAAATGATCAATGTATCATTGGAACATAATACATCAGTGCCTTTTAAACCATTGGAGCCATTTACATTTTCATAATCTACCAGTATCGTGGGCATAAGATCCTCCCATAAAGAATGTATTAGTAACTTCTTGAATAGAAGCCATATATAATCTATAATAGTAACCGATGGTTACTTTGCTACTATTAGAATAACATAACCAATGGTTATTATCAAGGGGGATATAAATGAAATTTTGCCCGGAACGACTGATACAGGTGAGAACAAAGTTAAATATAAAGAAAGCAGAAGCTGCCAGGCGCTTAAATCTTTCTGCTATGGCATATGGGCGGTATGAAAGAGGAGAAAGAGAACCTTCTTATCAGACAGCTTGTTTTATAGCGCAGACATTTCAATGCAACATAGATTTTTTATATGGGATTTCAGATGAAATGAAAGCAGATTATATCTTGATAAGCAAGGAAGAAACACCGGAAATTTACTGGCTGGTAGAAAAAATGCGGAAAAATGAAGATTTGACAAATCGTCTTCTGGCTTATGTAAAGCAATGCTTTTAGAAGTAAGCCCAGAATAAATATTTCCCATAGATTCCTTTTTAACTGTTCCAGCATATCATAAATTATGAGGACAATGATGGCATGACCTCATAAGGATTGTCTGGAAAGGGAGGAAGCGGATATGGATTTTGGGATTGCAGGCGTGGCGGCGATCACGGTGATCTGCTATTTAGGTGGAATGGCATGCAAGACAACTAAAAAAGTTAAGGATGAGGTGATACCGGTAGTTTGTGGCGTAACAGGAGGGATTTTGGGTGTTGCAGGTATGTATCTGATACCAGAGTTTCCAGCTAGTGATGTGATCAATGCAGCGGCTATCGGTATTGTTTCAGTATAATGGTACCGTAATTTAAGACAAATCTGGAGACGAATCTTAATGAATCTGAT
>CAVIPV010000169.1:952-5594 GCA_963644495.1 Prevotella sp. | reverse complement strand
ACGGTATAGTCCGGATGATAGAGGAGAAAAAGTGGTGCCCGATGGGTCAGAAAGCTATCGGGCATTTTTGCTGCATTTAACATGTTACATTGTGGGAAAATGCAGCAAAGATATGTTCGCATAGTATTTTGTAAGGTTTAGAAAGGACAGACAGATCATGGAGAGGTCATCAAGTGTAAAAAAGACAATATTTATTGGAATGATGGGAGCGGTATCTACGGTACTTATGATGTTGAATTTTTCAGTGCCATTTGTACCGGGATTTCTGAAATTTGATATTTCCGAGCTTCCGGCGCTGTTTGCGGGATTTTTCCTGGGGCCGGGAAGCGGCTGCTGCGTTATTGTGATCAAGGTATTACTGAAGCTTTTATTTCAGGGATCTGATACGGCTTATGTGGGGGAGCTTATGAACATTATGGGAAGTGTCAGCTTTATTCTCCCGGCGTCCTTGATCTGCCGCTGGAAACACACGAAAAAAGGTGCGATTGCGGCTATGTCCATATCCTCTGGTAAGCATTGTGTTTATTTTCATTAATGCTTATATTGCGTTTCCACTGTATTCCAAACTGTACGGAATGCTTGTGGAAGTGATCATCAGCATGGGAACGGCCATCAATCCTATGATCACGGATCTGCCTACATTAATGCTGTTTTCCGTATTTCCATTTAATCTTTTTAAACATGGGGTAACGTCCTTTATTACCTATCTGATCTATAAGCGGGCTGGAAATACTCTGCGAAATATGATCGGTGTTCCAAGAGAAAAAATGGCATAAGTCAGGCGATAAAATGTTTAGAGCAGATGGGAGTGGATAAAATGAAAGAAGCATGGGCTGTTAAGCCGGAGAATATAAAACCAGAAGAAGTTTCAGCTGTATATGATGCAGATATTGTAGTGATCGGCGCCGGACATGCAGGAACCTGTGCTGCAAGGGCAGCAGCAGAAGCCGGAGCCGGGGGGGGTGGTAATAGAACAGCAGGAACGGGAAAAACAGTGGGTATTAGGTATCGGAGAGATTGGACATATTAACAGTAGGTGGCAGAAAGAACATGGTATCCCGGAGGTAGATATTGATACCTTTGTAAATGACTGGCAGCTGCGCACAGGCAATCTTCTCTTTATCCGCTGATCCGTTCCTACGCCCTTCATGGAGGCGAGACCTTTGACTGGTTTATTGAACCGCTGACAAAAGAGGAAAAGGAGTCCGTCCACCCGGTACTTACACCGGCAAGTCCCAATATGCCTGAGACTCTGAACGGATTTCACGCATGGCCGGGAACTCCCAATATGGGAATGGAACTGCAGACAAAGGCAGTAAAAGCCAATCATCGTCTGGCAGAGGAACATGGAGCAAGATTTTTCTTTTCTACCCGTGCAGTACAGCTGGAGCAGGCGGAAGATGGATCTGTGACTGGTGTGTATGCAAAAGACGCAGATGGGAAAATAGGACTGCATCGGGCCGGAAAAGGCGTTGTACTGGCTGCCGGTGATTACAGTAAAAATGCAGATATGTGCTGCTATCTTCTTGCAGAAGCGGCTGATCTGACGGAGGAAGGCAGTGATTTTACCGGTCACGGCTGGGACGGAAGCGGGATCTGCATGGGTTTATGGGCCGGAGGCAGACTGGAGCCAAGGAGCCATGCTGCCATGGGTGGAAATTATTCCTTTCCAGGCTTTGGACTGATCGGAGCAACACCGGTACTGCGTGTAAATAAATATGGGAAGCATTATTCAGACGAGGCTTTCGGAACCCATATCCTGGCAGCACTTATCGGCGCCCACCAGCCAAATGGACAGCTCTGGGCTATTTTTGATGATACCATCCGTGAGCAGGTTACATTCCAGACGCCCTGTCATGGTCTGTATGATTATACAGATGAGAAGGAAAGAGAGAACTTTGAGACAGTTCTTACAAAGGCAAAAAGCCAGAGAGGACAAACAGGACGGAGAGGAAGCGCTGCACTGGACAAAGACCGGGCGGGTGAGACAAGGCCTTTATACTGCGCGGATACCCTTAAAGAACTGGCTGGACTGATATTTAAAGAGAAAGAAGACCAGGAGAATTTTCTGAAAGAAGTGAAACGGTATAATGCATTATGCCACAAAGGCCATGATGATGATTTCGGAAAAGATCCAAGATTAATGCACCCTGTTGAAAAACGGCCATTTTTTGCCAGCGGCACCATAAAAGACAGCCACAGGCCAGGCGGCCAGTCATTGAAAATCCTGGTAACAGTCAGCGGACTGGAGATCGATGAACATCAGCAGGTCTTAAACCGTGATTTTGAGCCAATTCCCGGTTTATATGCTACAGGCAACTGCAGCGGACGTAGGTTTGGTGTACAGTATACAACATCAGTGCCAGAACAGAGCATTGGTATTGCCCAGACACTTGGGCGGGAGCTGGGACTGTATCTGGCGGGAAAATAGATGCGGATCAAGGTGCAGATCAAGACGTGGATCCATTTCTTTTTTCTTGACATGAAAAAAATTCTGCGCTATATTACAACATGTTCAGAAAATACTGAGCGGACAATTAAAATGGATCAAGTGTTGTTGCCTTATAAATATCTTATAAAGGCAGCAGCTTAAAAGGGAAACAGGTGAGAATCCTGTGCAATGCCGTTGCTGTATGTGTGGAGTATCTGTTAAATATGCCACTGATCGTATTGCGATTGGGAAGGCTGACAGATATGCAGATGCTAAAGCCAGAAGACCTGCTTGATCTATGGACCTTTTCAGGCTACGGGTCATAGCCGGCGAAATGGATGATCGAACGGGGGGTCCGTGCGGTCAGTTTTGCTGTGCTTTGGTAAAAAGCATGGCTTTTTTTGTTTTGTGACCCAAAACACATAAGAGGAGAATGAAAAATGAAAAAAAATCTGTTGATCATGTTAACAGCAGCTATGGCTGTATCTTCCCTGACTGGATGCGGAGCAACAAAAACAGCTGAGACTACAGCAGCAGAAACCTCTGCAGCAGAGGAAACGACCGCAGCCGCAGAAGCAGCTGTTGAGGGTGGCGCTATTGTGATCGGTAATACTTCAGTGATCAGTACCGTAGATCCGGTACACAACGGAAGCAATGCCTGGTCTTTAACTGCTGATGGTATCAGTGAGACTATTTATATGCAGGATGAAAACGGAAATCTGGTATCCCGTTTTGTAGAGTCTATTGAGCAGAAAGATGATCTTACCTGGGAAATGAAGTTAAAAGAGGGCGTAAAATTCTCAGACGGAACAGCCGTTGATGCCCAGGCTCTGTGCGATTCCATGAACAACATTATGGCAAATAATGAAATGGCAAGCACATCTGCAGGTGTGATCACTTTTACACCAGTAGATGATATGACTATACAGCTTGTTTCCGAGCGTGAGACAACGGTTATGCCATCTGTACTTTGCGAATACAGCATGATCGTATGCAAGGATGACGGAAATGGCAATCTTGTATTTACCGGCCCATATGTACTGGATAACATGGATCCGGGTGTAGAACTGGATCTGGTTCCAAACCAGTATTATGATGATAATGCAGATAAGAGATCTGATGTAGTTATTAAGGCATTTGGAGATGCAGCTACCATGCAGCAGGCATTTGAGAGCGGCGAGATCGATATGGCATTTACCGTTACCCCGGAGACTGCAGGTATCCTGGAAGGCGAAGGATATACAACCAAGGATTTCGATGCCGGATACCAGTACTTTGCAATTGTCAACAGCAAGGAAAATGCAACTCTTTCTGATTTAAAGCTTCGTCAGGCAATCAATGTAGCCATTAACCGCGAAGACATGGTAACTGCATTAAAGGGCGGCCGTGTAGCAAACGGATTTTTTGCTCAGTATTACAGCTTTGCCGGAGATGTGAAGGAAACTTATGATCCTGAGCAGGCAAAGGCACTTTTAGAAGAAGCTGGATATACGGATACAGACGGAGACGGCTTTGTCGACAAAGACGGCGAAAAGCTGACACTGAAGTTAGTTACTTATCCATCCCGTCCAGACCTTTCTGTTCTGATGCAGCTGACTGTTTCTGAGTTAAATGAGATCGGTGTAGATGCAACTACTGAGATGACAGACAGCATTGGCAACTACGTAAAAACAGAAGATTTTGACCTGGCTTTCTGGGCACAGCATACAGCTCCGACCGGCGAACCTACCTATTCTTTAAGCCAGTTCTTCCGCACCGGCGCTGCTTATAACAACAATGAGTACAGCAATGAAAAAGTAGACGCTCTGTTAGATGAAATGGGAACTCTGCCTGCAGGTAATGAGAAAGATGAACTTGCAAAGCAGGTACAGCAGATCGTAAGTGAAGACCTTCCGGTGATCTATCTGGTGGATCCTCAGTGGCACATTGCAGTATCTGATAAGCTCAGCGGTTATGAGCCATACAACGGCGACTACTATGTTGTAAATGCACAGTTAGGCCTTTAATTTAAGTTTGCGGCAGGGCAGTTTTCTGTATAGGAAGCTGCCTTGTTTTTTGCTATGTATATCAGGAACGCGTCAACGGGCGCGTTAGCTGATGCTGTTTGTTATATGGAGATTTTTATGAAAAAATATGCTTCCTTTCTGATCAAGTGGATCCTGATCTTTTTTGTGGGATCTGTTCTGATCTTTGGAATGGTAAGGCTGATGC
>CAVIPV010000169.1:0-942 GCA_963644495.1 Prevotella sp. | reverse complement strand
GAGTCTGCCTCTGACAGATGAGAACCGGGAGATCGTGCGCAGGAGTATGGGACTGGATCAGCCTCTTTTAACCCAATATGTGACCTGGATTTGCAATTTCCTGATGGGGGACTGGGGAACTTCTTTGGCAGCCAGACTGGATATCAGAAAAGAATTTATGGCTAAAATGCCATATTCCTTTGGTGTTGGCATGAGTGGGATCCTGTTGGGCGCAGTGCTTGCTTATTTTACAGGCTATCTGGCGTCCTGTCATCGGGGCGGGATCTGCGACCGCTTAAGCAGCTGTTTATCGGTACTTACCCAGACTGTTCCAGGCTTTATCGTGGCGATCCTGATCATTTATTTTTTTGGTGTCAAATGGAAGATTGCCAAGTTCTTTATGGGAGATGGAAAGCTTGCAGTGGCTGCAGCCGTTGGGATCATGGCTTTTTACCGGATCGGTCCATGGGCGAGAGTGGTGCGAAGTGCCTTTCGGGAAGAAATGAAGAAAAGCTATGTAAAATTTGCTGTTTCCAGAGGCATACCAAAGAAAAATGAACTGTTTTTCCATGCATACAGACCAGTACTTTGCGTGTTGATCTCAGCAGTTATGTCCGATTTCGCATCGGTTTTCGGGGCAAGTTCGGTTCTGGAATTTGCTTTTACGATCCCGGGACTGAGCTATTTTCTGGTCCGGTGCATGCAGCAGAGTGATTATAATGTAATCCAGTCTTATGTTCTGGTGGTCATCATCTGGATGTTCTTTATCCATCTGATCTTAAATCTGCTTTTGGATATTTTAGATGTAAGGAGGCGTGGATAATGAAAAATAGGAAGATCCGGCCGGCTGTTTGGATCCTGCTGGCATTTATTTTAATCCTGATGTTTGCGCCTCATCAGAATTATTTAAAGACAGATGTGGTCCACACCTTTGCAGCACCGGCATCAGACCACTGGCTTGGT
>CAVIPV010000168.1:0-5618 GCA_963644495.1 Prevotella sp. | reverse complement strand
AAGGAGATTTCTCTGTGATAGGAAGCGAATTCATCAACTTCCTGTCAACAGTAGCTACATGCCGGATTCTCAAAAAAGCTGAAGCGGCAGGCTTGTTGGACAACATGTCTTATGCAGAGCTGATGGACGACCTATCTTCTGCATGGAGACGAACCGATGCACCGGCAGAACCGGCAACGGATGATGGCGGTTGGATTCATACTCTTCAGACCGTTTTTGAAGAGTTGGAGGCACTTGGCTTATCTAAGCCGGTACCGAAGCCGGAACCGAAAAAACGTGGTCGAAAGCCAAAGCCGAAGGATCCGGAGAACTTGAAGCCGAAACGTCCGCGCGGTCGTCCGCGGAAAAATGCCAATCCCACCGCCGGACCGCTATAGTCCGGCGTATTGGGAAACTATTAATTTATAGTAAATAAAAATATAATTCTTATTTTCCAGAAAATTATTGTAATCTGCTGCACACCGAATACTTATGCCTGCTGCTTCTTTCATCGAATAATGCTTTCTCATATGTTTAACATGCCCCCACTATAAAAGAAAAAATAAAGAAGAGAGCCGATACACCACAGTGTAAATGCACTCTCTTCTTTATGGCTAATTTTTTCGTTGTCCGCCAACCATCGGCTCATTCGTCCGATCTACATTTCGGATTTTTTCGTTGTCCGCCAACCATCAGCTCATTCGTCTGATCTACATTTCGGATTGAATCATTCTCCCAGTATCTCTACCTGAATGATCAGGTGTTAGCCCACCCGATATAGTATACTATATCTCTAATAAAACTATACCAAATCAGAATCAAAAAATCAATAGACGCGGGCTCTCTATTCCATTCCCTTTAACAGCTTCTCAACGCTTGAAAGCTTTACGCACAGTGCAAACAGCTCAGTAGCCACGATCAGATCGCCCAGAGGAGGATAAGTTGGAGCGATACGGATATTGGTGTCATGAGGATCTTTGCCGTATGGATATGTTGCTCCGGCTCCGGTCATAACAACTCCGGCCTTCTTGCATTTTGCTACGATATCTTTTGCACAGCCCTCCAGAGAATCAAAGGCGATGAAGTAACCGCCCTTTGGCTTGGTCCACTCACCGATGCCAAGGCCGCCAAGTTCTCTTTCCAAGATCTCTTCTACTGCTTCAAATTTTGGACGGATGATGTCAGCATGTTTTCTCATATGCTCTACCATTCCGTGGATATCCTTGAAGAAACGTACATGACGCAGCTGGTTTACTTTGTCATGGCCGATGGTCTGATGCTTTAACTGAGCCTTGATGTCTTCCAGGTTGTTATGGGAGGTAGCGATAGCTGCAATACCGGAACCTGGGAAGCTGATCTTGGAAGTGGATGCAAACTTGTAAACCATATCCGGATTTCCGGCTCTCTTGCACTCTGCAAGGATCTCGATCAGATGATCCTGGTCATGGTCATAAAGGTGATGGATGCCGTATGCATTATCCCAGAAAATACGGAAATCAGGTGCAGCCGGTTCCAGTCTTGCAAAACGGCGTACTGTTTCATCAGAGTAGGAATATCCCTGTGGATTAGAATACTTCGGTACACACCAGATACCTTTAATAGAAGCATCATTGGCAACCAGTTCTTCTACCATGTCCATATCAGGACCTTCCGGAGTCATAGGAACATTGATCATCTCGATGCCGAAATACTGGGTAATTCCAAAGTGACGGTCATATCCGGGAACCGGGCAAAGGAATTTTACCTTATCCAGCTTACACCATGGTGTATTTCCCATGATACCGTGGGTCATGGCTCTTGAAACCGTATCATACATAACGTTTAAGCTGGAGTTTCCGTAAATGATAATGGTAGAAGGATTCACTTCCATCATATCTGCCAGAAGTTCCTTTGCTTCATCAATACCGGTAAGTACTCCGTAGTTACGGCAGTCTGTACCATCTTCGCAGGTCAGGTCATCATCACTGCTGAGCACGTCCATCATACCCATGGACAGATCCAGCTGATCTGCGCTTGGCTTACCTCTGGACATATCCAGTCTCAGATCCTTTGTCTGAAAATCGTGATATTTTGCCTTCAGGTCTTTGCGAAGGGCTACCAGTTCTTCTTTGGTCATCTCTGCATACGGCTTCATAATTTCCTCCTCTATATGTGTTCTTAAGACAGACATATGTCAGTGCTGTAAACACACTTTCTTTCATTGCTATAAAATATACACCAAAGTATTTATTCCGTCAACACAAAATTTCCTTATGAAGGCAAAAGCTTTGCTTATGGACAAATAAAATGTAAATATATTTGCTTATATCTAAGTGATCTCACATTGTTTTCCCCGGTAAACCGGGGAGAACATCAAAATTTCCTTTCCCGGTTTATCGAGAAGAAAACAGAAATTCTTTCCCGGTCTGCCAGGCAAAAACACGTTTTACTGCGCCAGCAGCTCCTTCAGCAGCTTATTTACCATTCCCGGATCTGCTTTGCCTTTCATTGCTTTCATAGTCTGTCCTACCAGGAATCCAAGAGCTTTTTCTTTGCCGCCCTTATAATCTGCTACGGACTGTGGATTTGCTGCCAGGATGCCTTCGATGGTGGTCTTTAAGGCGCCTTCGTCGTTGACTACCTTTAAGCCTTTTTCTTCTACATAAGCGACCGGATCTACATTGTGTTCAAAAATCTCTTCAAATACAGTCTTTGCTACCGTACGGTTGATCTCGCCTGCTGCTACCATCTGGATCAGTTTTGCCAGGTTTGCAGGTGAAAATCCCATGTCATCTGGGTCCATTTCATGTTCTTTCAGTAAACGCATGGCTTCTACCATAAGCCAGTTGGATGCATCCTTTGGCTTTCTGCAAAGCTTTACAGTCTCTTCAAACACATCTGCCATGTGCTTGGAGTTTGTAAGGATCTCTGCGTCATACTGAGGAAGACCAAATTCACTGATATAGCGGGCCATTTTCTCAGTGCGAAGTTCCGGCTGCGCTGCCTTGATCCGTGCAATCCATTCATCGCTGATCACAACAGGTGTCAGGTCCGGGTCCGGGAAATAACGGTAATCCTGTGCGTCTTCCTTGGAACGCATGGCCTTGGAGCTTTCCTTATTGTCATCCCAGCGTCTTGTTTCCTGGATGACCTTCTTGCCATCTTCGATCAGCTCGATCTGACGTCTTGTTTCTCCTTCAATGGCATGTGCAATGGCCTTAAAGGAGTTGATGTTCTTCATCTCTGTTCTGGTGCCGAATTCCTTTGCTCCCACTTCGCGGACAGATAAGTTTACATCTGCTCGCATGGAACCTTCCTGGAGCTTGCAGTCAGATGCCCCCAGATACTGGATGATCAGACGGAGTTTTTCCAGATAGGCGATGACTTCTTCTGCGCTTCGCATATCCGGCTCAGAAACGATCTCGATCAGCGGAACGCCGCTTCGGTTGTAATCTACTAAAGAACAGTCTTCCCACTCGTCATGAACCAGTTTACCTGCGTCCTCTTCCATATGGATCTCATGGATGCCTATCTTTTTCTTTACACCGGACTCTGTCTCGATTTCTACCCAGCCGTCATGGCAGATAGGCAGGTAAAGCTGGGAGATCTGGTAGTTCTGCGGGTTATCAGGATAAAAATAGTTTTTACGGTCAAATTTGCAGTACTGGTTGATCTGGCAGTTTGCAGCCAGACCTACTGCCATGGCATATTCTACTACCTGTTTGTTTAATACAGGCAACGAACCAGGCATACCGGTACACACCGGGCATGTATGGGTATTTGGCGCTCCTCCGAAAGCGGTAGAGCAGCCGCAGAATATTTTTGTCTTTGTTGCCAGTTCTACATGGACTTCCAGACCAATGACGGTCTCATACTGTTTACTCATGGCTTACTCCTCCTCAGTCAGACACTTTTGCCAGTTTTGGCATCTCGTATTTTCTGGTACACTCAAATGCATAACCTGCGCGGATCAGGTTCTTTTCCTTGAAGCAGTCTCCGATCAGCTGCATTCCAATCGGAAGTCCCTTGGAATCCAGGCCGCATGGAACAGTCATTCCAGGAAGACCTGCCAGGTTGACGGAAATGGTGTAAATATCACCCAGATACATTTTTAATGGATCACTTAAGGAAGAGCCCAGCTTTGGCGCTGTATCAGGAGATGCAGGAGCTAAAATAAGATCATATTTTGCAAATGCCTTATCAAATTCTTTCTTGATCAGGGCCTTGGTACGCAGGGCCTTTAAATAATAAGCGTCATAATAACCGGAGCTTAATACGAAGGAACCAAGCATGATACGACGCTTTACTTCCGGTCCGAAGCCTTCGGAACGTGTCTTCTTGTACATGTTGTGGAGACCTTCGTATTCCTTGGTGCGGTAGCCATATTTTACACCGTCAAAACGGGAAAGGTTGGAGCTGGCTTCTGCAGAAGCGATGACATAATAAGCAGGAATGGCGTAATCTACTAATCCTAAGTCAAATGTTTCTACAATGGCGCCTTTTTCTTTTAAAATATCCGCTGCCTTTAAGATGGCTGCTTTTACTTCCTCATCCAGACCTTCACCAAAATAGCTTGTTGGAATACCGATCTTCATTCCCTTTACGTCATCTTTTAATGCGGAAGTAAAGTCGCAGTCTGTACGTGCCATGGAGGTGCTGTCTTTCAGATCGTGGGAAGAAATGGCTTCCAGAATGGCTGCACAGTCAGAAACATCCTTTGCAACCGGTCCGATCTGATCCAGAGAAGAACCATAGGCAATAAGGCCATAACGGGATACGGTTCCATAGGTTGGCTTAATGCCGGTTACGCCGCAGAAGGAGCTTGGCTGACGGATAGAACCGCCTGTATCAGAACCTAAGGCGTAGAAGCATTCATTGGCTGCTACAGCCGCGCAGGAGCCGCCTGAAGAGCCCCCAGGTACATGCTCTGTATTCCATGGATTGCGGGTCACGCCGTAGTAGGAAGTCTCTGTAGTACTTCCCATGGCAAATTCATCCATATTGGTCTTTCCAAGGATCACAGCACCTGCTTTTTCCAGGTTTAAAACTGCCTCTGCTGTATAAGTTGGTACAAAGTTTTCAAGGATCTTTGAACTGCAGGTGGTACGCATGCCTTTGGTACACATATTATCCTTAATAGCAGCCGGTACACCTGCCAACGGTCCGGTGAGCGTTCCTGCTTCGATCTGGGCCTGTACCTCTTTTGCCCGTTTCATGGCTCCTTCTTCATCTAATGTCACATAAGAATGGATCTGGCCTTCTACTGCTTTGATCTGTCTGATCACTGCTTCTGTAGCCTGTGGGGAGGTGATCTCTCCTGCTTTTATCTTTTTGCCCAGTTCCAGGGCTGTTAAATCTAATATACTCATCTGGCCGCCTCCTATTCTACTGTCTTAGGCACCATGAAAGCGCCGTCTTTCTTTGCAGGTGCATTGGCAAGTATCTCGTCTCTGTCATTCCCGTTAGTCACTACATCTTCACGGAATACATTATTTACAGGGAACACATGGGACATAGGCTCTACGCCGGTGGTGTCCAGTTCATTTAATTTATCGATATAATCAAGCATTCTTCCCATATCTTTTTTTGCTTCTTCTTTTTCTTCCGGTGAAAGCTCCAGCTTTGCCAGAATGCCTACATACTCTATGGTCTCGTCACTG
>CAVIPV010000167.1:0-5629 GCA_963644495.1 Prevotella sp. | reverse complement strand
AATGCTTCGATGCACTGCCTCTTGCTTCGTTATAGGAGTTTTTTTACAGCCCCTTTTTAGTGCTGCGTTACTTTATTTAATTTTTCATGAATTACAAACATGATGATCAGGGCAAAGAAAAGATAAAAAGGCAGCAGCCGGATGGAAATATGGCTTGCGATGAGGCCGAATAGTGGGGGCATGAAGCAGTTGCTGATATAAGCGCTTGCCATCTGGATCCCGATAACAGCCTGGGAACGGTCTGCACCGAAATGTTCCGGAGTGGAATGGATGATGCAGGGATAAATAGGAGCGCAGCCAAGGCCAATCAGGGAAAAACCGATCAGAGAGAAAGTAACTCCCGCCGGCAGCAGCATGGTGATAATGCCAATGAAGATGATCCCCTGTCCCATGCGGATCATCTGATGATCCTTTAATTTGATGGCAATAAAACCATTGATCCCCCGTCCTATGGTAATGCCGATACAGAACATTCCTGCAAATTTTGCAGCTATTTCCGGATCCATGCCTTTTGCAAGGGTAAGGTAGCTGCTGGCCCAGAGCATGGTAGTCTGTTCTACCACACTGTAGCAGAAAAAGCACAGCATGATCTCTTTGGCTCCAGGGATATTCAGCACATCTTTTAAAGAAAGAGTACTGCTTTTTGCAGGCGTATCTGCATCAGAAGCAGAGAGCTTCCATTTTGGAAGGCTGAATATCAGTATGCCTGTGAGGACGATCTGGATCAGGGAGATCACACGATAGCCCATATTCCAGGAAGCGCCTCTGGCTAAGACCATTCCCATAATATAAGGTCCTGTGGTAGCACCGATGCCCCACATACAGTGGAGCCAGCTCATGTGTTTGCTTGCATAGTGAAGTGCCACATAATTATTTAAGGAAGCATCTACACTGCCTGCGCCCAGACCATAGGGAATAGCCCACAGACACAGGGAAAGAAAGTTGTGGCTGATGGAAAAACCGAAAAGTGCAAGGGCGGTAAGACCAACACTGACGGTGGTCACAACGCCTGTGCCGAATTTCTTTGTAAGCCGGTCACTTTCCAGACTGGAGATCACCGTTCCCATGGAAATGATCATGGAGATGATACCGGCATAAGAAACCGGCACCTGGAACTGGGGATAAATATTCGGCCATGCAGCGCCTAACAAAGCATCTGGAAGACCAAGACTGATAAAAGAAAGATAAATGATAGATAATAAAAAAACAGCCATAACCAAACTCCTGTAAAAATTCTCATATTCTTATACTTCTTATATGTATCTATATTGACTTAATTTCTCAAATATTTTCAAAAACTCAATAATGATAAAACATAACAGGATAAAAAGCAATCGCCCTTGCGAAAATGCAGATTAGGATATATAATAAGTCAGTCTGTCCGGAGGAAAAATCTGGAAGATAAGAAAAATGCAAAGGAATAAAGGATTATGTGGTTTTGGCTTGCACTTATTGCGCTTCTTTGCTGGAGCGGGTCCGATCTGTTTTCCAAGATCGGCTGTCGCGGCGATGACAAGTATGCACATTTAAAAATGGTCATTGCTGTTGGTATTATTATGGGTATCCATGCGCTGTATGAGATCTTCGTAGGCGGCGTGGAAGTTACCTGGCATGTAATACTTACTTATTTACCGGTATCCCTGTTATATATTTCATCTATGACACTGGGCTATATCGGTCTGCGTTACATTGAGTTATCTATTTCTTCACCGATCTGCAATTCTTCTGGTGCATTAGTAGCGGTTTTATGCTTTATCACAGACACACTGGATGAAGGAATTGAAGGTCCTATGCGTCTGGCAGTTATGGGAGCAGTTGCCCTTGTGTGCGTGGGTGTTATCGGACTTGGTGTAGTTGAGTCAAGGGAAGATGACGAGCTGCGTGCAGAGCGCCAGAAAGCATCTAATTATAAATATGCAAAATCCTGGCTGGCTCTGGCGCTTCCTGTTGCTTACTGCCTGTTAGATGCAGCAGGTACATTTGCAGATACCTTAGTCCTTGATACACTGGCAGGTGAAGCTGAGGCAGCTGGTCTGTTTGCTACTGCAGAAGAGTGCTCTTCTTATGCAGCATCTGTATCCAACTGTGCTTATGAATTAACATTCCTCTTCGCAGCTGTGTGCTGTATCATCTATGTAGGATTTATCAAGAAGCAGAAATTTGCCATTAACCAGGAAGGACCGAAATATTTTGGTGCGATCTGCGAAACAGCAGGCCAGTTTGCCTATATTTTCGCATTGTCTGATACTGCACATGCAGCAATCTCCGCACCGATCATTTCTGCATACTGCGTGGCATCTGTTGTATGGAGCCGTATTTTCTTAAAAGAAAAGCTGTCCTGGAAGCATTATGCAATGATCCTTTTAGTAGTGATCGGTATTGTGATGCTTGGCGTATTTGATATCTAAAAATATTTAAAACAGAAAACGTGATCTGAAACGAGAAAGCTGCTGTAGAAATACGGCGGCTTTTTTGGTACTATAAAGAGAGTGCAGCAGTTAAAAACCATAAATGATAACAGGGGGAGAAATACCAGATGCTTCAGGATAAATGGATCGAATTTGCAGTAGAACTTCAAAGTCTTGCCCAGGCGGGACTGGCTTATGGTAAAGATGTGTACGACCTGGAACGGTATACCAGGATACGGGAGATCGCAGCAGAAATGATCGCCTGCAAAACAGATATCCCGCTGGAAAAAGTAAAGGATCTGTTTTGTAATGAGACCTGCTATCAGACACCAAAAGTAGATACAAGGGCGGCTGTTTTTAAAGAAGGGAAAATCCTTCTGGTCCATGAGAAAAACGGCACCTGGTCACTGCCTGGGGGCTGGTGTGATGTAAACCGGTCGGTAGCAGAAAATACAGTTAAAGAGACGCTGGAAGAAGCAGGAATGAATGTGCGTCCGGTGCGCATGATCGCAGTCCAGGACCGCAATAAGCACAATGATCCTCCTTATGCCTATGGGATCGTAAAGATATTTATCCTCTGCGAGATCATTGACGGAGACTTTGTTCCAAACAGTGAGACTACAGAAACCAGATATTTTGGAAAAAATGAGATCCCGGAACATTTAGCAGAAGAAAAGACAAATGCAGAGCAGATCCAGATGTGTTTTCAGGCAAATGAGGCAGAACACTGGGAAACATTATTTGATTAGGGGAAGAAGATCATGACATTACAGGAACGATTATTTGAATTACAGAATGAAGCATACGGAGACTTTCACAGCAGCCTGATACCAGGTTTTCCAAGGGAGTTTTTTATTGGCATCCGGGTGCCGGTCCTTAAAAAATTTGCAAAAGTATATAGAAAAGAGGCAGAGGCAGAAGACTTTATCAGACAGCTGCCTCATACCTACTACGAAGAGTACATGCTCCACGATCTTCTGATCGCAGAAATAAAAGATTATGACGTTTGTATGCAGGCAGTGGAAGCCTTTCTTCCTTATATTGATAACTGGGCCATCTGCGACGGACTTTCACCAAAGGTATTTAAAGATCATAAGCCGGAGCTGCTTGAAAAGATAAAGCAGTGGATCCATTCACAGAAGCCATATATCTGCCGTTTTGGCATGGAAATGCTCATGCGCTGGTTTCTGGACGAAGATTTTAAGCCGGAATATCTGAAAATGCCTGCAGCTGTAAGGTCAGAAGAGTATTATGTAAACATGATGACTGCCTGGTTTTTTGCAACAGCCCTTGCAAAGCAGTGGGATGCCACGATCCCTTATCTGGAAAAACAGGTTTTAGATCCATGGACCCACAATAAGACCATCCAGAAGGCAAGAGAAAGTTTCCGCATCACACCGGAGCAGAAGGAATATTTAAAGACATTGAAAGTGGGAAAACGATCATAAAAAACAGGAGCAGAACATGACATTACAGCAGCTTACATACCTGAAAACCACAGCTGAATGTGGAAATATTACAGAAGCGGCAGAAAAACTCTTCATATCCCAGCCAAGTCTCAGCGCTGCGATCCACAACCTGGAAAAAGAAATGGGTGTGACAGCCTTTGTGCGCTCTAAAAAAGGGGTGATCCTTACAAGAGACGGGGAAGAGCTTTTGTCCTATGCGGGAATGTTGCTGGAACAGGCAGATATCATGAAAGAACATTTTGGCGCAGGAAAAGCGCGGATGCCCAAATTTTCTGTTTCCTGCCAGCATTATTCTTTTGCAGTAAATGCCTTTGTAGATGTGGTCCAGACCTACGATGCTGCAAAATACGATTTCATCCTCAGGGAGACCCAGACGGGGGAGATCATTGATGATGTGGCAAATGGAAAAAGCGAGCTGGGAGTGATCTATCTGTCTGAGCATAATGAGGAAGTGTTGACCAAACTGATCAAGAAAAATGGTCTGGTTTTTGAAGAATTATTTACCGCAGATCCCCATGTATTTATCAGTGTAAAACATCCGCTGGCGGAAAAAGAAACGATACAGCTGGATGACTTGAAGCCATATCCCTATCTTACTTATGAACAGGGCGAACGGAATTCCTTTTATTATGCAGAAGAATTTTTAAGTGTGCTGGACATGCCCAAAAATATCCAGGTAAGGGACCGGGCTACGTTGTTTAACCTTTTAGTGGGGTTAAATGGTTTTACTGTGTGCTCCGGGGTGATCAGCAGGGAACTGAATGGTTCTGAGATCACAGCAAGACCGCTGGAAAGGGATTGCCATATGCATATTGGACTTGTGAGAAAGAAAAATATCCTGTTCAGCCGGTATGCGGAAACTTATGTGGAAGCGTTGAAAAAATATCTATCCATAGGATGAAGCTATGGATAATTCACAAAATAAAGTATTATCCAAGAAGAAAAACCACTGTTAAACTATTTCCAGATAATAATTGGAGGATAAAGCAGTGGTAGATTTAAGAACACCATTTCGTTATGATTATGTAGGAAGCTTCTTAAGACCAGAAGCATTAAAGCAGGCAAGAAAGAATTTTGAAGAAGGCAAGATCACAAAAGAACAGCTGACAGCAGTAGAAGATGACTGCATCCGCGACCTGGTAGGAAAGATCAAAAAGCTGGGTTATCATGTGATCACAGACGGTGAGTTCCGCAGATCCACCTGGCACCTTGATTTCATGTGGGGATTTCAGGGCATTGAGCACAGAAAGACCGTAGAAGGAAATACAACCTTCGATGCAGAGGCTGCTATGATCGACGATACCTATATGGTAGGCAAGATCTCTGTAAAGGATCACCCATTTGTAGAGCATTTTAAGTTTGTAAAAGCATTAGAAGATGAAAATACAGTAGCAAAGCAGACTATTCCATCTCCAGGACAGTTCTATGCTTACTTTACAGGAGCAGAACTTCTGGGAACTACACTGGATATCTACGGAACAGAAGAAGCATTTGCAAAAGATGTGATCAAAGCCTATGTAGAATTTGTAAATGAGATCTACGCTGCAGGCTGCCGCAATCTTCAGTTTGATGACTGTGTATGGGGCGGTATGGTAAATCCGAAACTGGCAGTTGCATTAACCGGAAGAAAGGGAGAAGCACTGGAAGCTTATAAGGCACTGCTCCTTCAGTTAAACAACGAGGTTGCAGCACAGGCACCAGCTGATCTTGTGATCAATACCCATGTATGCCGCGGTAATTATCACTCTACAT
>CAVIPV010000166.1:0-5634 GCA_963644495.1 Prevotella sp. | reverse complement strand
GTGGAAATACACTGGTTTATGGAGGTTCAAAAACTGGATTAATGGGTATGCTTGCGGAAAGTGTTCTGAATTCTGGAGGAAATGTGATCGGGGTTGAACCGCAGTTTTTTATAGATAAAGAGTTTCAATATGAAGGTTTAACTGAATTGATCATTACAAAAGATATGTCAGAGCGTAAGAATAAAATGATCGAATTAGGAGATGCCTTTATTGCTTTTCCTGGAGGCACAGGCACATTAGAAGAAATTGCAGAAGTTATGTCAAAAGTATCTTTGAAACAGTTGGATGCGCCGTGTATTCTTTATAATTTAAACGGCTATTACAATAGTTTGAAGGATATGCTTGATCATATGATCCATAAGGGATTATCTTCAAAAGAAAGACAGGATGGAATTTATTTTGTGGAAAATATAGAAGGAATCAGGATGGTTTTAGAGGATAATATATAAAATCATTTGTAGGAGAATAGGATCATAGATTAATAAGTTCCTGATGCTTAAGGGAAATAATCTACTCCGCAAGATAAGAATGAGCTGCCAAAAGGACCCTAGTACATTCCTGCTTACTCTTTTGACGGTTGTAGGCCTTACCGTTTGGCATGGTGCGGGTTACGGGATTTACCTGCCTCCAGGTGTTCCTTTGACTGGAGTAGTATTCTTTCCTGGCTTTTTTGCTCCGTTTATCGATGGAAGTATAGGTTTTCACTAAGCAACACCTCTTTCTTTTTCTAAAAATGCCATGTATACTTCTTTAGGTTCTGCTTAAATTGTATATCATATATAGGCGAATGTCATTGAACCGCAAGTTTAAAATCCCCCATAAACGAGAAATATCCCCGTCGATGACGAGGATATCTTCAATACTGGTATGTAAGATTCTGCTAAGAATAATAAAGTTATCTAAGCTTGGTAGTGATTTTCCGGAGATCCATTTGTAAATGGCCTGGGGATTTTCAAATCCAAAAGCGCCCTGGATATCACGGATCGTATAACCTTGCTCAAGAAATAGTTGCTTAATACGTTTTCCGGTTTCAACCGGCTGGATCGATAAATATATTGGCTCCATAACATTAGCCCTCCATAAAACCTACTCCATCCCAAAACACTTCTTTATCTTACCATAGTTGACGCAGAAAGAGAAGATGTTTTATACTGAACATGATATGTAGAGGAGATTTATTTTGTGGAGGATAAGATTATGTTTAGAGAAATGCGCAGAAAGAAAAAAGAGATTGACCGAAACGCAGCAGAAACCTTACTGCAGTCCAGCCGCAGAGGTGTTCTTGCAGTAAATGGGGATGATGGTTACCCTTATGCGATCCCTGTTAATTATATTTATGACAGAGAGGCTCAAAAAATCTACTTTCATGGAGCGCGTGCAGGACACAAAGCAGATGCTCTTCGGGCCTGCGACAAGATATGCTTTACTGTTTATGGAAATGAGACCATTAAAGAAGAAGCATGGGCGCCATATATGCAGAGCGTAGTGGTATTCGGCAGATGTCATTTGCTGGAAGCAGGAGAGGAAGCCTGTGCAAGATTAAAGCAGTTTGCAATGAAATACTATCCAAGCGAACAGATGGTTGATGAGGAGATCGCACGTTTGGGAGCAGCTGTTCAGGTATTTGAGATAGAGATCGAACACCTTACTGGTAAAGAAATACAGGAAAAATAAAATCGTTACATTAACGGATCTTTATAGTTATGGGAGCCAGCTTTCCAGAAGAAGGTATATTATGAAAATTTTGATATTTGGTGCAGGTGTACTTGGCTGCAATCTGGCAAGAAATTTCTTTCGTACTGGAAAGGACGTAACCTTATTGGCGCGTGGAAACTGGGCGGATGAAATTCAAAAGAATGGTTTACGGATTAAAGATAAATTCATTCCCCGTGTTTTTGTCAGCCGCATTCCAGTTGTGACGGAGTTAAAACCGGAGGATCGATACGATGTGATCTTTGTTGTGATGCGCTATACGCAGTTGGATGCAATTATGGATACGCTGAAGGCGAATCAGACAAAAAATATCGTCTTTGTAGGCAACAATGTGCATGCCGGAGCGTTTGCAGCTTCTCTGCCAGAGAAAAATGTCCTGTTTGCCTTTGCATCCGCAGCAGGGCATCGGGAGAGTGACCGGGTGATATCCATTGACCTTAAAAAGATCACCATCGGTCCGGCTGCGGATACGCCGTCCAATGAGGATTTGATCAACCAGGTTTTTCATGGCACAAAATATAAAGTGACCTATGAGCCAAACATGGAAGATTATCTTCTATGCCATGGGGCGTTCGTGCTTCCAGCAGCATTTGCCTGCTATAAAACAGACGGTGATCTGAAAAAACTGAAGGGCAATGTGGCATATTTCAACCGGATGATCGATGCCAATCTGAAAGGCTATCGTGCGATCCGAAATGCCGGACATGAGATCCTGCCGAAAGAAGATAAAGACTTTGAAGGAGCGGTGTACCGGAAAACCTGTCTGTGCTTTTTTAAACTTATATGTGCCACAGATTTGGGGAAAATCTGCGTTTCTGATCATGCTATGAATGCAGTGGAAGAAATGAGTGCGCTGAACCGGGATCTGAAACGATTTTTTGATGAACATGGCGCAAAGTATCCGGCATGGCGGGAACTGGAGGCGGAAGCCAGGCGGTATATAGGATGACAGATAAACGAAGTATATAATGTTGACGGACCTGTCCTTGAAGTATATACTTTTGATTAAAGCTATACGTCATGGTATTGAAATTTAGCTTCAAAACCCCAAAAAGAAAATACCATTATATCCAAGGAGAAAATAAATGAAAAATTATGTATACATGACCGAAAAGGATAATGTAGTCACTATGATCCGCCAGTTAAATGCCGGGGAAGGGATCGATGTGGATGGAACAGAGATCCAGGCAAAACAGGATATCCCTGTATACCATAAAATTGCCATCAAAGAGATCAAAGCAGGAGAGACCGTTGTAAAATATGGGGAGAGCATAGGCACTGCCAGCTGCGATATCCATGTAGGCGACTGGGTACATACTCAGAATTTAGAATCCGGCAGAGGCCGCGGTGACCGTTAGAGGAAGGGGAAACATAATTATGAAATTAATGGGATACAAAAGAGAAAATGGCACATTTGGAATAAGAAATCATCTGTTGATACTGCCGACCTCCGTCTGTTCCAGCGATACGGCACAAAGAATTGCCGCTTTAGTGCCGGGAGCAGTTGCGATCCCTCATCAGCACGGCTGCTGTCAGGTAGGGGCAGATTATCTTCAGACTGTAAATACGTTGGTTGGTTTTGGCAAAAACCCTAATGTAGGTGCTGTGCTGGTTGTCAGCCTTGGCTGTGAAGGCATCCAGCCGGAGGTGGTAGCAGATCAGATCCGCGAGAGCAAAAAGCCGGTTGAAACAGTGATCATCCAGGAATGCGGCGGCACATTAGGCTGTATTGCCAAAGGCGCTGAAATAGCAGCTAGAATGTCCAGAGAGATCTCCACGCAGAAAAAAGTAGAATTTGACATCAGCGAACTGGTTTTAGGCCTGGAGTGCGGAGGCAGCGATCCAACCAGTGGCATTGCAGGAAATCCTTCCGTGGGAGCAGCCTCTGATAAGCTGATCGAGCTTGGAGGCACAAGCATCCTTAGTGAGACCACAGAGCTGATAGGTGCAGAGCATCTGGTAGCAGCCCGCTGCGTGACCAAAGAAATGGGAGATAAGCTTATTGCCATGGTCAAGCGCATTGAGGATAAATCAAAGCTTTATGGGGTAGACCTTCGCGGTACACAGCCAACACCAGGCAATATTGCAGGCGGACTTACGACCATTGAGGAAAAATCTCTTGGATGCATCCACAAAGCAGGCCAAAGTCAGGTGATCGGTGTTCTGGAATACTCAGAAGCCGTTGACCCGGAAAAACACGGCCTTTATTTCATGGATACACCAGGGGAAGACATTGATTCTATTACAGGCATGGTTGCTGGCGGAGCCCAGATCATCCTTTTTACTACAGGACGGGGAACTCCTACTGGAAGTCCGATCGCGCCTGTTATTAAAGTTACCGGAAATCCTGAAACTTATGAAAAAATGACCGTTAATATTGATATAAATGCTGGCAGGATCATCACAGAAGGAAAGACTCCACAGGATATCGGTGAGGAGATCTTTGATAAAATGGTGGCTGTGGCAAATGGTGAACTGACTAAGGCAGAGGTCCTTGGACATAAGGAATTTGGAATATACCGTATAGGAGATACATTCTAATAACATTAAGAACAAATGTTCTAAAAACAAGATCTTAGAATATCCGCAAAGTCCTTCATGTATTCATCAGAGTCCGTTTTTTTCCAAAAGGCGCAGTAAGTCTTTTTAACAGGTTCTTTGCCCCGCACAAGAGGGATGCGGAATACGGTAGTGTCAAACCAGGAAGATTCTCCGATCACATCCACAGGCATATAGCCCTGACCGGTTACGATCTTCAGCCGTGCTTCCTGAGTGGTATCGGCAAAAAGAAATTCTCCATGCAGTCCGATGACTGTTTCATAGTATTCCTGTTCCTCTTTTTGGCCAGACTGGTTCATTACCAGGATACAGGGTGTGTTTTTCAAATCTGCGGTTTCCAGACAAGGTAATTTGCTGAGCGGGCTTTTAGCAGAGACTTCGATATACAGCCTGCTCTCAGCAAGGATCACGTTGTTGTACGCATTTGAGAAAGCACGCCTCTGGTCATTTAAAGCAAGATCAATGATGCCATTTTCCATGGCATGATATAATTCTTCATGGCTTCCCGCTCTGATCTGGACATCAATAGCCGGATGTTTTTCTGAAAACAGGGAAATAGCCTCAGACAGTTCATTTCCATTATATCCCTTATAATATCCGATCCGTAATACCTTGCTGTCGTTGGCAGAAATACGCTTTGTTTCCCGGAGCATTTGTTTTATGTCTCCTGTGATAACAAGGCTTTTTTTATAGAAATGTTCGCCAGCAGGGGTAAGAGAAAAGGTGCGGTTATGACGTTCCAACAGTTTCACATCCAGTTCTTCTTCCAGTTTTTTGATCTGCTGGGAAATGGCAGACTGGGAAACATGGCATTGTTCTGCCGCTTCGTAGAAAGTTCCATTTCCGATCACAGCCTGAAAATATTCGATCTGACGCAGTAACATAGACGAACAACCTCCCACAACAGTTTTTATGCAGTATTTATCTTATTATATAATGATTAGTAATACTTATCAATATGATTAGAATAAAGATTTGATTAAGAAGTGTGATTGAATTATGATTAGATCAGCAAAAGAAATAAACATACTCAGAAGGTATTTAAAATGGCAAAAAATCTGATCATATACTATTCAAGAAAAGGCACGAACTATGTAAATGGCAGGATCATAGATCTGAAGAAAGGCAATACGGAGATCTGCGCGGAGTTTATCAAAGAGGCAGTAGGCGGCGATCTTTTTGAGATCGAGACAGTTCATGAATACTCAAAAGATTATCATAAGTGCACAGAAGAAGCCCAGGAAGAATTAAGAGAAAATGCGCGGCCGGAATTAAAACAGTATCTGCAAGATATCGCAGATTATGACAACATTTTTGTGTGCGGTCCCTGCTGGTGGGGAACCTATCCTGTAGCTGTATTTA
>CAVIPV010000165.1:4391-5637 GCA_963644495.1 Prevotella sp. | reverse complement strand
AAAATATGGCCCCATGGTCAAGCGGTTAAGACATCGCCCTTTCACGGCGGTAACAGGGGTCCGAATCCCCTTGGGGTCATTTAATTAAATATGGCGACATAGCCAAGCGGTAAGGCAAAGGTCTGCAACACCTCTATCACCGGTTCGATTCCGGTTGTCGCCTCTTTTAAGAATCACAGAAATGTGGTTCTTTTTTTCTGCTAAAAATAGACTCTTTCCATATCAAAGTCTATATGGTACTATGTATAGGTAAAAAAATTGACAGGATAAAGACATGAATTATATTGTATTTGATCTGGAGTGGAACCAGAGCGCGGAGGGGAAAGAATGCTCCGTGGAGCACATGCCCTTTGAGATTATTGAGATTGGTGCTGTAAAGCTGAACGGGCAGATGAAGCAGGTAAGCGAATTTCATCGTCTGGTGCGGCCGGAAGCTTATAAAGAAATGCATTTTAAAATATCAGAAGTGACCCATATGGATATGGAGGAACTTTGTAAAAAAGGACAGCCATTTCCCGTGGTGATGCAGGATTTCCGTAACTGGTGTGGGGAAGACGAATATGTCTTCTGCACCTGGGGTTCTATGGATCTGACAGAGCTACAGCGGAATATGACCTATCATGGGATGGAGATACCGTTTCCAAGACCATTATTATATTATGACGTACAGAAGCTGTATTCCCTGGAGTATTCTGATGGAAAGAGTCGTATTTCCTTAGATCATGCCATAGAACAGCTTAAATTGGATCAGGAGCGTCCGTTTCACCGGGCTTTAGATGATGCAGTCTATACTGGCCGTACGCTGCGCCATATTAATATAGAAGAATATGGAAAATATATTTCCGTTGACTATTACCGGCTTCCGGACCGGGGAAGCAGCTATCAGCTGAAGTTTCCGGAGTATTCCAAGTATGTTTCCGGTGAGTTTGACTGTAAAGAAGAGATTCTGAAGGATAAAGAGATCGCAGATATTATATGTGTGAAATGCGCCAGGATGCTGCGGAAAAAGATACGTTGGTTTTCTTATGGACAGCGGTTTTATTTCGCTCTTGGCATCTGTCCGGAGCACGGTTATATGAAGGGCAAGATCCGGGTAAAGAAGTCAGAGCAGGATCTGTATTATGCAGTAAAGACCGTTAAAGCAGTGGGAGAAGAAGCGCTTCCTATGCTGGTCCAGAAAAGAGAAGATAATAAAAAGAAAAAGAAGAATCCGTCGAAACAGTAAAACGACGGATCCTTCTTTTTT
>CAVIPV010000165.1:2160-4364 GCA_963644495.1 Prevotella sp. | reverse complement strand
CGCATGCGGTAGCCAACGCCGATCTCTGTAAATATGTACTGAGGCTCTGCCGGGTTTTCTTCTAATTTCCGGCGGATGTGGGCCATATTTACCCGAAGGATCTGGTTATCACTGTCTGCATATGGTCCCCAGATCTTTGTGATAATGGATTCATAAGTCATAACACGGCCGGCATTCTGGGCAAGAAGGCATACCAGCTTGTATTCGATCTGAGTCAAGTGGATTTCCTGGTCTTTTATCTTTACCAGACGGCGTTCAAAATCCACTAACAGGTCGCCTACCTGGTATTTAGAGCTTCCAATGTGCTGATTACGCTGGGAATGGCGCAGGGCAGTACGGATACGTGCCAGAAGCTCTCCCGTGCCGAAAGGCTTGGTCAGATAGTCATCAGCGCCCAGATCCAGTGCTGCGATCTTGCTCTTTTCAAGGGTTCTTGCAGAGATAACGATAATTGGTGTAATGCTCCAGGAGCGGACCTGCTCGATCAGCTTTAGGCCGTCCATATCCGGCAGGCCTAAGTCTAACAGGATCACATCCGGGTGTTCAGAGGTGATGTACTGCAGGCCCTCTTTGCCTGTATTTGCGCTGATCACGCGGTAACCCTGAGGCTCTAAAATATGTTCAATAAAACTGCAGATATTTTTTTCGTCTTCAATAATGATAATGTTTGCTTTGGTAGTCATGATCAATACTCCTTCCAGTCGGGTAAGGTAAAAGTAAACATGGCGCCGTCTGCGTGGTTTGCAGCCTGGATCGTGCCGCCATGGGCATTAATAATGGTCTTGCAGATAGAAAGTCCGATCCCCATTCCTTTGTGGCTGTCGCCGGATTCATTGGTATTTACGCCGCCGCCGTCAAAAAGGGTGGGAAGTCGTTGGGGATCAATGCCCTTTCCGTAGTCTTTAATGGTGATATAAAGAATATCATTATCCGTGCGTGCCTTTAATTCAATAGGGTTTTCGCTGCCGGAATGGAAATGGGCATTTTCCAGAAGATTATTGATGACCTGTTCGATCAGCATGGCGTCCATGGGGACCATGATAAAGGAGTCAGGAGCATGAACTTTAACAGGTACATCGGGGAAACGCTTGTGGAAGCGCTGGACAGCCTCAGAAATAACCTCTTCTAAGGATTCATCTGTTTTGTTTACAGAAGTCATACCCCGGTCATCCTGGATCCGTGTAACGGAAAGCAGGTTTTCCACCATGTTTAAAAGCCACTGGGCGTCCTCTTCAATATTATGGATCAGCTTGCGCTTTTCCTCTGGTGACATTTCATCTTCCTGCTCTAAATAGGCAGCGCTGGAACCAATGATAGTGGTAAGGGGGGTACGCAGGTCATGGGACATGGCCCGCAGCAGATTGGCCCGCATGGTCTCTTTTTCTGCCTGCATCAGCATACGGTCCTTTTCCTGGATCTGGGCGCTCTGCTTGGAAAGCATAATGCAGATACTGCTGGTAAAGCAGGAAATAAAGGTCATTCCCGCGAAGGTAAGGGGATATCCGCTTAAGGTAAAATTCAGGGCCATGTATGGATAAGTATAAGCGTAATTGACCCAGAATACACTGTAAATGGAAGCAATGATACCGGCGCTGTAACATTTGGTGTAGCGGGCGTGGAGCAAAATAGCCAGAATGTAGATAATGGATACATTAATGGCATTGCCGCTGAGATGAAAGAGCGCATTGGCTGTAAGGGTTGCAGCTGTCATGCAGGCGACTGTTATGGGAAGCGTGCGCAGTGTGTTGAAAAACGTGGTCTTTAGCAGACCTGATAGTTTTTTCAGAGAATCTTTTTTTAATGCCATAGGATCTACCTCAATCGATATCAATTGTATTATAGTCGATTCTTGACGTAAGTGCAATCAGAGGGCTAAACGTAACAGTTTCTTAACGGCTAAAGGGCCATTTCCTGCGAGGACGTTTTACCTGGTGTTTCTGCTTTTTGTAAGATGGTGCAGAACTCCTTTTCTGGGAAAGAAGCTGGTCAAAATCAGAAGATGAGTAGCCGATATCCTCTAAACGCTCTAAGCGGCGTTTGCGGCGCAGCAGCAGGTCTTCCTTTTCTTTTCTGTGGGAATGGAGCAGGAAAAAGAGAATGACTCCTACTGCAATAAGGCCAAGAGCGCAGATCCCTACTAAGATAAATGGGAATTTCTTTCCTGTCCGGTAAGAAGCGGTCAAAGGATCAACAGCGGCTTTGGA
>CAVIPV010000165.1:0-2045 GCA_963644495.1 Prevotella sp. | reverse complement strand
GTCTGGCCTGCAGAGCATAAATAGACCTGTCCAATGGAATGGCCGTCATATTGGTAAAGAATACGGGCAATAGCGTTGTCCGGGGCATTTTCATCCAGCTCATAGGAGAGAGAAGCCTCTGTATCGGAAAAATCTGCATCTTTTGGAATGACAACTAAACTGTTTTTGTCTAATTCCAGAGAAATATTGTCTTGGGCAGTCATGCCGCCGATGGTCATATCATTATCCAGGGCTTTATATGAGGTCTCGTGGTCAGCGGCCTTTACTATCTGGAAGCGGTCAAAACCAAAGTCCAGCAATGCTTTTGTGTCAGGATAATGAGTCTGGTGGCCGTTTAATACAACAGCGATGAGGGTCATGTCATTTCTTTCTGCACAGGTAACAAGGGTGTTGCCTGCAATAGAGGTATAGCCTGTTTTACCTGCAAAAGCACCAGGATAGTAAACAGAAGTATTTTTTACCAGCATGCGGTGGTGGTTTGCCACATAGCCGCCTTCTGGATTGCGTTTGGTAGGCGGAAGCTTGTAATTGCGGGCTCCGTCGATCTCCAAAAAGTCAGGATCCTGGATCGCAGCTCTGGCAATCAGGGCCATGTCATGGGCAGTGGTATAATGGTTTTCGTCATTTAAACCGCTGGGGTTTGCAAAATGGCTTCCTGTGCATCCGAGGCTTTCTGCTTTCTGGTTCATAAGCTCTGCAAAGGCCTCTCTGGAGCCGCTTACGTGACAGGCGAGAGCATTTGCACTTTCATTGGCAGAAGCCAGCATCAGGGCGTACAGGCAGTCACGGACCGTAAGAACATCACCTTCATCAATTCCTGCAGTGCTGCTGCCTGCTTCCACATTGTAAACGTCATCATGGGAAAAGGTCACTTCCTCATCCAGACTGCAGTGTTCCAGGACGATCAGGGCAGTAAGTATTTTTGTGATACTGGCCGGATAATAAGGCTGGTCCGCATTTTTAGCAAAAAGAACCGTTCCGGTCTGCGCTTCCATAAGGATGCCGCCGTCTGCTTCTATAGAGACGGCAGACGGCCAGGAAGACGCGGCCAGAGCGGTTCTTATACATGTAAAGAGTATGAAATAAATACTGAGGATCAAAAAAATGATCCTTTTTCCAAAATTCATAGAATTCATCGATTTCTCATATTTCATATAAGATAACTCCTATTTACGGCGGTTGTTTTTCAGAGTCATGACCAGGCAGACGGCAAAAAGGATCAGTGAAAGGGCGCCGAAGAGAAATGCAATACGTCCGGCAGTATCCATGAAAAATCCTTCCGGCACAATATTGATCAGCATATCTGTGGACGGATCAAGGATCCACAGGTCATTGTTGAAAAACATATGGTGGAACATAATAAAATATTTTGTAAAGTTTGTGGATATAATGGCAGCCAGTGCTGCAATCACTGCGAAGAACAATCCTGTTCCCATACAAAGGGAAGAAGGAAGGAGAGTACGCAGGTCTGCTTTTGAAAGGATCATGAACAGCAGCGCGATCACGCAGACCGCCAGGCAGATCCGGCGCAGGGCGATGGCTTTTAAAAACAGTCCCTGAACATCTTCCATATGTGCGATCTCGCGTTCATTGAAAAATTCACAGGTCTCGCCGCCCATATGGGTGGTCACATGAAGATCTGCACGTTTTCCTTTTAAATAGGCCATCATCTGGTCAGTAACATCTAACAGGTCATCCATGGTCATAGAAGGAAGATCGTCTAAAACCTGGTATTTGGTATATTCTTTTTCAAAGTATCCGGGAGTCCAGTAAACAACTGCTTCCACTGAGGTGAAAAAAAGAATGATCATAAGACAAAATGCAGTAAGAATACCGGCAAATCGTTGAAGTGCTTTCATGGTGGCAGCCTCCTTCTTGGAAGATAAGATCTAAAATGATGTGAAATTCTCTAAATACAAAGAAAAGCCCAACCCCGCAGCTTCTGGTATCTGCAAAGTCAGACCTTTGAGTGCGCCTTCAGGGACTCGAACCCTGGACAAATAGATTAAGAGTCTACTGCTCTACCAACTGAGCTAAAGGCGCAT
>CAVIPV010000164.1:0-5652 GCA_963644495.1 Prevotella sp. | reverse complement strand
ATAAAAATAATATTGTTGAAATTAAAACAGATGGGACAATTTCACGATGGCTCCATCTGTTTTTTGTTCCTATACACTTTGTTCCCGCCAGTGGCGGGAAGAATGCCTTGGTCTTGCACTTTTGTCCCCGCAAACGGCGGAAGGAAAAACTTCTGCTCCTGTGCCCCATTCCCGCCAGCGGCGGGAAAAATCTGGTCTTGCATTCCTGCTCCCGCCAGCGGCGGGATGTGATTTCTTCCTTTATGGCGTGCAGATCACCGGTATCCCCTTATAAAGCATATCATATAATGCCGGAACACTTGCAGGCGGCAGGTTTACGCAGCCGTGGCTGCCGCTGGTCTGATAAATGGTTCCGCCAAATTTACTTCTCCAAGAAGCGTCATGAAGACCAATGCCGCCATTAAATGGCATCCAGTAATCTACATGGCTTTCATATTCATATGTACCGTCTTCCTTTTTCTTTCCACGAAGGATACGGTCTTTTTCTTTATAAGTCAGGCCATAAATTCCCGCCGGTGTGGTGTAATCCTTTGCCACATTGCCTGTTACACAGGGCGCATCCCACACAACAGCACCATCTTTTACCATGTATACATGCTGACCGGCCAGATCTACCTGCACATAGGTATTTCCCCAGTCACCACCTGTTCTGGAAGCAGCTGTCTGGCTGTATACAGGCTCTCTGTCTGCACTGTCGCCGCTCTGCCATACAGAACCACTCTGGATCAGCTCTGTAAGTGCCGCGATCTCACCTGCCTGGTCGATCTTCCAGCCATAAGGGCCTGTAAGCTGATACTCAGCACCGGATACACCTGTAAAGCTGCGTGTCTTTCCAGCTGTATCATAAGTTGCCGCCAGATTTGCCACAAAAGCAGCGATTTTTTCCTGATCCAGAGTTACCTGACCATTGCTGCTTCCTGTGATCCAACTGGCCATGGTCTCGCCGGAAAGCACCTCTGCGGCATCTCCAAATACATAACGCAGCTGTTTGGTCCTGCGGCTGTTCATGGCATCACATAAAGCTTTCAGGCTTTCATCACTTTCCCAGACACCAACGGTGCGGTAACAGCCTGTTTCTTCCAGGGAAACTTCTTTGCTTCCAGCTCTCACTACTGCCGTGATCACCTGCTTTGTCTTTTCAGGGTCTACGTCATTTCCCTGCACTGCCGGGATAATGGTAAAGTCTTTTCCTTCTTCGTATGCAGAAATAGTGGCATCTTTTGTAGTCACAATGCTTCCGCCGCTGATGCATGCAAGTCCATTTATCTTTGCATTCAACGCTTCCTCATTATACTGGGCGGAAACTTCCATGGTATGGGTATTGTCCCCGGAAGGTCCCGCTACACGGCCGGAAGCATTCTGGCTGTCCAGGATTTCCTGGATACTGCCGGATACGGTTACCTGATAACCAATGTCACTGCCTTTAATGCTCTCTTCTTTTCCGTCTTTTTCCTTAATATTCAGGGTATATTCCCCAGCATAAAAGCCCTCGATCCTGGCTTTTGCCTCATCCGGCGTCAGTCCGCCTACGCCTACACCATTGATCTTCGTGCCGGATACCAGTTTGGAAGTATCACTTTCATCTGCAAATGCACCTACGGTGGCTGCCAGTGACAATGCAAGTGCTGACAGCACCGTTAAAAGGAAACGGCTTTTCATTTTTCCCACATTTTTTCTCATTCTTACTCCTTTTCAGATATGTGTACTCCGGGAGTACATAGACGCTAACCTATTAATCGATCACCTTAATGCTTTCAATCACAGGCTGATTTTCCTTTGCAACCGTTCCGTTGTTATCCTCTACCTTTGTATCTTCGCAGATAGCGTCAACCACATCCATACCATCTGTTACATAGCCAAAGCATGCATATTCGCCATCTAAGAAGGTGCTGTCCTCATGTACGATAAAGAACTGGGAGCTTGCACTGTCCTTGCGCTGTGCTCTTGCCATGGAAATAGCTCCTCTTGTGTGAGATAATGAGTTTTCCACACCATTGGAAGCAAATTCGCCTTTGATCTCACGCTCAGAACCGCCCATACCAGTTCCCAACGGATCACCGCCCTGGATCATAAATCCGCTGATGATACGGTGGAATGTAAGTCCGTCATAAAAGCCGTTTCCTGCCAGATCCAGGAAGTTGGCAACTGTGATCGGTGCTGCATCCCCGTCTAATTCTACATCAATGGTGCCATAATCTTTTACAGTGATCTCCACATGATGCTTTCCAGCAGCTGCTGTCAGATCCAGTCCGCTGTTGTCATCAGCTGCTTCAGAAGCTAATGTTTCACCGGCTGCTGCCTGAGCAGTCTCTTCTGCTTTTTCAGTCTCAGTTTCTTTTGTATCCTCTGCCTTTGCAGTTGTTTCAACTGCTGTTGTTGCTGTATTATCTTTTGTACCGCAGCCTGCTAATAACATGGCAGATGCTGCTGCCATAAGGCAGATCGTCATCCATTTCTTCATTTTTTGTTTCAATTCCTTTCTTCTGCTATCATAAGCTTCACTTATGCCTATATCCACATACGAGGCACTCGTTGTCCTCATCATAGCATTTTCACTCCATACAGTAAAGCGTTTCACAAAAATATCAAACTTCCGTAAGATTTATTAAGAAAGATATTAAGAACAATATTAAAAAGCAACAGCGCCGAAGTTTCCTCCAGCGCTGCTGCTTTTATCCCTTATATAACAATTTTTAATCGATTAGCCTTTTTCAATGCCGATTGCATGTTAGTCTTCCAGCGCTGCCTGTGCTGCTGCTAAACGAGCGATCGGTACACGGAATGGTGAGCAGGATACATAGTCCAGTCCGATCTTGTGACAGAATTCTACGGAGCTTGGGTCACCGCCATGCTCGCCGCAGATACCTACATGAAGATCAGGACGTGTAGCCTTTCCTAACTTAATAGCCATTTCCATGAGCTTGCCAACACCGGTCTGATCCAGTTTTGCAAATGGATCATTCTCAAAGATCTTAGCATCATAGTAAGCATTTAAGAACTTGCCAGCGTCATCACGGGAGAATCCGTAAGTCATCTGGGTTAAGTCGTTAGTACCGAAGCAGAAGAACTCAGCTTCCTTAGCGATCTCATCAGCAGTTAAAGCTGCTCTTGGAATCTCGATCATAGTACCAACTTCATATTTCAGATCTACACCAGCTGCTGCGATCTCAGCATCAGCGGTCTCAACAACGATCTTCTTAACATACTTTAATTCCTTGGTATCGCAGATCAGAGGAATCATGATCTCTGGGCAAACGTTCCAGTCTGCATGAGCCTTCTTAACATTGATAGCTGCACGGATAACAGCCTTTGTCTGCATCTTAGCGATCTCAGGATAGGTAACAGCCAGACGGCAGCCACGATGTCCCATCATTGGGTTGAACTCATGAAGTGCATCGCAGATAGCCTTGATCTGTTCAACAGTCTTGCCCTGAGCGTCAGCCAGTTTCTTAATATCCTCTTCCTCAGTAGGAACGAACTCATGCAGAGGCGGATCCAGGAAACGAATGGTAACTGGGTTGCCTTCCAGAGCCTCATACAGCTTCTCGAAATCTCCCTGCTGTTCAGGTAAGATCTTCTCCAGAGCTGCTTCTCTTTCTTCTACTGTTTCGGAGCAGATCATCTCACGGAATGCGTCGATTCTGTTGCCTTCAAAGAACATATGCTCTGTACGGCAAAGACCGATACCTTCTGCGCCAAGCTCTCTAGCCTTTGCAGCATCTCTAGGAGTATCTGCATTGGTACGAACCTGTAATCTTCTATATTTGTCAGCCCATGCCATAATCCTGCCGAACTCACCAGCGATAGTAGCATCTACAGTTGGGATAATGCCATCGTAGATCTTACCGGTAGAACCATCGATAGACAGCCAGTCACCTTCATGGTATTCTTTTCCAGCCAGAACGAACTTCTTGTTCTCTTCGTCCATAACGATCTCGGAGCAGCCGGATACACAGCAAGTACCCATACCACGTGCAACTACTGCTGCATGGCTGGTCATACCACCGCGGACAGTCAGGATACCCTGAGCAGCCTTCATACCTTCAATATCTTCAGGAGAAGTCTCCAGACGAACCAGAACTACCTTCTCGCCTTTTGCCTTCCAAGCCTTTGCATCTTCTGCTGTAAATACGATCTTACCGCAGGCAGCACCTGGTGAAGCAGCCAGTGCCTTAGCTACAGGCTCAGCCTTCTTAAGTGCAGCAGCGTCAAACTGAGGATGAAGCAGTGTATCCAGGTTACGTGGATCGATCATCTTAACTGCCTTCTTCTCATCGATCATGCCTTCATCAACCAGATCACAAGCGATCTTTAATGCAGCCTGTGCAGTTCTCTTACCATTACGTGTCTGCAGCATGTACAGCTTTCTGTCCTCAATGGTAAACTCCATATCCTGCATATCTCTGTAGTGATCTTCCAGAGTATGGCAGATACCAACGAACTGCTCATAAACTTCTGGCATAACTTCCTTTAACTGGTCGATCTTCTGAGGTGTACGCACACCAGCTACTACGTCTTCGCCCTGTGCATTCATCAGGAACTCGCCCATTAAGTGCTTCTCACCAGTTGCTGGGTCACGGGTAAATGCAACACCAGTACCGGAAGTCTCGCCCATGTTACCAAATGCCATCATCTGCACGTTTACTGCAGTACCCCAGGAATATGGGATATCGTTGTCACGACGGTAAACATTTGCTCTTGGGTTATCCCATGAACGGAATACAGCCTTGATAGCTTCCATTAACTGCTCCTTAGGATCAGTTGGGAAGTCTTTTCCGATCTTCTCTTTATATTCAGCCTTGAACTGCTCAGCCAGATCATGAAGATCTTCTGCAGTCAGTTCAACGTCCTGCTTAACGCCTTTTTCAGCTTTCATCTTGTCGATGAGCTCTTCAAAGTATTTCTTTCCGACTTCCATAACAACATCGGAGAACATCTGGATAAATCTTCTGTAGCAGTCCCAAGCCCAACGCGGATTGCCGGACTTCTTAGCCAGAACCTCTACTACTTCTTCATTCAGACCTAAGTTCAGGATGGTATCCATCATACCAGGCATGGATGCTCTTGCACCGGAACGAACGGAAACCAGAAGTGGATTTTCCTTATCACCAAACTTCTTGCCGGTGATCTCTTCCATCTTTCCGATATACTCCATGATCTGGCCCATGATCTCGTCATTGATCTTTCTGCCATCTTCATAGTACTGTGTACAAGCTTCTGTTGTAATTGTAAATCCCTGAGGAACAGGTAAACCAAGATTTGTCATCTCAGCCAGGTTTGCACCTTTGCCTCCCAGAAGATTTCTCATGTTTGCATTGCCCTCACTGAACAAGTAAACCCACTTTGTTGCCATAAGTCTTTTCCTCCTCTGATATAGCAGTCCGCCAGGCCCCTTTCACCTGACTGCCGCCGACTTAACTTAGCTTAGGACGGAATCAATGGTTCTTCGTGTCCGTCCAACGTGTTTATTATATCACAAACTTTTTTTCAGTAAACCCTTTTCGGGGCAAAACTTTGAAAAAATTTGTTAATTTTACTGTAAAAATCAGTGTAAGCGCTTCCACTTTCTGTCATTTTCACATATCCGTTATTTGTTCGTATTTGCGAATGTGCAGTATGTCCAAAAAGAAAAAGGTCCCGCCTGCTGACGCA
>CAVIPV010000163.1:0-5718 GCA_963644495.1 Prevotella sp. | reverse complement strand
GCATGGCCTTTTTATCACTGTAGGCAGAATAATTGCCGGAAAATACAGTGCAGTGTCCCATATCCAGTTCAATGATTTTTGTAACTACACGGTCCAGGAAATAGCGGTCATGGGCTACGATGATCACAGCACCGCTGTAGTTTCGCAGATAGGTTTCCAGCCAGGCGATAGACTCCATATCCAGGTGGTTGGTGGGTTCGTCAAGAAGCAGGATATCCGGTTTGGTAAGCAGCAGCTTGCCTAAGGAAACGCGGGTCTTCTGACCGCCGGAAAGGGCAGTGATAGGCTTTGAAAATTCATCTTCTGTAAAGCCAAGTCCCTTTAAAACACCGATGATCTCGCTTTGGTAAGAATAGCCGTCTGCCATTTCAAATTCATGGTTTAAACGGCTGTATTCAGAAAGCTTGGCCTCTAACTCATCGCCGGAAGCGGATTTCATTTCCAGTTCCAGGCTGCGGATGCGCGCCTCCATCTGGATCACCGGCTTTTTTACCTCTAAAAGGGCATCGTAAATGGTTTCGGCTCCCTCTAAGTCCTGGTGCTGGGCCAGATAACCGATAGAAGCACCTTTTGCCCAGGTGACAACGCCGTCATCAGCGGCCAGTTTTCCAATGAGCACCTTTAAAAGAGTAGACTTGCCGGCACCATTGATGCCTACGATGGCCGCTTTTTCATGGTCTTCTATATGAAAAGAAACCTGCTTTAAAATGTCATTTTCCCCAAATGACTTGCAGATATTGTTGCAGGATAATATCATGATAAACTCCTTAAAAACGCAGTAAAAATATAGTGAAAATGTAGTATTTACCGGCAAAAACAGCCGGTTTGCACCAAACAGTATAATATAGGAAAATAATTTTTTCAAGAACATACTGAAAACAGATTTGACATTTATTTAACGTCTGATTATAATGGATACTAGAGTAATCATACCCCCATAGTGTCTGCAAGGACACTTATAACGCAAGGGAGAGAATCATATACAAGAAGGAGAGGGTTAAAATGGAACGCAAAGAGATATCAAAAGCAGTAATTTCCAGACTGCCCAGATATTATCGCTACCTTGGCGAGCTGATCGAAGAAGGTGTAGAGCGCATTTCTTCCAACGAACTGAGCAGCAGAATGAAGGTAACGGCGTCTCAGATCCGTCAGGACCTTAATAATTTCGGTGGCTTTGGCCAGCAGGGATACGGATATAATGTAAAATATCTTTATTCAGAGATCGCAAAGATCCTTGGCATTGACCGTCAGCACAATGTGATCATCATTGGTGCAGGTAATCTGGGACAGGCCATTGCCAATTATACTAACTTTGAGCGGAGAGGTTTTGTCATCAGAGGTATGTTTGATATCAATCCAAAGCTGATCGGACTTGTGATCCGCGGCATTGAGATCCGTTCTGTAGATGATCTGGAAACCTTTATCAAGGAAAACAATATCCAGATCGCAGCACTTACCATTCCAAAGACAAAGGCACCGGAGATCGCTGACCGCCTGATCAAGGCCGGTATCAAGGCAATCTGGAACTTTGCCCACACAGATCTGGTAGTGCCTGACGATGTGGTAGTAGAAAACGTACACTTATCAGAGAGTCTGATGCGCCTGTCTTACCGTGTATGCAACATGCAGGAAAAGGCAAATGCAGAGGATGCAAAAAAAGAATAAAAAAGAGAGTAAACGTGATGATACTGGGAGTAGGAACGGATCTGGTAGAAATTGACCGTATGAGAAAGGCCTGCGAAAAAGAACATTTTGTATCACGCACATTTACAGAGGCGGAAAGCCGGCAAGCAGGAGGATCTGCCTCTAAGCTTGCCGGCTCTTTTGCTGTAAAAGAGGCTGTAGCAAAAGTGTTTGGAACCGGTTTTCGCACCTTTATGCCTGGTGATATTGAGGTTTTGCGGGATGAACTGGGCAAGCCCTATGTGCGTCTTTACGGCGGGGCTTTAAAGCAATTTGAAGAAATGGGAATGGAGCAGATCCATGTTTCTATTTCCAACACAAATGGACTGGCAATGGCTTTTGCAGTAGGAGAAGGGAAAGGATCACAGGAAAAATGAGGACTCTTTTGTCAGGAAGAAGAATGAAGGCGACAGATGCCAAAACCATACAGGAGATTGGCATTCCGTCTATGGTGTTAATGGAGCGGGCGGCTATGGCAGTGGCAGCAGAGGCAGAAAAAGCAGCAAAAAAAGATAAGTATGTCTGGTCTGTATGCGGCAGCGGAAATAATGGAGCTGACGGCGTGGCAGCTGCCAGAATGCTCCATTTAAAAGGCTATTCCGTGTGCATCTACATGGCAGGTGATGAAAACAGGGGGACCCAGGAGTTAAAAACACAGCTTTCCATAGCCCGGAAACTGGGGATCTCTGTAAAACCATGGCAGGAAATAGAGACAGATAAGAAAGAAAAGCACTGCGGCGTTATCATTGACGCTGTATTTGGCGTAGGTCTTGGACGACCGGTAGAAGGCAATTATAAAAGATGCCTGGATGAATTAAACCAGATACGGGAGCAGGAGCATGCCTTCTGTGTGGCAGTAGATATCCCTTCCGGCGTCCATGCAGACACAGGCGCTGTGATGGGAACTGCTTTAAAAGCAGATGTGACAGTGACTTTTGGCTGGGAAAAAATGGGAACAGCCCTTTATCCAGGAAGAAGCTATGCAGGAAAGGTGTTGGTAGAAGATATTGGTTTTCCGGAAATGGCGTTAGAATGTGAAGAGGAAGAAGGGGGCAGACAGGAACGGGCTTTCGCCTATGAAAGAAAAGATCTTTGCTGTATCCCTGAAAGAAAAGCGGACTCCAATAAAGGAACCTTTGGAAAAGTACTGATCGCAGCAGGAAGCGCCGGGATGTGCGGTGCTGCCTATTTAAGCGCACTCACTGCCTACAGAGCAGGTGCGGGGCTGGTAAAAATACTCACAGTAGAAGAAAACCGCCCGATCCTTCAGGGACTGCTTCCAGAAGCAATCATGGTAACTTATACACCGGATCAGCTCCTTCAGGGCCGTGAAGAGTTTAAAGAAATGATCGAAGAGCAGATGAAGTGGGCCAGCGTTGTGGTTTTAGGACCGGGGCTTGGAAGTGAGCCGTATGTAGAGTATCTGGTAGAGGATATCCTTACCAGTGCCTATGTGTCGGTGATCCTGGATGCAGACGGCTTAAATACCGTTGCTTCTCATCCTTATCTGACTTCTTATTATACGGAAAACATTATTATCACCCCTCACCTTGGAGAAATGGCGAGACTGACAGGTCAGACCATCAGCCAGTTAAAAGAAGACCTGGTAGGAGCTGCAAGCGCCTATGCATCCCGATATGGAGTTACCTGTGTGTTAAAAGATGCGGCTACGGTAGTGGCAGGTCAGGAAGGCGGCCTGTATATTAATACCAGCGGTTGCAGCGCCATGGCAAAGGCGGGTTCGGGGGATGTGCTTACAGGTACTATTGCCGGACTTTTAGCTATTGGAATGGAAGAGGAAGAAGCAGCCCGCATGGGCGTCTATGTTCATGGCCTGGCAGGAGAAAAGGCAGCCGGGGCCGGAAGCCACAGCCTGTTAGCTACAGAGTTATCCCAGGCAGTAGGCGCTGTTATGGACGAGGCAGTAAGGCGCAATGAGTAAGCAGATATAAAATGTTTGCGAAAACGGAGCAGATGCACAGGAAACCTTCTTGAAAAATGCGGCGTATGGTGTATAATTAAAGCTTAGCGCACTTTTGTGAGTTATAATGGGATCAAAACTCGCAAAAGTGAGTTTTTGAAAGCAAGTTTGTTAAGATGGCATCAATATGCCGGGAGGAAATAAAACATATATGAGACCTTACAGCAGAGTATACGCAACAGTGGATCTGGATGCTGTTGCTTCTAATATGAGATCCATGAGGGACAATCTGCCTGCATCCACCCTGATCATGGGCTCGGTAAAAGCAGACGGATACGGCCACGGAAGTGTTCCTGTAGCCAAAGCCATTGAACCTTATGTATATGGATATGCAGTAGCCACTATAGATGAAGGCATTATCCTTCGCAGACATGGGATCAATAAGACCATTCTTATCCTGGGTGTGACCCATGAGTCCCGTTATGAGAATCTGCTGCGTTACGATATCCGCACCGCTATGTTCCAGTATGAAAAAGCGAAAAAACTGTCAGACCTGGCTGTAAAGCAGGGAAAAAAGGCAGTGATCCATCTGGCGCTGGATACAGGTATGAGCCGGATCGGAATGAAGCCGGACAGAGAACATGCAAAAGAGGCAGCAGCCATTGCAGCTTTAGAAGGTATTAAAGTAGAAGGCCTGTTTACCCATTTTGCAAGGGCAGATGAGACAGATAAATCTGCCTACGAAGAGCAGTACCGTCGTTACAGAGAGTTTTTAGGCTATCTTAAGGAACTGGGAGTACAGATCCCTATCCGTCACTGCTCCAACAGCGCAGGTATTGTGGAATCCTTAGAGTCCAACCATATGGATATGGTAAGAGCAGGTATTGCCATTTACGGTATGTATCCTTCTGATGAGGTAGATCATGAAAGTGTAAAACTGACACCGGCCATGGAGATCAAAAGCTGCATTACCTATATCAAGGAGATTGAAGCAGGAACAGCAGTCAGCTACGGCGGCACTTTTGTAGCAGACCACACCATGAAAGTGGCAACCATTCCTGTAGGTTATGGAGATGGCTATGTCCGTTCCCTTTCTGGAAAGGGGGACGTGCTGATCCGCGGAAAGAGAGCAGCTATTTTAGGCCGCATCTGCATGGATCAGTTTATGGTGGATGTAACAGATATCCCAGATGTACAGGAAGATGATGAAGTCACCCTTTTGGGAAGAGACGGGGATGAATGCATTACCATGGAAGAGCTGGCAGAAAAGTCCGGCGGATTCCACTATGAAATGATCTGTGATATCGGAAAACGCGTACCAAGAGTTTATTTAAAAGACGGAAAAGTGGTTGGTACCAAAGATTACTTTGATGATGTATTTAAAGGATTTGAGTGATTAGAGATCCATCATTCACCATAAATTTGTGATATATGGGATAGACAGGCTCCAGGGAGCTATCTCCCTCATATGATAACAGTAGTGTATACATTTTAAAAATGTGTCAATACTAAGGTTAAGAATATGACGGAGAGTGAAGAATGTGATCATCAGACGCGGAGATATTTATTACGCAGATCTAAGGCCTGTAGTCGGGTCTGAACAGGGCGGCGTGCGTCCGGTCCTTATCATCCAGAATGATGTGGGAAACCGGCACAGTCCCACAGTGATCTGCGCGGCGATAACATCCAGGATGAACAAGGCGAAGCTGCCTACCCATGTAGAATTAAACAGGGGAAGCTGTGACATGATACGGGATTCCGTGATCCTTTTAGAACAGGTCAGGACCATTGACAAGCAGAGATTAAAGGAAAAGATATGTCACATTGACGGAGAACTGCTGCAGAAGGTAAATGAGGCGTTAAGGATAAGTCTGGAACTGCATACATAGGCTGTAAACGTACAGCCCTGCTTTTCCAGGCTGTTCTTATGTAAAGATAACAACAGATAATGGAGATAAAAATGGGAGGAATATTAAAAAGTACCTGGGAAATGCTGCATGATGGGCGTTTCTTAAAAAAGGCGCTTATGATCGCGTGCCCGGTGGCACTGCAGGGAATGTTAAATACCATTGTAAATATGGTGGACACCCTTATGATCGGAGGACTGGGATCTA
>CAVIPV010000162.1:0-5718 GCA_963644495.1 Prevotella sp. | reverse complement strand
ATGAAGGTAGTTGTTCGTGTAAGTCAGGATTGATTTTTTTCATATTATGATGTGTGGGGCAAATATTTTTGCCCCATTGCTATTGGAATGGAGATAAGTACTAAAATGAAAGCAGTTCAGATTGTAAAACCTAATGACCTTCGTATTATTGATGTTGAAAAGCCTGTTCTGGATGAAAAGAACAATGTAATCGTAAAAATGACCTCTGCAGGTATCTGCGGCAGCGATGTTGGTATCTACCATGGTTCTAATGCAGCAGCAACCTATCCCCGTATCATCGGTCATGAAATGGTAGGCGTTGTAGACGAGGTAGGACCTGGTGTGAAGACCGTTAAACCTGGAGACCGTGTTATCATTGATCAGGTAACTGCCTGCGGCACCTGCTATGCCTGCCGCAAGGGACGTCCAAATGTGTGTCAGAATCTGCGTGTACGCGGTGTTCATATTGATGGAGGCTACCGGGAATTTATGGCTGTTCCTGAAACCGATGTCTATAAATTACCGGAATCGTTAAGCGACCGGGATGCGATCATGATAGAGCCTACCACCATTGCCGTGCAGGCCTGCAGTCGTGCCCAACTGGAATTTGAAGATACCCTTATGATCATCGGAGCCGGTGCATTAGGAAGCAGCATGCTGCGTATCGCCCGTTTATACAGCCCCCGTAAGATCATCATGGTTGATATTGAAGAGGACAAACTGGAAGAATGCCTGAAAAATGGTGCTACTGATATTATCAATTCTAAAACAGAAGATGTAATAGAACGTTCAAAAGAACTCACAGATGGATATGGACCAACTGTTGTGATTGATTGTGCCTGCTTCCACGGAAGCTTTCTGACAGCCTGCAAGTGTGCCGGAAATGCCGGGCGCGTGATCACCATGGGCTTTAGCGTTGCACCGGATGAGATCAATCAATTTGTGATCACCAGCAAAGAGCTGGATGTCCGTGGAAGCCGCCTGCAAAATCACCGATTCCAGACTGTGATCGATCTGATTGAAAAAGGCAAGCTTGATCTGAATGGCACAGTAAGCCATACCTACAAGCTTACCGATGCACAGGCTGCTTTTGATTTTGTCGATACACATGACCCATCGATCCGTAAGATTGCTTTTACCTTTGACTTCTAACAGACTTTATTTTCTGTATAAAAACAGAACATACGCATAAGAAAAGCACCTTTTATCATCAACGGACATTTAATATTTCATCCTTGTCCTGTGAGATAAAAGATGCTTTTCTTTGATTATTTTATAACTCTGCCATCAGTTTTCTCAGGTTGGTCCCGCAGAATTATCTGTATCAATAGGCATAACTCCCACATGAATCTGTGTACCCGGCACGCTGTTTGAGAAAGCAAGTTATTCAGCAGTCAACACTTCCGTTATTACTCTGCATCGCTTTTTGCAGAAAGCAATACCATACAAACGAATATCTTTTCTGGCATCGTTTAGGAGGTATTCCTGGTAACGACGATCCCGGATCTGATCAAGAGCTCTCTGGCAGGCTGTTTCCATTTCATTAAAACTTTTTGTATACTTTAGCTCAATAATAATACCAGCATCCGGGTCATCCGTTTCTACGATAATATCCGCAAATCCTTCTCCGGCTTCCACATTTGATTTTACAAGCCAGTCAGCATTACCCGTAAGAATACCAACAAGAAGGTTATGATAGGAGCTTTCATTTTCTTCCTTTCTCGCTTTTGTATCAAAAACACTGATAGAATTACTCAGTACACGGTTTAAGTACTGCTCAATGCCTTCGGTATCCCCCTCCTCAAAAGCTTTCCAAAATGCGGTCAAACGATCCGTGTTACTGAAGATTGATCTTTTAAACCATTCATTTATTTGAAGTCTGAAAACCTCTCGTACTTCCCGGTTCGGAATGACCAGGCGGTAGGCCCCCTCTTCTGTTCTTCCGCTTTGTGTAAGATATCCGGTTGTAAAGAGAACGCTCCAGAGATTTTCAATACTCTGATCAATTTCTTCATATGTTAGATCCAGACGGAGTTCCTTTTCGATCGCTTCACCGGCAATCAGGCTCTCAATCTCATTTTTCGTTGTTTTATTTGCCTTATCAATAAATCGCTTCACAAGATCATTTCCACTGGTATTGATCCAATATGCCTCTGGTTTTGCTTCTGGATCATCCTTGGCACGATCCGCAAAATTGACAACATCCCACGGACAGTAAACATCCGCTTTTCCGAAACGATAACCATCATACCATTCTTTTGCTTCCTTGAATCTTTTTTCAAGATGATAGTCTGAAAGCAGCTTTTGAACCTCCACATCTGTAAAACCGAACTGCTCGTCGAAGCGTGTATCCGTAATCGAAAGAATTTTAAAGTTATTGAGTCCTGTAAAAATACTTTCCTTCGAAACACGCAAACATCCCGTCAGCACTGCAAATGCCAGTGCATCATTGGTCTTCAATGCCTTTCCAAACATCGTCCGGATAAGGAAAACCATTTCCTTATAATAACCATGCTGAAATGCCTTATCAAGCGGAACATCATATTCATCAATAAGGATAACCGTTTTCTTATGATAATGCAAAGATAACAGTTCAGAAAGTGTCTGCAAAGAGCTAAACAATGTCTCCTCTGTCATTTGATATCGTCCGTTTGAAAACGTTGTCAGTGCTTCATATGTTTTCCTTGCATTTTCATCCAAAGCTTCGCTTTTTCGAAGAACAGCATGACGCTCCGCTTCCTTTGAAATCAATTCCAGCATCTGGTACATTGCACTTTCAAAATTCAAACCTTCAACATTTTTGAGTGAAAGAAAGATCACTGGATATTGCCCCATGTGCTGCTCACAAAGTGCATGATTTTCGTAAATATAGAGTCCATCAAAAAGCGACGGATCTGCTCCCACCTCAAAAAAGCACTTTAGCATACTCATGTTAAGGGTTTTACCAAAGCGACGGGGACGCGTAAACAAGCTTACCTTTCCAAGAGTATCAAATAGTTGCTCGATCAGTTTTGTTTTATCAACATAATAATACTGATTTCTTCGAATTTCTTCAAAACTTTCAATTCCTACCGGAAGTCTTAAATTATTTTTCATAAAACAATCCTTTCGTTGCTATGGACGAAAATCCACCGCTTTCGAATGATGGTAGCTAACTTCTACCCCATAAAAACTGCTGTTTTTTCTTATTATCTCATATATTTCGCAAAAATGGAACCATCCACCCAAAAGATATATACCGGCTAAAAACGTACACAGCCGGGCGCACCACGCAAAAAACAATCGTAAAAATTTGCGATTGCTTTTTTGACTGATTTTAACTGTTTTCAATTGCTCTTTTATTCCTAAATCTAAAACCTGGCTTCCACCACCTGATGCTTCTCCACATCCACAACTCCATATGTATTCAGTCTCAACTTCGGAATAACCGGCAGACTGATAAATGCCAGTGTCATAAAAGCATCGATATCTTCTGATATTCCCAGTTCCATGGATATCTTCTTCATGTGTTCCAGCTTTTCATCTACTACTTCTACCGGTTCGTCTGCCATAAGACCGCCGATAGGCAGCGGCAGGTCGGCTAATACTTTGCCGTCAAGGGCAATGGCTAGACCGCCTCCATTTTCGATGACACGGTTGCCTGCAAGGACCATGTCTTCGTCTGTGACGCCGGCGATAACAAGGTTGTGGGAATCGTGGCCGATACTGGTGGCTACGGCGCCCCGCTTTAAGCCGTATTTTCCTAAAAAGCCCAGTCCTACATGACCAGTATTTTTGTGGCGCTCAATGGCGGCAAGTTTTACGATGTCACGGCTTATATCTACACCAGGAGCCACTCCAGGCAGTTCTCTCCACTCTTCGATCCGTTCTGTGGTGATCAGTTCATGAGCTACCATGTCGATGACTCGCAGGTGGGTTCCTGTGGTTTCTTTTAGTTTCAGTTCTTCTACTGTAATAGGACCTCTGTGGAAGGAATGGAATACCCGTTCTTTGATCTCATTGGACCAGTCTGTGACTGTTTCTTTCTGGTGGAGCATTTTTCCATTTTCTGCCACCAGTTTTCCGCCTTTGTATACCTGTTTTACATTAAAATCCTTCAGGTTATCAAAAACAGCCAGATCTGCCACATACCCCGGTGCCACTGCACCCATGTCTGAAAGGCCGAAATACATGGCTGTATTTAAGGTTCCCATACGGATCGCACGGATGGGGTCAGCTCCCATGGAAACAGCTTCTCTGATAATGGCATCAATATGACCGATACGGATCAGATCTCCCGGATGTTTATCATCTGTTACCAGCAGGCAGCGCTGATAATAGGGATCTTCAAACATTCCCATAAGGCCTTTTAAATTCTTTGCCGCTGTTCCCTGGCGGATCATGATCCACTGGCCTCTGGCAAATTTTTCTCTAGCCTCTTCAAAGTCAGAGCACTCATGGTCTGACCGGATTCCCGCTGTTACATAGGCATTTAACTCTTTTCCAGAAAGAGCCGGAGCATGGCCGTCAATGGCTTTCTTTAAGGAACGGGCCTGTACCAGCTTTTCAAGACACCCTTTACCCCCATGGGTCACACCGAAAGCATTCATCACCTCTGCCAGCCCTAAAACCTTTTCTTCTCTGTAAAATGGCTCCAGATCTGCTGCCAGAAGCTCCGCCCCGGACTCATCCAGGTCTGTGGCCGGTACACAGGATGGAAGCATAAAATATACATCCAGGTCCAGATTTTGGGCCGACTGCATCATAAACTGGATCCCGGCTTCTCCCGCTACGTTTGTGATCTCATGTGGATCTGTGATCACGGCTGTGGTGCCGTGTGGGACTACTGCCCGTTCAAACTCTCCCGGGGAGGTCATAGAGCTTTCAATGTGGATATGGCCGTCTAAAAAGCCAGGGCACACATAAGCCCCATTCAGGTCCTTTTCTGTCACCCCTTCATAGCTTCCGATCCCCACGATCCGTCCGCCTTCAATGGCGATATCCCCCGATTCTACTGACTGGGTAAATACATTGACGATCTGTGCATTTTTCAGCACCAGTTCCGCTTTTTTGCTTCCAGTGGCTGCTGTCATCTGCTCTGTAAGAGATTTTATAGTTTCCATGTATTCCCCTCCTTCTCCTGTATATTGTTACTAAATAACACGCCCCGAAAATTTACTTTTATTTTACCATTTATGCAGAATGTTGCAACTCTTTTTCTGATTTAATCCAGAAATATCTTTCAATTTTTCATTCATCTATTTTGCTGACAAAAAATAGATGCTTTCAAAACCTGCTGCCAGTGCGATCCCGCATAACAGCAGGTTTTGCTGTATTAAATGATCCGGCAGAAGTTCGGGTAATGATGCCAGCATAAAGCCTAAGATCATTAAAAAAGTGGCTTCCCTGTGCTTTTTGATCAGCTGTTCCAGAATGCGGGCTGTAAGATAGGTTCCAAAGATCCCGCCAACAGCCAATGGAAGCAGCGCCAGAACCTCCAGACGGCTGACCGCCTTTAAAGTACTTTCATAAATTCCCAGCATATATAACATCTGGGAAGCGCTGATGCCGGGAAGAACTAAGGCCACTGCTATGATAAAGCCGCCTGCAAGCTGAAAAAGCAGATCAAATAGGGATTTTTCTGTTCCCGGAGCAAATAATCCTTCAGGAATCAAGGCAATGAGAAGGGCTGTCAGTATCCCTGTAAGAATACAGATGATCTGCTTTCCCCGGATGCAGCTTACGTTGGCATTTTTCAGG
>CAVIPV010000161.1:0-5762 GCA_963644495.1 Prevotella sp. | reverse complement strand
AAGTAAGACTGGGCATTCCAGGTCTCTTTAATGTGGTAAATGCACTGGCAGCGGTCAGCGTGTGCAGCTTTTTAAATCTGGATAAAGAAAAGATCAGCCATGCATTAGAGCATATCCGTGTCAACGGCCGCATGGAGATCGTTTATACCAGTGAGAGATGCACGGTTCTTGTGGATTACGCCCATAATGCAGTAAGCATGGAAAGCCTGTTATCCACACTTCGGGATTATCATCCAAAACGTCTGGTATGTGTCTTTGGCTGCGGTGGAAACCGTTCCAAGGACCGCAGATATTCTATGGGCGAGATCGGCGGAAAGATGGCGGATCTGAGTATTATTACAGCAGATAATTCCCGCTATGAAAAAGTAGAAGACATCATTGCAGATATCCGTGGAAGCATTGAAAAGACGGGCGGAAAGTTTATTGAGATCCCGGACCGCAGGGAAGCCATCCGCTACAGCATCCTTCAGGCACAGCCGGGAGATATGGTAGCTGTCATCGGAAAAGGACATGAAGATTACCAGGAGATCAATGGTGTCCGTCATCATTTCCTGGACCGTGAAGTCATTGAAGAAACAGTAAAAGAACTGGGAGAGAAGGCATAAACATGAAAGAGATAACAGCCAGAGCCCTTGCAGGAGCAGTTGGTGGAATATTAGTACATGAAGGGGATGGACCATCAGTAGAGCATATCAGCCTGGATTCCAGAAAAATGGCAGGAAATGATCTTTTTGTGCCCATCATCGGAGAACGTGCAGACGGACATGATTATATCTGTATGGCAATCGGGAATGGTGCAAAAGTGGTATTTACCAGCCGCCATAAAACAGAAGAGGAAGTAGAAAAAGCGATCCTTACCCAGTGCAAATGGGATAAAGAAAAAGAAACTGCCGCAAAGGCTGCAGCCTGGATCAACGTCCCTGATACCAGAAAGGCTCTTCAGGATTTTGGAGCTTATTGCAGGAAAATGAACCCCATTCCTCTGGTAGGTATTACTGGAAGCGTGGGAAAGACTACCACCCGTGAAATGGTAGCAGCAGCTTTAAGTGCAGGCTTTCTTGTATACAAAACGCCTGGAAACAGCAACAGCCAGGTGGGGGTTCCTATTACTATTGCGGAAATCCCGGAAAATGCAGAGATCGGTGTCATTGAGCTGGGAATGAGCGAACCGGGGGAAATGACCCGTATTGCCAACGTAGCTAAAGTCAATTGCGCTGTTATGACCAATATTGGTGTAGCCCACATTGAACAGCTAGGCTCCCAGGAGAATATTTTAAAAGAAAAACTGCATATCCAGGATGGAATGTCAGAGGACGGCACTTTATTCTTAAACGGAGATGATCTTCTTCTTAGAAACGTGATTCCTGAGAATGGCAGAAAAAAAGTTTTATACGGACTTTCTGAAGGCTGTGATTACAGGGGCGAGGACCTTCACTTAGAAGATGGTTATCCTGTATTTACAGCAGTCCATGGAGAGGAAAAGGTACAGTTGCGCTTGCAGGTCATGGGCAATCATATGGTACAGAATGCCCTGGCAGCTCTGGCTGTTGCAGGGGAATACGGCATTCCTATGGAAAAGGCAGCGGAACCACTGTGCCGCTTTGAAGGCTTTAAGGGACGTCAGCAGATCCTGCATCTGGATGGTGTGACTGTTATTGATGACAGTTATAATGCAAGCCCTGTTTCCATGAAAGCAGGAATTGAAGTACTTGGTTCTCTGCCATGCGAAGGAAAGCGGATCGCAGTCCTTGCAGATATGAAGGAATTAGGCCCTGATACTGTGAAATTCCATCAGGAAGTGGGAGCTTTCTTAAAGGAGCACCCGGCAGATCAGGTAGTCCTTTACGGTGAACTGGCAAAAGAGATTGGCGCAGGTTTAAGATCAGCAGGGGGAGATATCCCGTCCACAGAAGTAGAAAGTTTAGAGGAACTGGAAAGCTGGTTAGACAGCCATGTGGTTTCCGGCGACTGCCTGCTGCTTAAGGGCTCTAACAGTATGGGACTTTCCAAAGCAGTGGCTTATATGAAAGAAAAATAAAAAGAGTACATACCCGCCTGCTTTTGCAGGCGTGGTTTTTGAAAGTGATATTTAAGAAGCTAATATAAGGAGAAGATATTTAACACTATGGAATTAACAAGAGAAAACTACAATGAAACAGCAAAAGAACTGCTTACATTTTTACAGAACAGTCCTTCCTGTTTCCATGCAGTAAAAAATGTAGTGGATATGCTTACAGCAGCCGGCTTTACAGAGGTAAAAGAGGAAGAAAGCTGGGAGCTTAAGGCTGGCGGCCGCTATTTTGTAACCCGTAACCAGTCTTCTGTGATCGCATTTAAGGTGCCGGGAAAAGATTTTAAGGGCTTCCAGATCATGGCAAGCCACAGCGATTCCCCAACCTTTAAGATCAAGGAAAATCCGGAGATGGAAGCAGCTCACTGTATTAAGTTAAATGTGGAAAAATACGGCGGTATGATCTGTGCTCCATGGTTTGACAGACCATTATCCATTGCAGGAAGACTGGTAGTTTCTGAAGGAAACCGCCTGGTATCCAAACTGGTAAATGTAGACCGCGATCTGGTGATGATCCCCAATCTGGCTATCCATATGAATCGTCAGGTAAATGACGGCTATGCTTACAATGCACAGAAGGACATGCTTCCTGTATTCGGCAGCTTGGAAGCTAAGGGAACTTTTATGTCTCTCATCGCAGAAGCAGCAGGTGTAAAAGAAGAGGACATTTTAGGGCATGACCTGTTCTTATACAACCGTCAGCCTGGAACCATCTGGGGCGCAGATGAGACTTTCTTATCCTGCGGAAGACTGGATGATCTTCAGTGCGCTTTTTCCTCTGTAAAGGCAGTGATCGAAGGAGAGAACAGCACCAGTGTATCTGTAGCAGCTATCTTTGACAACGAAGAAGTAGGAAGTGGCACCAAGCAGGGCGCAGATTCCACCTTCTTAAAGGATGTTCTAGAGCGTATCAATGACAGCTTAGGACGCACCAGAGAACAGTATCTTATGGCAGTTGCATCCAGCTTTATGATCTCCGCTGACAATGCACATGCAGTGCATCCAAACCATGCAGATGTAGCTGACCCAACCAACCGTCCGGCGATCAACGAAGGTATTGTAATTAAATACAACGCAAACCAGAAGTACACCACCGATGCTGTATCCGCCGCTGTTTTCAAAGCATTATGCAAGAAGGTACAGGTTCCGGTACAGACTTTCACCAACCGTTCTGATATCGCAGGCGGTTCCACACTGGGCAATATCTCCAACGCCCATGTTTCCTTAAATACGGTAGATATCGGACTTCCTCAGTTTGCAATGCATTCTCCTTACGAGACCGCAGGCGTGAAAGATACCTGCTATCTGATCAAGGCTGCAACCGAGTTTTTCAACAGCTGCATCGTAGCTGAAGGAAATGGAAATTATACTCTGGGTGAGTAAGAGACAACTTTTCTGTTGGGAAAAGTAGAACAGAATAAATCAAAAAAAACAGGGCATCCTATGATCAGGAGGCCCTGTTTTTTTAATGAAAAAACTTCCCTATAAGCCGCATTGTGTTCCAACTTCAACTATGCTAAAATATTAGCGGTTAGAAAGAACTAACCAACGTGAATCGATCATGGCCAAGTCCCCCGTACAGGTATAACCTGCCGGGGGAAAACTCCGTTGCCAGAAAGGACAAAATTATGAAGCATTTGGAAATCGAAAAAGTAATCGGAAGAGAGATCATTGATTCAAGAGGTAATCCTACTGTAGAGGCAGAAGTTTATCTTACAGACGGAACCGTAGGAAGAGGAACTGCACCAAGCGGCGCATCCACAGGTGAGTTTGAAGCACTGGAGCTGCGTGACGGCGACAAGAGCCGTTTTGGCGGAAAAGGCGTTTTAAAGGCAGTTGAAAATGTAAATACCGTTATCTCCCAGGTATTAAAGGGAATGGATCCTTCTGATGTTTATGCAGTAGACCGTGCTATGATCCAGGCAGACGGAACCAAAGATAAATCCAATTTAGGCGCAAACGCTATTTTAGCTGTATCCATCGCAAGCGCAAGAGCAGCAGCAAACGCACTTCAGATCCCGCTGTACCGTTTCCTTGGCGGAGCAAACGGAAACAGACTGCCTCTGCCAATGATGAACATCTTAAACGGCGGCGCTCATGCAGCAAACACTGTAGATGTACAGGAATTTATGATCATGCCAGCAGGCGCTCCCAGTTTCAAAGAGGGACTGCGCTGGTGTGCAGAAGTATTCCATGCATTAGCAGCATTATTAAAAGAGAGAAAACTGGCAACTTCTGTTGGTGATGAGGGTGGTTTTGCACCAGACCTTGGAAGTGACGAAGAAGCCATCCAGTGTATCTTAGAGGCAGTAAAACGTGCAGGCTACGAGCCAGGAAAAGACTTTGTACTGGCAATGGACGCAGCTTCCAGCGAGTGGAAAGGAAGCGTAAAGGGGGAGTATATCCTTCCTAAGTGCGGAAAGAAGTTTACTTCCAAGGAACTGATCGCACATTGGAAAGATCTGTGCGAGAAATACCCGATCTACTCCATCGAGGATGGTCTGGATGAGGAAGACTGGGAAGGCTGGCAGTTAATGACCAAGGAACTGGGCGACAAGGTTCAGTTAGTCGGCGATGACCTATTTGTAACCAATACAGAGCGTCTGTCCAAGGGTATCAGCCTTGGCTGCGGCAACTCCATCCTGATCAAGTTAAACCAGATCGGAAGCGTTTCCGAGACCTTAGAGGCTATTAAGATGGCTCACAAGGCTGGTTATACAGCAATTGCATCCCACCGTTCCGGTGAAACAGAGGATACCACTATTGCTGACCTGGCTGTTGCATTAAATGCCTGCCAGATCAAGACCGGTGCTCCAAGCAGAAGCGAGCGAGTTGCCAAGTACAACCAGCTCCTGCGTATCGAGGAAGAACTGGGAGCAGCAGCACAGTTCCCGGGATTTGGTGCATTTAATACAAAAAGATAAGACAGGCAGATAAAACAGGTACTTGTTTTACAGATACAGAGTGTGCTAGAATAAAAGCCGGACTGGCTTAAAGCCAGCAGACGAAAGAGAAAAGAACAGAGGTAATCCTTATGAGTTTTTCCGGCTTGTTTCAGACACAGGGAATGCTGTTTCTGACTATGCTTATCGGGTATATTTTCGGGAAGAGAGGACTGGTAGATGATAAGGGAAAGAATCTTCTTACAGACCTGGTGATCTACGTTACTCTTCCTGGAAGCATTCTGAAATCATTTCAGATCGAGTTTAACCATCAGATCCTGATCGCGTGCATGACCATTGCCATTGCAGGAGTTGTGATCCAGATAGGAAGTTCCATTCTTGGAATGCTCCTTTACAATCATTATGGAGAGAGCAGAAAAAAGGTGCTGCAGTACGCCACCATCTGTTCCAATGCAGGAATCCTGGGAAATCCTATCGCGGAAGGGATTTTCGGACAGATGGGAATGATGTATGCATCCATTTATGTGATCCCCCAGCGTATTTTCATGTGGTCATTAGGCCTTACTTATTTTACAGAGGCACCGGATAAGAAAACGCTTTGCAAAAAAGTAGCGACCCATCCATGTATCCTTGCTGTAGTAGTGGGATTTATTATGATGGTGACCCAGATACAACTGCCGGGAGTATTGAACGTGACCATAAAAAATATAGCTGGTTCCAATACGTTTCTTGCAATGGCTCTGGTAGGCGTGATCTTATCAAGAGTGAAGCTGACAGAGGTCATAGAC
>CAVIPV010000160.1:4046-5917 GCA_963644495.1 Prevotella sp. | reverse complement strand
GGATGAGAACGCTATTGATTATGTTATCGTAAACGGCGCAGAGTGCGAGCCATACTTAACCAGCGACTATCGTATGCTGATCGAAGAGCCTGAGAAGATCGTAGGCGGTCTGAAGGTCATCTTACAGCTGTTTGATAACGCTAAGGGCGTGATCGCAATCGAGAACAACAAGCCAGAGGCTATTAAGAAACTGACAGAGATGGTAAAGGATGAACCAAAGATTACTGTCTGTCCGTTACTTACCAAGTATCCTCAGGGCGGTGAGCGTTCCATCATTTACGCTGTAACAGGACGCAAGGTAAATTCTTCCATGCTGCCGGCAGATGCAGGCTGTATCGTAGATAACGTAGATACAGTTGCTTCTATTTATATGGCTGTATGCAAGTCCACTCCATTAATGAGAAAGATCATTACCATTACAGGTGATGCTGTGGCAGAACCACAGAACTTCAACGTAAAACTGGGAACCAACTATCAGGAACTGATCGAAGCGGCAGGCGGTTTCAAGACTGAACCTGAGAAGATCATTTCCGGTGGTCCTATGATGGGACAGGCTCTGTTTACCGTAGATGTGCCTGTATGCAAGACCTCTTCAGCATTAACCTGCTTTACAAAAGACCAGGTGGCAGCTCTTGAGCCAACTGCATGTATCCGCTGCGGACGCTGTGTAAGTGTCTGCCCAAGCCATATCGTACCGGTTATGATGATGAAGGCAGCTATGAACCATGACTGCGAGACCTTTGAAAAGATCAACGGTATGGAATGTATGGAATGCGGAAGCTGTACATATATCTGTCCTGCAAGACGTCCTCTGACCCAGGCGTTCAAGGAAATGCGTAAGACGGTTGCGGCTAACCGCAGGAAGAAAGGCTAGGAGGGGACAAAAGCTATGAATAAATTATTAAACGTATCTTCATCTCCTCATGTGAGATGCAGTGTGAATACACAGAACCTGATGCTTGACGTAGTGATCGCCATGATCCCGGCAGCAGCTTTCGGTGTATATAACTTTGGCTTCCACGCACTGCTTGTACTTCTGATCACATCAGCAGTTTGTGTGGCAAGTGAATATGTTTACGAAAAACTGATGCATAAGCCGATCACCATTGCAGACGGAAGTGCTCTTGTTACAGGTATGATCCTGGCACTGAACATGCCTCCTCAGATCCCTGTATGGGTACCTGCACTGGGCGGTATCTTTGCTATCATCGTTGTAAAGCAGCTTTACGGCGGACTGGGACAGAACTTTATGAACCCGGCTCTGGCTGCAAGATGCTTCCTGTTAATTTCCTTCGCTGGCATGATGAACAATTTCTCATCTGCAAGACTGGGATTTGACAGCGTTTCCGGAGCAACTCCTCTGGCAGCTATGCGTGCTGGACAGAGCGTAGATCTTGCTTCTATGTTCATTGGACGTATCCCAGGTACCATCGGTGAGGTTTCCACCATCGCTCTTTTAATCGGCGGAATCTACCTGTTAGTTCGTAAGGTCATTTCCTGGAGAATTCCAGTGATCTATATTGGAACTGTTGCAGTATTTGTATTTATCTTTGGTGGTTTTGATGTAAATTATGTACTCTGCCAGGTATGCGGCGGTGGTCTTATCTTCGGTGCTTTCTTTATGGCAACTGATTATGTGACCAGCCCGATCACTCCAATGGGACAGATCGTATTCGGTGTTGTTTTAGGACTTTTAACCGGTATCTTCCGTCTGTGGGGTGCTTCTCCTGAAGGTGTTTCCTATGCGATCATTTTAAGCAACCTGTTTGTACCAATGATCGAGCGCGTGACCCTTCCAAAAGCATTTGGAAAGGAGGCAAAAAAGGCATGAAAGGAATTTTAAAAGACGCAGCTATCCTGTTTGTCATCAC
>CAVIPV010000160.1:0-4036 GCA_963644495.1 Prevotella sp. | reverse complement strand
CTTTGATTGCAGGATTTTGCCTGGGTGCAGTTCATGAAGTGACTTTAGAGCCTATTGCAAATGCACAGCTGGCAGCAGCTACCAAAACTTATAAAGAAGTATTCCCGGAAGCAGCAAAATTTGAGCAGACCGATGAACTGACAGCAGCAGTAGCAGCATCTGCAGATGAGATCTCAGCCCAAGGCTTTGGAAATGTATCTGTTAATGACGCACAGGCTGCAGAAGCAGAAGATGGTTCTGTTCTTGGATATCTGATCACTGCAAGCTCAAATGATGGTTATAATGGCCTGGTACAGATCTCTGTAGGCATCACTTCTGAAGGAAATCTGACTGGTATTGGCTTCTTAAGCATCAGTGAGACGCCTGGTCTTGGTATGAAAGCAAAAGAACCAACTTTCAAGGATCAGTTTAACGGAATGAAAGCACAGAAGCTGGAAGTAACAAAGACAGACGCGACAGCTGATAATCAGATTCAGGCCATCAGCGGCGCTACCTATACTTCCAAGGCAGTAACCGGTGCCACAAATGCAGCTATTTACTTTGTGGAAAACTGCGTTGGAAAGTAGGAGGTGTAAGAAATGAACAAGTATACAGAACGTCTTTATAATGGTATCTGGAGAGAAAATCCTATCTTCGTTCAGATGTTAGGTCTGTGTCCTACACTGGCTGTTACCACATCTGCTATGAACGGTCTTGGTATGGGACTTTCTTCTACCGTGGTACTGATCGCAGCAAACTTTATCATCTCTCTTATGAGAAATATCATTCCGGGAAGAGTTCGTCTTCCGGGAGAGATCGTTATCGTAGCTTCTCTGGTAACGGTTGTCGACATGCTGATGGAAGGTTTTACTCCATCTCTTTACAGCGCACTGGGTATCTATATTCCTCTGATCGTTGTAAACTGTATTATCTTAGGCCGTGCAGAGGCATTTGCTATGAAGAACAGCCCCGTTGTTTCTGCATTTGACGGCGCAGGTATGGGTCTTGGATTTACCTTCGCCCTTGTCTGCATCGGCTCTGTTCGTGAGATCTTAGGCGCAGGTTCTATCTTTGGAGTAACCATCATGCCTGCTTCCTATCAGCCTATTTCCATCTTTATCCTGGCACCTGGTGCATTCTTCGTTCTGGCCTGCTTAACTGCACTGCAGAACAAGTTAAAGATGCCTTCAGCAACTAATGGCTCCGCTAAGGGCAAGAAGGCTAAGACCGGATGCTGCGGCGACTGCGCAAGCTGTGCAGAATCAAAGACGGAAGAATAGGAGGTAGAAACGGATGAAAGAGTTACTTGTTATTGCCATTAGTTCCGCATTTGTGAGCAACGTGGTATTAAGCCAGTTTTTAGGCATCTGTTCCTTCGTCGGCGTATCTAAAAAGGTAGAGACAGCAGCCGGTATGGGCGGTGCGGTTATCTTCGTTATCACCATCGCTTCCGTTGTTGCAAGCCTGATCTATCAGTTCGTCTTAAGTCCGTTAGGACTGGATTATCTGAAGACCATCGTCTTTATCCTTGTAATTGCGGCTCTGGTACAGATCGTAGAAATGTTCTTGAAGAAATGTATGGTTTCCCTGTACAATGCATTAGGCGTATTCCTTCCGCTGATCACAACAAACTGTGCAGTATTAGGTGTTGCCCTTACTAACGTACAGAACGGCTACAGCTTTGTACAGAGCGTAGTAAACGGTGTTGCAACCGCTATTGGTTACACTGTTTCTATCGTACTCCTTGCCGGTATCCGTGAGCGTATTGAAGGAAATGATATCCCATTCAACTTCCAGGGATCTCCTATCGTACTGGTAACTGCAGGTCTTATGGCAATTGCATTTTTCGGATTTTCCGGATTACTGTAGAAGGAGGAGACGAAGATGAACATGACAGCAATTTTGATCGCTGCTGCAGTTATTGCAGTAGTAGGTATCATCGTAGGAATCGGCCTTGGACTTTTCGGTGAAAAGTTCAAGGTAGAAGTAGATGAAAAGGAAGTAGCTATTCGCGAGGAACTTCCTGGAAACAACTGCGGCGGCTGCGGTTTCGCAGGCTGTGACGCATTAGCAAAGGCAATTGCCCAGGGCAAAGCTCCTGCAAATGCATGTCCTGTAGGTGGAGCGCCTGTAGGCGAAAAGATCGCTGCTATCCTTGGCGTATCTGCCGGAGCAGCAGAGAAGAAGGTTGCATTTGTACGTTGTAAAGGTTCCTGTGATAAGGTTAAGACACTTTACAACTACGAAGGTATTGAAGACTGTGCAAAGGCATCTGTAGTGCCTGCCGGCGGCCCTAAGGCCTGCAGCTACGGCTGTACCGGTTTTGGCTCCTGTGTAAAGGCATGTCAGTTTGACGCCATCCATGTTGTAGACGGCGTGGCTGTTGTTGACAAGGAAAAGTGCGTAGCCTGCGGCAAGTGTGTTGCTACCTGTCCAAAGGGACTGATCCAGATCGTTCCTTACAGCGCAGAACACTTAGTACAGTGCAGCAGCCATGACAAGGGCAAAGATGTAAAGGCTGCATGTCAGGCTGGATGTATCGGATGTACCTTATGTACCAAGCAGTGTGAATCTGATGCTATCCATATGGATAACAACCTTGCATTCATCGACTATGAGAAGTGTACAAACTGCGGCAAGTGCGCAGCAAAGTGCCCTGCTAAGGTTATTCTGTAATGTAAGAAAACAGTATTAAAAAAGGGCCCCAGGCGGTGTGAAAATATCGTCTGGGGCTCTTTTCATAGTGTGATATTGGTGGTAAACTTGAAAAAGCAGTGTGTGAAAGGCGTATAAAAATGTGTAATTGAAAGGGGAGTACTTATGATGATAGAGCAGCTTTGGAGTTCACCGGATATTTTCTGTATCCCGGTACCATTGCCGGAAAATCCGCTGAAACAGCTGAATGTGTATGTTTTGAAAACGAAGGAACAGGCTCTGGTGATCGATACCGGTTTTCGCAGGGAAGAGTGCCGCAAAGCGTTGTGGGATGGAATTGGCGAAATGGGACTGGATCTGTCAAAGACTTCCTTGTTTTTGACCCACCTTCATTCCGATCATACAGGGCTTGTGTGGGATTTTGTAGATAAAGGGATCCCGGTTTATATGAGCAAAAGGGAGATCGATTATCAGAAAAGGTTGGAAAAGACCGCTATGGAAACCTTATTTCCTCGTTTTCAAAGGGAAGGATTTCCAGATGATCTCTTAAAACGTCAGGTCACGGAAAACCAGGGAAGCGCCTATAGTGCAGAACCAGGTTATCCGGTAAATCCAGTAGAAGATCACAGTTCCTTTATGATCGAGGAATATGAAGTGCAGGCATTCTGTACACCGGGACATACCCCGGGGCACATGGTCCTGTATCTGCCGAAAGAGCAGCTGCTATTTTCCGGTGATCATGTATTATTTGATATTTCACCGAATATCACAAGCTGGCCGGAGGTGAAAGACTCTTTAGGGGACTATCTGGAAAGCCTAAAACGGCTGCGGGATCTTCCTGTAAAGGCAGTATTTTCGGCTCACAGAGGCGTGAAAGGGGATTTGAACATGCGGATCGATGCCCTTTTAGCCCACCATGAAAAACGGCTTACAGAGCTTAAAAAGGCTATGAAACAGTATCCGGGAGCAGGTGCCTACGAACTTGCAGGTCATTTGTCCTGGTCTATGAGAGGCCTTTCCTGGGATCAGTTCCCGCCGGGACAGAAGTGGTTTGCAGTGGGTGAGACCATGGCGCATCTGGATCATCTGGCGTGTATGGATAAAAAATTACAAAATTGTTAAAAGTGGGGACTAAACCCATTTTTTGACAAAAACCGCACAGGGAAAAATGAAGGATCGGACCACGGAAAATCAAGGGTTTGCGGCCGCTAACAGTTTACATAAAACGGGAAAATTCAATAATCTAAAAATTAACAAAAATAATTCTTAACAAAGATGTAATAATTACGTAAAGAATAAATCGTTATTATGCTATTTATAACATAAAAATCCATGCAAAAGCATACAAAATGCACAACGAAATTTACAATTATTTCCAACACAGCTTAAAACGTGACAAAGT
>CAVIPV010000159.1:3823-5953 GCA_963644495.1 Prevotella sp. | reverse complement strand
ATGTTCTGATCACAAAGCTTGTCCCGTCTGGAAGATCATACCGGTAATACCGCTCACCAGTCTCCTGGTTGTCGATCCAAAGTGGCCAAGCCTCATATGCATCTATGAAAGCAGCTCTCTGATCATTATTCTTAAGCTGCGGAAGCTCTGGCTGTTTCGGCCTATTCTTTTTCTCTTCCAATTCTTCCAGATCACACAGCATGGAAGCTAAAGCACCTACTTCTATTTTTTGCTTTCTGATATGCTCATCTGACTTATCAATCCCCGGAATTTTCAGACATTGATCTAGCAGCTGCTTTTTTCTCCCTAGTAATTCTCTCAGAAGCTCCATGTCTGTACGTTCTTTCACTTCATTTTCGGAAGCTTCCGTGTCCGTTTGCGACGTCGCAATTTCTTTCTCTACCTCTGGACGATTAGCTGAACTGTTGCATTCAAGTTTGCATTCTCCATGTACAGCGCACTCCCAACAGCACTCATGAGCACAGTCCATTCCACTTCCGGGCCGGTACATATATTCTTCTAGTAAAGAACACTCATATTCCGGTCTGTATAAGCAATGGCCCATTTGCTGCTTTTGGGCTGCATCTACAGGTTCATTCCGCTGCTCATTGGCAGCAGTTTCTTCCGGAAGCATTTGCGACGTCGCAATCTCCGTATCTTCCTCTTCCACCAGCTCTGCAACCGATATTTCCTGGCTAATTAACTTACCCACCACTGACCGAGCCACACTTTCATCCTCTGCTGGCTCATCCGCTTCCACACCAAACAGCTCCGCCGTTGATGCTTCAAAGCTTTCCGCCCTCTCTTCCGGCATAACACCAGGAATATCTTTTAATTCTGTCTGCCCCGGTATCTCTATGTAAGGAATTTCCTTCGGTCTTGCCATGCTCCGGATCTCCCGGACCGTCATAGCCGGTGTTACCTGCTCCAGCTGCTCATCACTCATGCCAAGCATCTCCTGTAGCTGGCTCTTGCTGAAGTCCTTAAACCTATCATCTATGAGCGGACTGTTCCCGCCCCTTGAAAACCTTGTGTTTCTGGTAATGTACCTGGATGTGGCAGAGGCACTGAGACCAAACCTGTCCATGGCATACTCATTGATGTTCTTATATCCTGCTTCCAGATACAGTTCATTGTCCCTGATATGCTTCAGGTAAAATCCCGTTGCGATCACACTGCGTACAGCTGACTGCAGGTTGGACCGGATAAATACCTCTGCATCTTCCAGGGATACATCCCGGTACCACTCCGCGCCTGTATGTTTTATCACTTCTGGAGTTTCCAGAACTGCTGCATTCTCTTCCATTTTCCTTTCCTCCTTTATCTGCGGTCGATCCGCAGGATGAACTCCCGGTTATCCGTATCTTCCACAATAAAATCATCTCCTGCCTTGCACAGCCTCATATTGTCCAGCTGCGCATTGCTCATCGTACACCAGAAGAAGCTCACACGTAAGATGCTCCTCATATAGGCTCTCCTGGCTATGATCTGGTCCTTGTCCATGATCTTTGCGTAATAGCCGCCGGCTCCCTGGTCAACTCTATGCCTTGCCAGCTCCGCCGCCTGCATTTCTTCCATCTTCTCCATCTGTACCGCCGCCTAACTGCAGCCTTCCTGCTGCCATTCTGATCTGGTCATCTAATCTCTGTCTGTTTTCCTGCCGGATCCCTGGCGGAAGCATTCCTACACACTTCATCTCCTGGAGCTTAGGACCATAGGAGTCACGGAAGAATGCACGTTCCGCCATGATATTTTCACTTCTGCAGATGTTCTGCCAGCCAATGTTCTTCACCACGCTCCTGCATGGTTCCGGCAGGCTTTCCAGGGCTTCTGCTTCCTGCATGTACCCATAAGCCCTTACTGCTTTTAAAACCATTCCCCAGGCATCATCTATGCTTGGTGCTTCCGAATCCCCTGTCTGGGTGCATAACTTTCTGATCTCGGCTGCGGAAGGGAAGAAACTACTTGTAGCCATCAACTGCCTTACTGCGTTCTTGCACTGCTCATAGGGGATATCCCCGATCAGTTCATACCAGATGTCCATCGATGCCGCGCTTTTTGTGATCTGGTTCCTGCCATAATACTCTTCCATGGTAGCTGCCAGTGTTGCAAACTCTCTCTTATCCATTC
>CAVIPV010000159.1:520-3792 GCA_963644495.1 Prevotella sp. | reverse complement strand
TATCCATAGATGCCGCACTCTTTGTGATCTGGTTCCTGCCATAATACTCTTCCATGGCAGCTGCCAGTGCTGCGAATTCCCTCTTATCCATTCTCTGCCCACCTCCTGAGCCGTTCTGCCTTATCATCGGTTGCTCTTGCCGCTGTCCTTCCTGACTGCGACTGCATATAAAGAGTTTCAAACTTTTCCCGGAACTTCTTGGTGCTCCGGATGTTTGCCTTCCAGAACTGGTTTGTGACTGCATACTCCAATGCGGTGCGGATCTGCTCCTCTGTCCGGTGGTCAATGCGGAGCATCCGTTCAATGTGGACACACCACTGGGATCTTTCTTCATCCGTTGCCGGGACCCTGGCTCCCGGGAATCCTTCCAGGCAGGAATGGATCAGGGTATTTACGCAGAGCATCTCAAAAGAATCCGGAGAAAACAGAGTTGCTGCTCCTGCTGCAACGCCACTCTCTTTATTTACTTTTATTTCTTTTTCTTTACTTTTCTTTTCTTTACTTTTCTTTGTGTCATTTTTCCAGGAAGTATTGTTATTCTTCCGGGAATTATCCTCATTTTTCCGGGAAGAATGAAAAGAAGGGTTCACTTTAATAAAGGGTTCCGTTTCATCCTCTTCCAAAAGCCAGAAACCCTTTATGACTACCGGTGTCTTTTTTGCACGCTCCTTAACTGCAAGCTGATACCGTCTCTGTATTCCGGGTGAGGTGAGGATAGTGTCCGACTTGAAAAGTGTGCTGTCCAGTAGTGACCGTTCAAGCAAGAATGTCAGCACCTGCTCTATGAACCCATCTGTGAGATTTAGGTCTGCCGCCAGGATGAACTTAAAATCATCGTTCCATTCCATGTAGTAGCCTTTTTTGTAGATCTCGCAGAGTAAATAGATATATACCGCGATCCCGTTATTGCCAAACCTGGCACGCAGGATCCGAATCTTATTATCCGTGAAAAAATCGACATCAAGAGGAAAGTAACTAAGACCTGGCTTCTGCTGTCTTGGCATGTTCCTTTCCTTCCATTATCTGCTGTCCAGCCTCCCACTCTTTGAAGAGCTGGATCCAGTCTTCTAATCTCATGGTGACCAGCCATTCTGACCGGTCCCTGCGGTGGAACACACACGGCATCTCTCCGGTCCTGGCGTCCCTTTTTGACTGTTCCATGGCTTCCTGGAGGTTTAACCGTTCCACTCTCTTACATTCTATATGGATGCCTGGGAGACCGGTCACATCTGCATCACCGCTGGCACCGCAGAACTGCTGCCCTCTGCGGCAGTCATAGCCGTGGTCCCTTAACCTTCCGGCCAGTTCCCGTTCCCCGCGTTTTCCTTTTTCCCGCTGTGACTTTCCCATAACGATCCTCATCTTTCTTTTAAAAGGGGCGGCGGTCAGAGACTTGGGTTCATGGTCCGCCCCTTTAGGTACAACACCTATGGTCATTTAATATCGTGACATATAAAACTGACCTTTAAGGTAATAAAACAAGCTTCTTAATACAAACAATCAGCTACTATCAAACATAATTACCATACAGCAATTACCTATTTAGCTGAAAAAATCTGCCGCTGCATCATTTGTTTCCTGCGCAGCATTATCTTCCTGAACTGCAGTGTTCTCTTCCTGCGGTACCGCCGCCTCTTCTACTACATCCGGCTGCACAGTCTCCACATAGTCCCGGCTTCCGTCTTCACGGATCACTGCCATGTCAGAGTCAATGGCTGTCTGAAGTTCAATGCTCATGATGCCCCACTTACTGATCAGCTGTCGGAGCATGGTCTTGTAGGCCATAGCATCAAAATCCTTGGCCCAGAAAGTCCAGCTTGTCCCTTTTTCCAGATCTCTTTTATATCCGGGACTGTACTTCTTGGCATGTGCTTCCATTTTTGCCCTGCTCCAGTACATTGCTTTCCGGAAGCCATTGGTGTACTCAAACATTGCATAGTAGCCGATCGTGGGTGCTGCTTCTCTCTGCTCATCATCCTGGATCAGGTTCACTTCGATCTCTTCATTCAAAGGATCAAAGCGGATCAGTTCCCCTTCTTTGATAGAAAGCACGTTCAGTTTCTTATACTGGCTGGAACGTGTCGCTAACTGGATATAACCTTTATATCCAAGCTGGAACTGTGCTTCTTTAGCTCCTTTACTGCGGTTATCATAAGGGACCATGTAATACTGGCCAAGCTGTGGGCTTGGGGAGAGGTTTAATGACTCTCCCAGAAGTGCCGCTGACAGGATACTGGAATTTGTGCATTCCTGAAGGGCCGGTGTTGCCTGTACCGCTGATACGATACTGGAAATAAAACGCGTACCGTTCTTCCCACCTACTACCTTATTGATCTGTTCCTTAACTGCATCCTGGGTAAGATATGCGGTTAGGCCTGTCTTCTGTGTCCTTGGTGCTAACCTGTTTGCTACTGCCATTTCTATGTCCTCCTCTTACTGTTTCGGTACCGGCTCAAACCGGATTCCATTATCTTTTAAAAATCCTTTTAACTTCATCAGCTGCTCCCTGGTGGCATAGACCCTAAAATCGATCACATTGACCGGCTCTTCCACAGTCTCCATTTTGGGAACTTCTGTCTTAACAGGTTCTGCAGGAGCTGCCTGTACCGGCTCCTGTCTTCCAGCCGCCATTACTTTCTCAGCTGCAGCTTTCCGCTGTGCTTCCTGCTCTGCCTTTCTCCTTGCCATTTCTTCCTGGTAAAGCCTGCGGTTCTGTTCCTCTGCCTCTAACTGATTCCTTTTTGCCATGGCCGCGCCGATATCATAGGTCTCCAAAAAGACTTTCTTCATATCACCGGCATAAGGACTGTCCACTTCATTTAAGATAGCCAGACCTTCATCTACCTTCTGGATCAGCGCCAGGATTTCTTCCTTGATGGACTTCATCGTAGTGGAAGCCAAGGCATATCTTGGCTGCATCACACGTTCAAACGGAAGATACTTGCCAATGTCATGGATGTTATCCTCATAGAACTCCCTGACCTTGGCGGTCTTTTCCTCACGCAGGCGTTCTTCATAGCCTTTGATCTGACCGTCAATGTTATTGATCGCCTTTTTGATAATTGCTGTAAGGTCATCAGCTTCTGCGCGAAAAGTCTCATACGGTTCCATAACCTTTTTGCGTACTCTGGATTTCTCTGCCTCCAATGCATCTTTAAACTTATTTAACTTTGCTCTGTCTTCTTTGGCCTTCTTGATCATGTCATCTGTATAAACAGATGCTGCATATTCTGCAGAAATAGGTTCTATATATCTTTTAAATTCTTCATAAT
>CAVIPV010000159.1:0-510 GCA_963644495.1 Prevotella sp. | reverse complement strand
ATCTGATCATCAATGTTGGCCGCTGCCTTCTGGATCATGCCTGTAAGTTCCTGTACCTCTTTTCCAAACTGCTCATCCGGCTCCAGAAGCTTCTTGCGGATACGGGTACGCTCTTTCTTTAATGCATCCGATACCTTATTCAGTTTTGCCCTGTCTTCCTTGGCCTTCTTGATCATGTCATCTGTATAAACAGAGTTAGCGTAGCTCTCTATTGCTGCTGCAATCTCTGTCTTCAGTTCGTCGTAGTTCCAGTCGATCTTCTGGATAAAGCCCGTATCCTGTGGGCTGTAAATCTTCAGTTCCATTATGTCTGCTCTCCTTTTTTCTATATTGTCGGAAGGATCAGGTTCGGCCTGGTACCTGTAGCCACACAGTTCCAGAACTTCCGTTCCGCTTCTACCAGGCACTCTATATCTTCCTCGACTTCTTTACATTCAATAAAGTAATGCCTTGTCTCGATCCGCATCTGTTCTCCCTGTCCGCTTTTGATCTGGGCCTTCAGGACTGCAA
>CAVIPV010000158.1:2471-6007 GCA_963644495.1 Prevotella sp. | reverse complement strand
AAGAGGATTGATTTTACCTTGACAAACAGGACTTAAATGTTATAATCAAGGTTAGCAGAAATGCAAAAGGCATTGAAGGAACCAGTAATCTGATGAAAACAGACAGAGAGTAGCCGGTTGGTGGAAAGGCGCATGTGGGAGACAGATGAAGACCAGTCCTGAGCCGTGTCAGGAAACTGTGACAGAGTTTGAAAGCTTTTAAGCAGGGAAATGATACCGTACCCCGCGTTAAGGGATGAATGAGTGAAAATCAAGGTGGAACCGTGTATATGCACCCTTGGACATAGAGATGTGTCCAGGGGTTTTTTAATACCAGAAAGCCTGAAAGGACATATCCAAAAGATCTAAAAACGCGTTTAAAAGCGAAAGGAGTTTACCATGAAGATTATTTTACCAGACGGAAGCGTTGAAGAAGCAAAAGACGAATTAAGAGCCATCCGCCACACTGCTTCCCATGTACTGGCACAGGCAGTAAAGAGACTGTATCCGGAGACCAAGCTGGCGATCGGACCGGCTATTGATGACGGATTTTACTATGACTTTGACAGAGAAGGCGGCTTTACCCCGGAAGATCTGGAAAAGTTAGAAGCTGAGATGAAGAAGATCATCAAGGAGAACCTGGCATTAAAGCCATTTGTTCTGCCTAGAGATGAAGCTATTAAATTTATGCAGGAAAAGGGCGAGCCTTACAAGGTAGAGCTGATCGAGGATCTTCCAGAAGGCGAGACCATCAGCTTCTATCAGCAGGGAGATTTCGTAGACCTGTGCGCAGGACCACATATCCTGTATACAAAGGGCATCAAGGCATTTAAGCTGACCAGCATTGCAGGCGCTTACTGGAGAGGCAGCGAGAAGAACAAGATGCTTACCAGAATTTATGGTACTGCATTTGCAAAGAAAGAAGACCTGGAAGCTTACTTAACCATGATGGAAGAGGCTAAGAAGCGTGACCACAGAAAATTAGGTAAGGAATTAGGTCTGTTCATGTTTGCTGAAGAAGGACCTGGTTTCCCATTCTTCCTTCCAAAGGGCATGACTTTAAAGAACACTCTGATCGATTACTGGCGTGAGATCCACTTAAGAGAAGGCTATCAGGAAGTTTCTACTCCTGTTATCTTAAGCCGTAAGCTGTGGGAGACCTCCGGTCACTGGGATCACTACAAAGAGAACATGTATACAACAGTTATTGATGACGAAGATTATGCGATCAAGCCAATGAACTGTCCAGGCGGTATGCTGGTATACAAGTCCCAGCCTCGTTCTTACCGTGACCTGCCATTAAGAGTTGGTGAGTTAGGTCTGGTACATCGTCATGAGAAGAGCGGACAGCTTCACGGTCTGATGCGTGTACGCTGCTTCACCCAGGATGATGCACATATCTTTATGACCCAGGATCAGATCACTGACGAGATCAAGGGCGTTACAAGACTGATCAACGAAGTTTACTCTCAGTTTGGATTTGACTATTTCGTAGAGCTTTCTACCAGACCAGAAGATTCCATGGGATCTGATGAAGATTGGGAGATGGCAACAAACGGCCTGAGAAATGCACTGGATGAAATGGGCTTAAAGTACATTGTAAATGAAGGCGACGGCGCATTCTACGGACCTAAGATCGACTTCCACTTAAGAGACTCTATTGGACGTACATGGCAGTGCGGTACCATTCAGCTTGACTTCCAGCTTCCACAGCGTTTTGAGGCTGAGTATGTAGCAGAAGACGGTACTAAGAAGCGTCCTATTATGATCCACCGTGTATGCTTCGGTTCTATCGAGCGTTTCATCGGTATCCTGATCGAGCATTTTGCAGGCAAATTCCCTGTATGGCTGGCTCCTGTTCAGGTTAAGGTTATCCCTGTATCTGAAAAGTCCATGGAATATGCTCAGGGCGTATATGATCAGTTAAGAGCAGCCGGTATCCGTACAGAACTGGATCACAAGGATGAGAAGGTTGGATACAAGATCCGTCAGGCTCAGTTAGAGAAAGTTCCATACATGCTGGTATTAGGCGAGAAGGAAGCTGCAGAAGGCAAGATCACTGTAAGAAGCCGTGACAAGGGCGACCTTGGTGCTGCTGATCTTAGCGCATTTATTGCAGATATTAAGAGAATGACTGAAACAAGAGAGAAATAATTAGCTGCTGTAAGCGGCCGATCCCCTGCAGAGACTTTATAACAGGTATAAGGCCTTTGCAGGGGATTTTTTATAGGTCAGGAAACTCACATTTTCATATTGGGGAAGTGGAAAAATGAAAATTGCAGTGATCGGATATACAGGTTCTGGAAAATCAGTGCTGGCAGCAAAACTGGGGAAGATCCTTGGCTGTCCCGTGCTCCATTTAGATAAACTCCAGTTTGAAGCAGGCTGGAAAGAGCGGGAAGAGGCAGAAGGGATCCGGCTTTGTGAGCAGTTTTTAGAGGAAAATAAAGACCGCGGCTGGGTCATTGATGGAAATTATGAAAAGTTCTGTCAGAAAAGGCGGATGAAAGAGGCAGACCTGATCATTTTTATGGATTATCCAAGCTGGATCTGTCTGTGGCAGGCATTCCGCCGCTACCGCAGGTATAAAGGACATACCAGAAAAAGCATGGCAGAAGGCTGTAAAGAAAAGATGGATAAAGAATTTATCTTATGGATCTTGAAAAATGGACGCAGCCGGGAAAAGAAAGAAGACTATAAACGGGTAGGAGAACATTATCCCGATAAATTCATTCAGGTGAGAAACAGGCGCCAGCTGCGGGCTGCGGTGATCCGTCTTTTACAGCTGCAGAATGAAAAAGGGTTTTTATCTACCAGCACAGGGAGCAGAAAAAGGTGAAAAAAGAAGAACTTTTGATCCAGCGTTTAAAGCAGTACCAGAGATCAGATATGTACCCCTTTCATATGCCGGGACATAAGCGGGCAGAGGGGCTTAAGGTCCATTTCCCGGATCCGTTTTCTGTGGATATAACAGAAATCGACGGTTTTGACAATCTCCATCATCCGGAGGGCATTTTAAAAGATTCCATGGAATGGGCGTCCGGTCTTTACGGCTCTGACCGCACATGGTATCTTGTAAATGGAAGTACCTGCGGGCTGCTGTCTGCCATCAGTGCAGCAGTTTCTTATGGAGGAAAGATACTGGTTGGCCGTAACTGTCACAAGGCGGTGTATCACAGTATTTATTTAAACCACCTGGAAGCAGTTTATGTTTATCCACAGTCCGTTCCGGGATTGGGGATACAGGGCGGTATTTTACCGGAAGATGTGGAAAAGACATTAAAAGAGGAGCCGGATATCCAGGCAGTGCTGATTGTATCGCCTACCTATGACGGGATCGTTTCGGATGTAAAGGCAATTGCGAAGATCGTCCATAACGCGGGCCTTCCTCTGATCGTAGATGAGGCTCATGGTGCCCATTTTGTCTATGGAGATGCATTTCCAAAGTCTGCTCTTGAACTGGGGGCGGATGCAGTGATCCAAAGTGTCCATAAAACACTGCCAAGTCTTACCCAGACAGCCCTGCTCCATGTGAAAAATAACAGGCCGGATGGGGG
>CAVIPV010000158.1:0-2185 GCA_963644495.1 Prevotella sp. | reverse complement strand
GGGGAAATGCTTTCACAGATTTTAAGGGAAAAGTATCACCTGGAAATGGAAATGTGCGGTGCTGATTATGTGACGGCCATAGCAGCCATTGGAGACAGTGAGAAAGGGCTGAAACGACTGAAGAAAGCCCTTCTTGAGATTGATAAAGAACTGGAAAAAAATGGAAAAATCTGCAATAATGGGGAAGAAGGCAGTGTCTACAGCCGCCATGCAGAAACGGTGATGCCTGTTTTTAAGGCTATGGATGGAGAAAAAGAGGCGGTGCTTTTAAAGGAAAGCTGCGGCCGCATCTGCGGAGAATTTTCCTATATTTATCCGCCGGGTATCCCATTATTAGCGCCAGGAGAGCGGATCACAAAAGAAATACTGGAAACATTATCCGATTATATAGAAAAAGGTCTGCCGGTCCAAGGACTGGAAGATACAGGATTTTCCACTATACAGGTGATGTCACTGTCAGGTAACAGGTCCGTTTAAAAACAAAGAGAAAGATGGAAACATAATGGGAAAGATTTATTATGTAATGGGAAAAAGTGCCTCGGGAAAGGATACTATTTACAAGCGTTTGATAAAGGAACTGCCGGGACTTGGGACTGTCCGCATGTATACCACAAGGCCCATCCGGGATGGAGAGACCAATGGGGTAGAATATATTTTTACAGATGAAAAGCAGCTTCAGGCCATGAAAGAGGCAGGAAAGGTGATCGAATGCCGTACCTATAATACGATTTACGGGCCATGGAGCTATTTTACAGCAGATGACGGGCAGATCAATCTGGATACAGGTAATTATCTGATGCTGGGAACATTGGAGTCTTATGAAGCACTTTGTAACTATTATGGGGCAGAGGTGATAGTCCCGATCTATATCCATGTGGAAGACGGGGAACGCTTACAGCGGGCATTGAACCGGGAAAAGACCCAGAAGGTACCCAAATATGCGGAAATGTGCCGCAGGTTTTTAGCAGATGAGAAGGATTTTGCTAAAGAACGTCTGGACCAGTGCGGTATTAAAAAGCAATATGAAAATATAGATCTGGAACAATGCATGGAAGAGATCAAAAAAGATATGTTATTTTAAGACATATTTTGGAGAAAGGAGAAGCAGATGTTAAAGAAGATTGGATTTATTGGCGTTGGTATCATGGGAAAATCTATGGTGCGTAATCTGATGAAGGCTGGTTATGAGGTTTCTATTTATACCAGAACCAAGTCAAAGGTGGAAGATGTGATCGCAGAGGGCGCTGTATGGTGCGATACGGTTGCAGAGTGCTCCAAAGGCCAGGATGTGGTCATTACGATCGTTGGTTTCCCGAAGGATGTAGAGGAAGTATACTTTGGAGAAAATGGTATCCTTGAAAATGCAGATAAAGGCACTTATGTGATCGATATGACCACTACAAGCCCGAAGTTAGATCAGCAGATCTACGAAGAGGCAAAGAAGCGCGGTCTTCATGGCTTAGACGCGCCTGTAACCGGCGGTGACAGCGGTGCAAAGGCTGGAACACTGACCATTTTAGTAGGCGGTGATAAAGAGGACTTTGATACCTGTCTGCCTGTATTTGAGGCAATGGGAAAGGCCATCAACTACGAAGGAAAGTCCGGAAACGGACAGCACACCAAGATGTGCAACCAGATCGCCATTGCAGGCGCTTTAGCAGGTGCATGCGAGGCTATGGTCTATGCAAAGAACGCAGGACTGGATGTAGATGTAATGCTTAAATCTATCTCCACCGGCGCAGCAGGAAGCGCCCAGATGAACAATGTAGCTTCCAAAGCAGCAAAAGATGACTATGCACCAGGCTTCTTCTTAAAGCATTTTATCAAGGATATGAGCCTTGCAGATGAGGAAGCATCTGAACGGGGAACCAAGTTAGATGTTTTGGAAGATGTTCTTGGAATCTGTAAAAAACTGGAAGAAGAAGGAATGGGCGATCTGGGAACCCAGGCGCTGATCAAGCATTATAAGTGGTAATTAAGTGATAATAAGAAAAATTTGACAGGTTAGAACAGGACTGCCGTAAATAGGCGCAGGAACAGGAATGAATGGACTGCGTTTATGGTATGGTGGTCCTGTTTTTTTGATCTAACTATGTGTATTATGTACATATTAACACAAAATACGACATAAAAACTATACAAAAGTTCAGAATAACACAACAAAAGTTAGAATAACAAATGGAAA
>CAVIPV010000157.1:3065-6048 GCA_963644495.1 Prevotella sp. | reverse complement strand
TCAATATAGGCCCCAATATCCACTAATCTCTTCATCTGCTCTATATTCATAGGCGGGATATAATTCCCCCGTACCCGGTCCTGTTCTCTTCCCATAGTTTTAAAACTTCCCCTTACTGTAATTAAATCTAAATTTTAACAAAGATCGTCTCCACCTACATTCTCATCCGCTAACTGTTCTTCCAGCAGCTTTTGCAAAGCTTCCTTGCTCGGCAGTACTGTCTCATATTTACTTGCAAAAATCTGCGTATTATCCTCCGGCAGAGTCATTTCTACAACTGCATTGTTCTTGTCGCTGCACAGTATGATTCCTATCGTTGGATTCTCATCCGGCAGTTTCACCTTCCGGTCATAGTAGTGAACATACATCTGCATCTGGCCAATATCCTGATGCTTCAATTCGCCAATTTTCAAATCAAACAGAACAAAGCAACGCAACAGCCGGTTATAGAAAACCAGATCCACCATGAAATGCTCTTCGTCAAAGGTAAACCGCATCTTCCGCCACCTCAACCTTCTGTCCTTCCAGTGCCAGGCGGTAAACCGTGTCCTTATCCTTACTAAGAGCAATGCGTTCATAGAGCGAACTATTGTATTGCCGTTTCAGCTCCGTAAGGCTCCAGTCATTTTTTACGGATTCAATTTCATAAAAATGTCGCTCATCTATGTTGTTTATCCGCATGAGCTTGAGATAATGAGACCAGCTCAGATAAAACTTTCTGCCGGTGTTGACTGCAGGAAGGTTCTCGAATTGGTCAGACAGTGTCTGACTAATTTGATCCTGCGAATAAACCGTGTAAAACTGCCGCATTTGTTTTAAATTTGTCGTTGAAAAGCCCTTTCCGAATTTTTCACTAAGATATTTGGACAGTTCCTGCAAAATCTGCTTTCCATAGGCAGCTCTGTTCTGACCATGCTGTTCTTCTTCCACGATCATTCTACCAATTTCATAGTAGGCATATACCATGGCGAGATTGACGGCAGTCTTGGCGTTCTTTCTAGCCTGCGCCAGCACCTCGGAAACACTTTTCAGGAAACTTTGGTTAATCGGGATAATTTCATTTTTACTCATACTCCGCCCTTCCTCCTTATAACACTTTCATGGAAGTATCCGGTGTCATAGTTGCCACAAGGCACCTCAGATCTTCTATATTTTCCAGATTTTTACAAATTTCAATGACTTTTTTGTATTTCTCTTCCCCCAGATCAACTGCTGAAAATTTCGTGCATTTCCAGAACTTTTCTTCTACCTGCTCCCAGGTGACCGGATTTTTCTGGTTTCCTGGTGTATTGCATTCCTGCTTTTTATATGTATGTCCGTCTTTTGTGGTGATCTCAATATAATAATCATCAAAGGTAGACTGGATGGACTCATCCACCTCCTGGGTAATACAGTTCATAAAAGCTGTAAATTCAGGATCTTTTATATTTTTACCAAAGTTCTCCGGTTTGTAGGCATCTAAGAAGCAGTCTCCATAAAATACTGCCTGTGTGATCCCATAGGGAGCAGAAAACATGGCTGCTTCCGGTGTTTTGGGCGCATATTTGCTTATCTTTGGTTCCCATACATGGGCACCTGCCTGGGAGGTGATGCAGTGGATCTTTTCAATATTTTCTTTCCCGATCCCCATTTCTTTCATCAGGCTTACTACACCGTAAATAGGCGTATGGCTGTAATAGCAGCCTGCATACAGCTTGTTGGTCACATTTTCATGCCACATCCACCGTTTTCCCAGATCTTTGGTAAGGAGATCCGGCGACTCTATGTTGTCGTGGCGGATGCTTTTTAAAAGACCTGCTGTTCCCATATAGATGCCATGGACACTTTTTAAGCCTCTGCGCACCAGATCCGTGATCTGCAAAGCGTCTGCCGCCACATAGCCATGCTGCAGTCTTGCATCTGGTGTCCCTTCTGTATATTTCTGCTGGGTGGTCATGGTATGGGCGCAGTAGGACATTCCCGCCGCATCCCAGATCTGCTCTTTGTGAAAGCCATACATTTTTCCAAGAGCCACTGTAGCATACCGGGAACCTGCACACTCTCCAGGTACCAGGTTATTGTTATACTGCAGGCGTATAGTAGTATGTTCCCTGGTGCCCCATTCCGCCCCTGCCGCAAAGGCAGTCATAAATTCTTTTCCGCTGACCGGACGCTCTGCTCTTTCAAGGCCGGAAAGGAGCGTGGGAACGATCCACTCGCAGATGTGGCCCCCTAATACACCGGTATCTCCCATATCGACTGCTCTTGCCATTACTCCGTTGGCAAAAGCCGCCAGCGTTTCCGGCAGTTTATCACCAAATACCAGGATCTTTCCTTTTCCAAAACCATTTACGCCCCAGGAACAGACAGACTCCCTTACTTCTTTCATACAAGGACCTGAAGAACCACCTAAAAAAGAGCTCATCATATCCAGGATATCTTTCTTAATATACTCCCGCTGTTCTTTCGGCAGATCCTCATATTTCAGGTCCGCTGCAAACTCTGCCAGTTTTCCTGACGGGTCCTGCTCTGGCGCAATGATATCTTTTACATCCATGATATTTCCCCCTTATCTGATGTAAGCACAGACTTTCCCTTATACTGAAATTATACACTATTTTTCTCATTTTTTGCTGTTTTCCCATAACAATCCTGGATTTTTTCATCCCCCTGTTTTTGTACTCCATGCACAACTTTCTTCATTGACCTTTCCTTCGTCTTTTTTTATAATTGAACTATTGAGGAGGTTATTTTTATGATACTGATCCGTACACTTACAGAGAAACTGCCCTTTGCAGGACTGGAATACATACATCAGACTGGACAGGATTATGCTCTGGCTGTCCGCAACCAACATGGCGTTGATCTTGAAAATCCTTATATTATCAATATCCTTACAGCGGATGAATTTGACCGCTGCAGCAATTCTCTTACAGGCGCCTGTTTCATTGTAGGAAAACCTGTAAAATATTCTTTCCCTGACGATCAGGAGATCGTTATTTTC
>CAVIPV010000157.1:0-3055 GCA_963644495.1 Prevotella sp. | reverse complement strand
TTGAAATCCTGCTAAAAGACTGTACCCATATCATATCGGAATATGAACGTTTCTGCCGGTATAAGCAGGAGCTGGATATGGCTGTTTATGGCAAACATGATTTTAACTCTGTTCTCAAAGCCTTTTCCGGTTTTTATGATAATCCGGTCTGTTTCGGTGATCCAGGCGGCAGTGTGCTCTTTTATGCAAATCTCCATGAAAATATAGAAGAATATGACCAGTCCATCCAGTACTGGGTCTCCTTAGGCCATGTTCCCTACGATTATTCCCTTAAAAATGGAAATACTACCGGTGCAGCCAGGGTAGCTACCTCGCCTGTACCAGTGATCATGGATACAGGCTACGCCAGCAAAGCCCGCCGGATGTCCTACCGTACCTGCCGGATCGATGACCATTACAACAACTATTTCTGTGTGGTAGAAGCCCATCATCCCTATCTTCCCTTTGACCGGGATGCTCTGATCTATACAGCGGATCTCGTTACAGAAAATTTCAGCGCCGCCCAGTCCTTAAACCAGGTGGAAACACCCAGAAACCATGTGCTGCGCTCTCTTATTAATAAAAAAATACGGGATGAAGCTGATATGCGGGACCGTATGAAGCGCTGCCATATTACAGACAGCACCTGGTACCAGCTTTTTGTCATTGGTTTCAGGGATAACCGGAATGGGGAACATGATCCCAATCATCTCACTCCTTTGGTCTATTTGCGAAACAACCTGCGAAACGCAGATCCCCTGCTTCTCCAGATCATTGATGAGCGCCAGCAGCTGGTGATCTTGGCCCAGGCTTCTGAAAAAGCGTCTTTCCAGTCTACTCTGGATAAGATATCTTCCAATCTGAAAAAAGTACCGGAGCTTTATCTCAGCCTTAGTCGCCCTTACCAGCAGATCATGAATACTCCTGATAAATATAAAGAAGCTTATCTGGCCTGGGAGACCGGTGGCAACTTTTTCCCAGATCAGTTCTGCTATTCCTTTGAAGAACTGGGTATACCGGTCCTGCTCTCTCTTGCAAATAAACAGACAGACCTGATCCCCCTTCTTACCAAAGGCGTTACTGCTCTATACCAGACAGACCAGGAAAAAGGCAGTGAATATTTCCGCACCCTTTTAGAATATCTGTCCTGCAACTTAAATATCCTGGAATGCGCCAAAAAGCTGCATATCCACAGAAACACGGCCATTTACCGCTTATCCAAGGCAAAGCAGGCTGTGGATGTAGATTTTGACTGCTTCGACGATATTGTAAAGCTGTATCTGTCCATGAAATACATAGAGATATTCTCTCAGTAATATATGTACTGACAGGACCTGCCGTCGGCAGCTCATTCCAGATGCATAAAAGCAAAAAAATACCCGCTGTACAATTTTTACACTGTACAACGGGTATTTTCTTTCCCTGATCAAAGTTCTAAAAAATGGAGCTCTTAAGATTAGTCTTCTTTGATCTTCACAATTACCTTTTTAATAGGTGCCGGAGCGCCGTTAGCTGCCTTCGGCTTATGTGCATCCCATGGATTGAAGATGAGATACTGACCAGCTTTTACAACTACCTGCAGACCGTCTGTGGTATTCTCAAAGAATACTACGTCCTTATCTGGATTGTAAGGAGTCTTTACAGTCATTTCATGTGCAGGAGCGTAGGTCATAACCTCATTTCCCTCGATCACGTACTGGATATCGGTATAATGCTCATGTGCCTCATACTTTGCCTCTTCCCACGGAATGGTGGTGTAAGCGGTAACATTTGCATATACGTCTTTTCCGTCGATCTCATACTTTCCAGGCTCTAATGCTGCAAGATCGGTATTCTTTAAGAAGTCTACTGCCTTTGCGTATCTTCCTTCAATACCTAAGTTTCTGTAAAAGTCCAAATTCTGTTTTTCATCAAAAATCATGGTCTTTTCTCCTTTGAGTGGTTATTGACAGTGTTATTGATATTTTTCTATCAGTTTCCTGTCTGTATCAGTATACACCCAAAGCAGCCTGAAACTCAATCCCTTTCTTGCGGCTATTTGAAAAACTATTTAAAAAATTCGTGACCTCCATGTGCAAAAAGGTAGGTTAATCTGGAATCAAACCAGCCTGCTTTTCTGCCGGAAGCCTTTCTGTTCATAAAATACAACGCACCGTTTGAATAATCTTCCCCGTCCAGCGCACGGTCTACACACCGGATGGTTTCAGCTGTTACTTTTACGGAATTGATCCTGCCGTTGGACACCGGCTGGAACTGGGAAGTCTGGTATACTACCGATTTAACGCTTCCAGGGAACTTTCCTGAAAGGACACGGTTGATGATCACATCGGCTACTAAGATCTTGCCCTTCTCATCACATACACCGGCTTCTGCCTGAACGATCCGGAGTAATACCTGATAATCTTCATCAGATACCTTGATCCTTCTGGCTGCTCTTCTCTCTTCCTCTGCTTTCCGTCTTGCTTCAGCTTCTTCTTTTTCTTTTAGTATCTGTTTCTGAAGCGCTTCTATTTCTATCTGCGCATCTGCCTGTCTGCGCTGTCTGTCCCGGACATCTTTTTCCAACAGCGCGCCAGCCAGATGCTGACCTTCACTGCCTGTGTTTAAAAGTCCGAATTGTATTTTTGCTTCTGTAACAAAACTGCTTCCTTCAAAGAGCGTCTCTGTCTCCGGTTCTTCATCTGCTTCCAGAGATTCTACGGTCCTTGGCGCCGCCATCGCATTCTTTCCGCCCCCGCCAAATCCATTGGCTGAAAAAGCGACTACTGCAACTACTACGGCTCCTGACATAAGGACAGAAGACGAACGGTAATGTTTCTTTGTCACCTTAATGGAAATAGACCGGACAAAAAACATTACTGACTGAAGGAATGAATGCCATGTAAGCATACATACTCCTCATATTCTTTCCCGAAGCGTACTGCTTCGTAAATCCGTTTCAGAGCGGTAAACTGCATCCGCTCCCAAGTGCCATTGTGGAGAGTTTTCCCCACTTTATGCCTGTTTTTCTGGGATGTATCGGTAATTATATGGGATTTAATCTTAAACGTCAACCTTTTCGTAACAACTTTGTCAC
>CAVIPV010000156.1:0-6049 GCA_963644495.1 Prevotella sp. | reverse complement strand
CGCAGCTAAGTAATAAGGAATAATGAAAAATGCTTTGTCCTCCCGGCAGTCTGCCAGGGGGACATGATTAAATAAGGAGGTTTTCGTATGGCTATTGAGAAAAAAGAGTTTGGCGTTATGCCTTCCGGGGAAAAGGTATACGAGTACACACTGACAAACAAAAGCGGGGTCAGCGCATCTTTCATTGATCTGGGAGCTACCTGGACCAAAATGCTGGTTCCGGACCGTGGCGGAAATGCAGCAGATGTGATCTTAGGTTATGATGACCTGGAAAGTTATCAGGTAAATTCACCTCATTTTGGTGCACCTATTGGCAGAAATGCAAACCGTATTGGAAATGCAGTGATCACCATAGACGGTAAAGACTATAAACTGGAAGCCAATAATGGCCCTAATAACCTGCACAGCGGTCCGGATCTGTACCACCGCCGCCTGTGGGAGTGCTGGGCATATGAAACACCAGAAGGAAGCCGCCTGGATTTCTTCTTAAACAGTCCGGATGGGGATCAGGGATATCCTGGAAATGCAAAGATCCGCATCAGCTATACTTTAACAGAAGACAGCTGCGTAAAGATCGACTACAACATGGTCAGCGATGCTGATACCGTTGCCAACTTCACCAACCATTGCTATTTTAACCTGGCAGGACATAACAGTGGCCCTGTGCTGGACCAGCAGGTATGGCTGGCAGCTGATACATATACACCTGCAGATGCAGTCTCTATCCCAACAGGAGAGATCCTTCCTGTAGCAGGAACTCCTATGGATTTCTGTAAAATGAAAGCCATCGGACAGGACATTGAAGCTGATTTTGAGGCATTAAACCTTGGACATGGATATGACCACAACTGGGTATTAAATCACGAAGCAGGCGTTCTTGGCATTGCAGGAAAGGCAAAAGATCCGGCAAGCGGCCGTGTAATGGAAGCATACACAGATCTTCCTGGAATGCAGTTTTATACTGCAAACTTCTTAAAAGATGAACGTCCGGGAAAGGGCGGTGCTCACTATGGCAGCCGTCATGCATTTTGTTTTGAAACACAGTATTATCCAGATGCCTGCCATAAGCCAAACTTCCCGTCACCGATCTTAAAAGCAGGAGATACTTATAAAACAACCACGATTTATAAGTTTTATGCTGAGTAATATCAAAACAGTATTTTCTGACGGATCAGCAGATATACATAAAATCCATGCAGCCCACTGCCTGAAAAGGTTAGGGGCTGTTTTTTCTTGCAAGACCCTGAAAAAAATGGTATACTTACAAAACATGTCTTATAAGAACTATCAACGAGGCTTCAGACAGGAAGTCTTGTAAAATTTGAGGGATCAAATGTCAAAATCATTATACATTGCAGAAAAGCCCAGTGTAGCCCAGCAGTTTGCAGATGCTTTAAAGATCCGGGGACGCCGTGGAGACGGCTATATTGAGTCAGACGACGCTATCGTTACCTGGTGCGTAGGCCATCTGGTAACTATGAGCTATCCGGAAGCTTACGATATGAAATATAAGCGCTGGAGCTTAAATACACTGCCTTTTCTGCCAAAAGAATTTAAATATGAAGTGATACCCGGTGTGGCAAAGCAGTTTTCCATTGTAAAAGGCCTTCTTACCAGACCGGATGTAGATACCATCTATGTCTGTACCGACTCCGGACGTGAAGGAGAGTACATTTACCGTCTGGTGGCTCAGATGGCCGGTGTAAAAGATAAGAGCCAGAAACGTGTGTGGATCGACTCCCAGACAGAAGAGGAAATCCTTCGTGGGATCCGTGAAGCAAAAGATGAATCCGAATACGATAATCTTTCCGCATCCGCCTATTTAAGGGCCAAAGAAGACTACCTTATGGGTATCAATTTTTCCAGAGTACTGACCTTGCGCTATGGACCGTCTATGTCCCAGTATCTGGGAACCAAGTTTACCGTTCTTTCTGTAGGCCGTGTAATGACCTGTGTTTTAGGAATGGTAGTTCGCAGGGAGCGGGAGATACGTAACTTTGTGAAAACCCCGTTCTACCGCGTCCTGGGAAGCTTTCAGGCTGTTGCAAAAGACGGCACACCGGTACTGTTGGATGCAGAGTGGAAAGCCGTAGAAGGTTCAAAATACTTTGGAACTCCTTATTTATATAAGGAAAATGGTTTTAAAGAGCGTGAAAAAGCAGAAGAGCTGATCGCCTGTTTAAAAGCAGAACCGCCGTTAGAAGCAAAAGTCCTTTCCAAAGAAAAGAAGAAAGAGACAAAGAACCCGCCTCTTTTATATAACCTTGCGGAGCTTCAGAATGACTGTTCTAAAATGTTTAAAATAAGCCCGGATGAGACCTTAAAAGTAGTCCAGGAACTGTATGAAAAGAAGCTGGTAACATACCCAAGAACCGATGCCAGAGTCCTTTCTACAGCCGTTGCAAAGGAAATCTATAAAAATATAAACGGCCTTATGCGCTATGAACCTGTGGCCGGTTTTGCAAAAGAAGCCATGGATCTTGGAAGCTTTAAAGGGATCGCAAAAACACGCTATGTTAATGACAAGCAGATCACCGACCATTATGCCATTATCCCCACGGGACAGGGAATGGGGAACCTGCGTGGGCTGTCACCATTATCAGAGAAAGTCTATCAGGTAGTCTGCCGCCGTTTTTTAAGCATTTTTTATCCGGCTGCCATTTACCAGAAATACAGTCTGGTGCTGGAACGGAACAAAGAGCAGTTTTTTGCAAGCTTTAAAGTGCTGTCAGAACCTGGCTATTTAAAGGTAGCAGATGTGAACCTGGCGAAGAAAAGCAGCATCCAGGAGACATTTTCTGATGAAAAAGAAGGAAATTTGGCACAAACAGATGAAAAAAACACGGAAATTGTGAAAGTTGACCGCACTCTGCTGCTACAGGTGCTTGCAGATTTGAAAAAAAATGATATACTTACTATAGCGGATCTGAAGGTGAAAGAAGGAGAAACTTCTCCACCAAAGAGATATACCTCCGGTTCCATGATCCTGGCTATGGAAAATGCAGGCCAGCTGATTGAAGATGAGGAGCTGCGGGCCCAGATCAAGGGCAGCGGCATCGGCACCAGTGCCACCAGAGCAGAGATACTGAAAAAACTGGTCAGTATCAGATACCTGAGTTTAAATCAGAAGACCCAGGTGATCACGCCATCCCTGTTGGGAGAGATGGTTTATGAAGTGGTGGACCACTCCATCAGACAATTATTAAATCCTGAGCTGACTGCCAGCTGGGAAAAGGGTCTGACTTATGTGGCAGAAGGTTCCATTACATCGGATGAATACATGGAAAAGCTGGAACGTTTTGTGGCTATGCGCACAGTGAACGTGACCAGATTAAATAACCAGTATGATATGCGGGGACTTTTTGACGCGGCTGCCGCCTTTTACAAAACAAAAAAGGAGAACTGATTACGATGAAACTGAAGGAAATGAAAGTTAAAGAGCTGTTTGACACAAGCCATACAATTGCAGAGAGAATTTTTGATAACCATACTTACCCATGGGAAGTACTGCTGGAGATCGGTGATTTTATCCGTTCTTTAGGACCTCTTCTTCCGGAAAATGAATACCGCAAGATCGGCAACGACATCTGGGTACACAAGAGTGCAAAAGTGGCACCTACCATTATGATGGCTGGCCCAATGATCATCTGCGAAGGCGCAAATGTGCGTCACAGCGCATTCTTAAGAGGAAACGTGATCATCGGTGCAGGCGCTGTTGTAGGAAACTCCTGTGAATTAAAGAATGCCCTGATCTTTGATGAAGCACAGATCCCGCATTTCAACTATGTAGGTGATTCCGTACTTGGATACAAGGCTCACATGGGTGCAGGCGCTGTTACCTCCAATGTAAAATCCGACAAGTCCTTAGTAGTAGTACATGCAGAAGATAAAGACGTAGCTACCGGATTAAAGAAGTTCGGTGCGATCCTTGGCGATGGCGTAGAAGTAGGCTGCAACAGCGTACTTAATCCAGGAACTGTTGTAGGCAAGGAAACAAACATCTATCCATTATCCAGCGTTAGAGGCGGTGTATCCGCTCACTCTATCTACAAGAGTCAGGATAACATCGCAGCAAAAGAAAACCGCGAAGAAGCTCCGGCACCAAAGAAGAGAGCAACCAGAAAGCCTAGAGTTGTGAAGTAATCAAGTCCCCGCCGTCAGGCGGGGATTTTGTGTTATATGCCCCTTTATACAACAAAACCCCGCTGGTTAGCGGGGTTCAAGTTTCTGCCTAGTCTATTTTGTTCCGAAAATACGATCTCCCGCATCTCCAAGACCAGGACAGATATACGCATTTTCATTTAAACATCTGTCCAGATGTCCAACATAGATCTGGATATCAGGATGTGCTTTCTGCAGTTTCTTAAGGCCTTCTGGTGCTGCGATGATAGCCATAAACTTGATCTTCTTTCCACCGTGCTGCTTGATGAAATTAACAGCTGCAATAGCAGAACCGCCGGTTGCAAGCATCGGGTCGGTAACTACAATGGTGCGCTTCTCTGTCTGTTCTGCCCTTTATTATAACTGATAGAACGGATTATAGCAACGTCTACTTGGTAGATGGGTTAAAAGTTACGATCACATAATCCCCTAAAGCATGGGGCACCGGAACAGAAAAGCAGATGGTTCCGTGGTTTTCATAACTGAAAGACTCCGGCCATGCATTTTCTGATGCCAGTGGGAAATCTGCCCCGTCAAATACCTTAGTAAGGATATCCATATCAAGACTGTCACGATACTCTAAAAACGCCTCTTTCTGCTCCTGGGTCACTCCCAGAAATTCCACATCATCACTTAAAACATAACCTGCCATGGTGTAGCCGTCTGTATAATCAGAAAGTCCAAGATCACGTACCTGGTTCAGATCCACTGTATTGGTATAAAAAACACTGACCGGATAAGCAGCACCATCATTCATCCGGTCGCCTTTATAGACAGCCGTAAGCCGTTTGCGGTCTGCAGAAATGACCTCACATTTCACGGTAAGCGTATCCTTGTTCTCATTCAGGTCATTTGCCTGGATAATAGAAAGCGCATTGGTCTTTAAAAGCTCATTGACCTGCTCCTGCTTTGTACTGTCATCCATCTGATCCACCACCGGATACTGGATAGAAATGTTCCCGGAAGTATAAGTCTCAAGCTGCACACTGATGCCGGAAGATGCCTCCTTCACAGTCTCGCTTTCTGCAGCTGACGGGCTTTCTGTCACAGCCGCCGTATCTGCAGTGGTTTCCGGGGCAGTAGTCTCTGCCTGGGTATGTATAGTAGAAAGGTCTGTATCCGCCGGCGCCCGGCCAAGGATAAGCCCAACAGAAGCAGCGCCGATGACCACAGCAGCACCCACCGCACCTATAATGATCTTTTTATTTGTATCCATAAGAGGTCCCTCCTTTGTAAAATACGCTTTTATCACAGGTTTCTATTACCTGAATTTATTTTACCTTATTTTCATGGCCTCTGTTTGAAGAAATGTTTACGAATTTCTAAAGAAATAGCAGTCATAGATCTCTGCATTCCTTCATATAGTAATAGAGCGTGTCAAAATATTTCTGCCGCGCAGGATGAAGAGGGGAGGACTGTAAAAATGACGTATCTTGAACTGGTTGCCGCAGTAGGCACGATACCAATGGATATGGCCCGGATGTATTTTAACGGTGGGCTTACAGAAAAAGAACTGAAAAATGTGATCGGCAGGAAGAAAGCCGGACTGGTGGAGAGTTTTGGGGCACAACAATATGGAAAGACTAATAATTCTTTTAGCCAAAATCAGATCAGTTTTAAAAGTTGATGTAAGACATGTGGTTTATTATTTTGAGAAGCAGTAATGCGTGTGTCAAATGGCTTAAAATGATTGCGAGTATAAAAATTTAGAAGAAATTCATTGTCCTCGCATTCAAGAAATTCCATAACGCCGCCTATAGAATATTTGAGATCAGAAATTGCTTCCAAAGCAAATCCTAAAAGAATGGAACCAGAAATTTGTTTTTCTTTCGGTAGAGAATAATTTTTCCCTAATTGGGCAATTAGATATGCTGCCGTAGTATAGGAT
>CAVIPV010000155.1:0-6143 GCA_963644495.1 Prevotella sp. | reverse complement strand
GCAGTTTCTATGGGACAGAGATCCACATTCTCGGGCTTTTTGTCAATCAGAATGATCCGATGCTTGCTGCCATGTTTGAAAAAATGCTGGTCAGCCGTGACCGGCGCAATGAAAAAATGCTTGAAAATCTGGCTGCCGACGGCATTTCCTTTACCAGAGAAGAGCTTTGCGGAAACAATCCGGATACCATTATCACAAGAGCACATATTGCACATGCTCTGATTGCCAGAGGGATCTGCTCCAATACAGACCAGGCTTTTAAGAAATATCTCCAGTACGGCGGCCGCTACTGCCCTCAGAAGGAGCAGCTTACCCCGGAAGAAGTTGTGAAAACATTAATTGCCAATGGTGCTTTTGTGGCTTTAGCCCATCCATTCCAGTATAAATTCGGAGATAAGAAGACCGAAGAACTGATCGCTTATATGGCAGACCTTGGTATGAAAGGGCTGGAAGTCTACCACTCTTCCAACAACAAACTGGAAAGCATGAAGCTTCGTGAAATGGCATCAAGACATCACCTGCTGCCTACCGGTGGTTCCGATTTCCATGGAGGCAACAAACCGGATATTTCCATTGGTACCGGCCGCGGCGGACTTCGTGTCTCTTCCCTGCTTTTAGAGGATATAAAGCGCTCCAGAGAAAATAAAATGAAATAATCCCTGTAAAATCGAAAAATTTTACCCTTGTATCCTGTATTTTTCTTTGCTATAACGCAGTCGTTAAAAGATTAACTATGCAGATGATAAATGATTGTAATTCAAAGAAAATGAGGAGGAATTACTATGAAGATCCAGAACATTACTGATGTAGAGAAATTTTTCAAAGTGATCGACCAGTGCAAGGGCACCGTAGAACTGGTTTCCCCAGAAGGCGACCGCATTAATTTAAAATCCAAACTGGCCCAGTACCTTTCTATGGCTACTATTTTTTCCAATGGCTATATTAAAGAACTGGATCTGGTTGCACATGATAAAGAAGATATTGAGCGTCTGATCAAATACATGTATCAGGGCGAGTAAATAGCAAAAGGTTGTGTCTGGGCACAAAAAAGCTGCGGGATCCCGTTCCTTTCGGTTCCCGCAGCTATTTTTTATTCCAGATTTCCAGCTTCCCGGATCAGTACTTCCCGGATCTCATTTTCACCAGCCTTAAAAGTTCCCTGAGCCATAAGGCTGCTTCCGCCGCCTCTGCCGTTTAATGCGCCGTTCATAGCTTTGCTTAATTTACGCATATCTGCTTGGCTGCTGCCTAAGGCATACTGATATACCTGGTCTTCTTCTTTTCCGGAGAAAACGCCTACGATCTTTCCCTTTTCCTGTTCATACAGCATGGTAGCCAGCTGACGCAGCTGTACCGGGGATAATCCCTCTTCAAATACAGCCAGTACCTCTGTGCTTTCCGGATAACTTTCTGCCTTCTTCTCCAAAAGTTGCTGCCAGAGACGTCCATTTGCCAGATCCTTTTCCTGGCTTTCATTTTTCAGCTTTTCTACTGCATCCGGAACCAGTGCCAGCTTTGCAGAAAGCAGATTGGAAATGCGGATCTCGTCTTTTAAACGCTCTCTGTAATCCACCAGTGCCCGACGGCCGCAAAGCATGGAAATGCGCACGCCGCCTTTATAATTGATCATGGTGCGCAGCTTGATGATACCCACTTCTCCCGTTGTCTCTACATGGGTACCGCAGCAGGCGCAGATATCTCCCCCCGGGATCTCCACAATACGGACTACACCGGTCAGTTCCTTTTTGCTTCTGTAATCTAACTGATCCAGTTCTTCTTTGGACGGGTAAAATACATGGACCGGCACATTATCATAAATCAGCTGGTTTGCCTCATCTTCCAGAGCATCTAACTGTTCCTGGGTGATAATGCCATTAAAATCCACGGTCACTTCATCAGCGCCCATATGAAAGCCTACATTGTCATAACCAAAATGCTTATGTACCAGACCGGAGAAAATATGCTCTCCTGTATGCTGCTGCATATTGTCATAACGTTTCTGCCAGTCGATAACTCCCTCTGCCAGAGCCCCTTCTTCTAAAGGTGCTTCCAATTCATGGATGATCTCTTCTCCTTTTTCGCTGACATGGAGGACTTTCACTCCATTTAAGGTACCGGTATCACTGGGCTGTCCGCCGCCTTCCGGATAAAAAGCAGTCTGATTTAAAATAGTATCCCATGTACCTTTTTTATTTTGTGTACAGGAAATAACCGTACACATAAATGTTTTTACATATGGGGTCGCATAATATAAACGGTTCTGATCCATTTTTATTCCTCCTAAAATAACAACTCAACAGATACCATTATAGTACAAATGCGCACATATTTGCTGTCCTTTTTTATTTTTTTCAAAAAAAGATGAAACATGAGCAAGCTGCCCTACATATCATAGGATTGTAATCAAACATATTTCGGAGGAACTAACATGAGTGATGTAGCAGCAACAAACTGCGGATGTGACTGCGGGTGCGGATGCCAGAGCGGAGGAAATGGATGCAATATCATCTGGCTTATCCTGATCTTATGCTGCTGTGGCGGCAATGGTTTTGGCGGCTGTTTCGGAAATAACGGCTGCGGCAACGGATGCGGATGCGACATTATCTGGATCCTGCTGCTTTTATGCTGCTGCGGTGGCAACAACGGCGGCTTCTGCTAATCTTTCGTAAAGTTGGCGAATGCGTCACTGGCGCATTCTCTACATCCATGGCATCAGCGGGGCGTGTAAACGCCCCCTGTTTTTATCTTACGGGGATATTTTTCTCTCCTTTTCCAGTCTCTTCTCTTCTTTTTCCCCCTTTAAACCTTTCGTTTTTCTTTTTCTGCACACATTCCTCATCTATTTCATATACAGCATTCCCATCGATCACCAGTCTGCTATACATACAAAATACCTCCTTTCAGAGAGTGTATCATGAAGGTACATCCCCCTACTACAATATATGCATGAAACAAAAGGTTGCCGCATAAGTTTAAACCAAAGCAGCAAGGCTGGTAAAAATATGAATCCTTCCAATGAACATACAAACTATAAACTGACCGATCTGGACTATCTTACAGGCGACCACCACCTTCAGATGATGAAGGCAGCACTCCCCTACTTAAATGTCCCCCAGCAGCGGACCCTTTCCATGTTTGTAAAGATCCAAGAACTGCGAAACACTTTCCAGCTTTTTGAAAATGGTGAGACAGCCACTATGGGGATCTGCTCTCTGGACTCTCCTCCTGGAAGACCTGCATCTCCCAAAGAGCTTTTAAAAGCCTTAAAACCTTATGGAAATCCAGGAGAGCAGAGTCTTATGGACGTAGCAAACGCATTATTAGAAGGCCAGACTCCCTTAGAGCAGATCCGCCGTTTTTTGACACCTGGACAGCAGGCACGTTTTGAAACTCTGCAAATGGTCATCTCCGCTTTGCAGGCTATGAACTGACCCTGGCGTTTTTCTGCCATTTGCCTGAACCATTTACCGGAAAGGAGCCTTTATGGACAATAACTGGAAACAGGATCCCCGTCTTACAGCCATGGACCCTGAAAAAGTAACGTTATTAACGGAATTTGCGGAGAAAATATCTCACACGGACCCGTCCCATTTTATGAACAGCTTCCTGCAGATATGCCAGGAAGCCAATGCAAAGGGACTGCATTTTACAGACTCTGAAACCGCCCTTCTGGTAGAAATATTAAGCTGTCACATGCCGGAAAAGGACCGGAAAAAACTTCAGTTTTTAAAGCTGGCAGCTGGAAAAATTGTAGAGGGACTCTCCCGATAGATATCTTTTCCAGCTTTTTGTACGCTTTTTTATACTTTTTTAATTATTGCATTTTCATTTTATATGTGCTATAGTCTCCCCATGCGGCAAAAGCCGTGACGATATACTACTCTGGAGAGTCTCTTTCATCATCTGAAACGAGCGCCGAAGGTGTACAGCAGGAAAGACATGGAATATTTCCTGCCAATCTCTCAGGCAAAAGGACAGGGCGGAATCAGACGATCCACAGATGTAGAACATAATACAAGGGAGAAACTATTATTATGGACATGTTTGTGAAAATGGTCAATTCTGCCAACACTTTTTTGTGGAATGTAATTCTGATCCTTTTACTGTGCGGCACTGGTATCTATTACACATTCCGTCTGAAATTCGTTCAGATCCGCGAATTTAAGCAGGGCTTAAAGCAGGTATTCGGCGGTATCGGAAAAAAACATGAGAAAAAAGAAGGAGAAATGACCTCCTTTCAGTCTGTTGCAACTGCTATTGCAGCCCAGGTAGGTACCGGAAACCTGACCGGTGCTGCTACTGCCCTCATCGGCGGCGGCCCAGGCGCTATCTTCTGGATGTGGATGTCTGCTTTCTTTGGCATGGCAACCATTTATGCAGAAGCTACACTTGCACAGAATTATAAAACCGTAAAGCATGGAGAAGTGACAGGCGGTCCTGTTTATTACATCCATGCTGCATTTAAAGGACTTTTGGGCAAGATCCTTGGCGTTGTTTTTGCCATCTTTTTAATCCTGGCTCTTGGATTTATGGGCAACATGGTACAGTCTAACTCTATCAGTACTGCTTTCAGCCAGGTATTTACCTCACGGAATCTCTATTCCGCCTTTTACAGTAGGCCTTCTTCTGGCTGTTGTTTCCCTTTTCGTATTTATTGGCGGCACCAACCGGCTGGCTGCAGTTGTAGAAAAACTGGTTCCGTTTATGGCGCTTGTGTATATTGCAGGAAGCCTGATCGTGATCCTCTGCAACATTACCCGTCTGCCATCTGCATTTGCCCAGATCTTTTTAGGTGCCTTTAATCCATCTGCTGTTTTAGGCGGTGCGGCAGGTATAACAGTAAGAGAAGCTATCCGCTACGGGGTTGCCAGAGGTCTTTTCTCCAATGAAGCTGGTATGGGTTCTACACCTCACGCCCACGCAAGAGCCGTTGTGAAAAATCCTCACTGCCAGGGACTTGCTGCTATGATCAGCGTATTTATTGATACCTTTATTGTATTAAACCTGACCGTATTCAGCATCCTTACTACCGACTCTTTAAGCAGCGGCAAAGACGGCATCATGCTGACCCAGTATGCGTTTTCTACTGTATTTGGTTCCTTCGGTGATATTTTCATCGCAGTATGCCTGCTGTTCTTCGCATTTTCCACCATCCTTGGCTGGCACTTTTTCGGCTCTATCAACGTAAAACATTTATTTGGCAAAAAGGGAATGATCCCATATTCTGTGCTGGTAGCTGTATTTATCGTTGTCGGTTCTATGTTAAAAGTGGATCTGGTATGGACACTGGCCGACTTCTTTAACGGCCTTATGGTCATTCCAAATGCCCTGGCACTACTGGCTTTAAGCGGAGTGGTCGTTTCTATTTGCAAGAAATACAGCTCTGAAAAATCTGATAATTAAGTTATCAAACGCGCCATTTGCGCGTTCTTGTATAACCATATAACATTAAAGGGTGCCAATAGCGGCGCCCCTTTTTATTACTTCATAATGTCTTTTAAATTCAGATGCTCTGCATCTTTTGCGATCACAATTCTTGTACCGGCATCTACAGATCCGATCAGTTCTTTCATTCTCTCTTCTGGCAGGCAGATACAGCCTGAGGAACCTTTATAAGAGGTTGCCATAAAGCAGTGAAGGAAAATAGCGGATCCTGCGCCTGGCGTTCTTTCTTTATTATAATCCAGATTTAAAGCGTAATTATAATAAGGCGTAGCTTTGATCAGGTTTTCCCCGGAATTCCAGTCTTTTGCTGTGGTCTTATCATTTACCAGCTGGTTGTAATGGGGACTGGCGGGATCATCCACCCAGAAATCTCCCTCTGTGATCTTATGATAAGGCAGTACACTTCCCGGATCATCTAAAAGACCAAACGCCAGGTCAAAGGAATAGGTACCGGAAGGAGTAGCTCCGTCTCCTTCTTTTTTATTGTCTGTAATACCATTTCTTCCTACATAGCCTTTTTCTGTCCACTTTAATTCCCAGTTTTCATTTTCCTTCTTATAATAGGAAATGTCTGCATTACAGTCACCGGTTCCGGCTACTGTAAGGATCTGATCCACTGCAGCTGTCTCTCCCGGTCCACCGGTGCTTGCCTTTAAATCGGCTCTTCCTGCGGCCAAGGAGGTCATGGCTAATACCCC
>CAVIPV010000154.1:0-6159 GCA_963644495.1 Prevotella sp. | reverse complement strand
AAATTGTAGCCTGGATCTATAGTAGAGTCAAGGAAAAGATCGCAGCGATACAGCTGCCGTGAATATACTGATAGATAATAGACCTTGGAGGAAAAGAATATGAGTGAGACAGAGAAAAAATACCGCCTGGAGCATGACTCCATTGGAGAAAAGGAAGTACCTGTTGATGCTTATTATGGAGTACAGACATTACGTGCACATGAAAACTTCTATATTACAGGATTAAAAATGCATCCGGAGCTGATCAACAGTGTGGCTCAGATCAAAAAAGCAGCAGCTATTACCAACTTTGAAGTAGGAGAGCTGGACAAAAAGCGTGCATCCGCTATTACACAGGCCTGCGATGAGATCATAGAGGGAAAGCTCCATGATCAGTTTATTGTAGACCCCATCCAGGGCGGTGCAGGAACTTCTTTAAATATGAACGCCAATGAGGTAATTGCCAACCGTGCTATTGAGATATTAGAAGGCAAAAAAGGGGATTACAGCCTGGTAAACCCAAATGACCATGTAAACTTTGGTCAGTCTACCAATGACGTATTCCCGTCCTGCGGCAAAATGGCAGCTTTAAAGCTGATCTCAAATGCACAGGAGCAGTTAAAACGCCTGGAAACTGCATTAATGGATAAGTCCAAGGAATTTGACTCTGTGATCAAAATGGGAAGGACCCAGCTTCAGGATGCAGTACCCATCCGTTTAGGTCAGGAATTCCATGCCTATGCATCTGCCATCCGCCGGGATATTAAGCGCTTTGACAATGCAAAAGAAGAAATCCGCTGCTTAAACCTGGGCGGAACTGCCATTGGAACCGGTTTAAATGCAGATGTACAGTATTTCCACAGAGTAGTTAAAAATATGTCCACTTTAACAGGAGAAGAGCTGGTACAGTCCTATGATATGATCGATGCTACCCAGAACCTGGATAGCTATGCTTCTGTTTCCGGCATTGTGAAGAACTGTGCTGTGAACCTGTCTAAGATGTGTAATGACCTGCGCCTTATGTCTTCTGGCCCAAGAACCGGTTTTGGAGAGATCAATCTGCCTGCAAGACAGAACGGTTCCTCTATTATGCCAGGAAAGATCAACCCGGTCATCCCGGAGGTAGTAAACCAGGTTGCCTTTAATATTATAGGAAATGATATGACCATTACCATGGCAGCAGAGGCAGGACAGCTGGAATTAAACGCTTTTGAACCTATTATTTTCTATAACCTGTTTGAGTCTCTTGAAACACTGGCATCAGCGGTTAATACACTGGTGGATAACTGTATCGTAGGAATTGCCGCAAATGAAGAACACTGCCGCAAGCAGGTGGAGAACAGTATCGGCGTTATCACTGCAATCTGCCCGTATGTAGGTTATGAGACAGCAGCCAATATTGCAAAAGAGGCGCTGCGCACCGGCAGACAGGTACGTGACCTGATCCTGGAAAAGGGCTTAATGGATGAAGAACAGTTAAATACCGTATTAAATCCATACACCATGACAGAGCCAGGCATCCTTGGAAAAGATCCTATGGAGCAGCTGCACTAAAAATAAATAAAAAAACACTGCGCTAAAAATAAATAAAAAAACACTTGACTTCAACTGGTATTATATGTATAATAATCTTCGCAGTCGCGATTGAGGCTGCGAAGACAAATAATGGGCTATCGCCAAATGGTAAGGCAACGGACTCTGACTCCGTCATTGTGAAGGTTCGAATCCTTCTAGCCCAGCTAGAGAGAGTCTTTGATTTCTAAGTAGTTGGAAATGAAAGACTTTTTTGTTGCACAGCAAATTTTCCCGTGCTATACTTGGGGAGAAAAGCGGCTATCTATGATAACGTATTTATTAATAAGAAGAAACAGAGGAAATGCATGTATACATTTGACAGCAGGATCCGTTACAGTGAGACGGATGAAACTGGTGCTTTAGGTTTGCTTGGAGTGATCAATTATCTCCAGGACTGCAGTACTTTTCAGTCAGAGGATATTGGTCTGGGAGTGGAACATCTGGAAGAAAAGAAGAGAGCATGGCTTTTGTCTTCCTGGCGGATCGTGATCGACCGTTATCCGGTACTGGGAGAGAAAATTAAGATAGGAACGTGGGCCACTGCGTCCAAGGGAATCTACGGATATCGTGATTTTGTGATCATGGATCAGGAAGGAAATTACCTGGTAAAGGCAGAGTCTGTATGGTTTTTCTGTGATACAGAGAAAATGGTGCCGGTACGTGTGATGCCGGAAGATGTGGCAGCCTACGGGGAAGAAGCGCCTCTTGATTTGGGAAAAGCGCCAAGAAAGATCGCCATTCCAGAAGAATATGAAGAAGGAACACCTGTTACCATTGCAGCCCACCATCTGGATACAAACCACCATGTAAATAATGCCCAGTATGTGGATATTGCAAGGGAAGCAGTGCCATGTACAAAAATGGTAAAAGGGATTCGGGCTGATTATAAAAAGGCGGCTGTTTTAGGGGAAGTCCTTATACCGAGAGTGACAAACACAGGGGAAGATGAGTGGACCGTTGTTCTGACAGACGAAAATGGAGAAGTCAGGGCAGTGGTATGGCTTAAATATGAAGAAGCGTAGTGTCTTTAAAGGACATGTAAGGATAAAAGGAGTATAAATATATGATAGAATTAGGAAAGACCCAGGAATTAGAGATCGTCCGCACAAAGGAATTCGGTGTATATTTAAGTGAAAAAGCAGGAGATGAAGCGGCTGTTCTCTTACCAAAGAAGCAGGTTCCGGCCGGAGCAAAGATCGGAGATAAGGTAAAAGTATTTATTTACAAAGACTCTTCTGACCGTCTGATCGCAACTACCGGTACTCCAAAATTAGAAGTAGGACAGTGCGAGATCCTGGAAGTAAAGGATGTGGCAAAGATCGGTGCCTTTTTAGACATGGGACTGGAAAAAGATCTGCTCCTTCCATTTAAAGAGCAGACCCATCCGGTAAGAAGAGGGGAGAAATGTCTGGTATGTCTTTATGTGGACAAGAGCCACAGACTGGCAGCTACCATGAAGGTCTATTCCCATATGAGCAGTGAGTCTCCTTACAAAGCGGAAGACTGGGTAAATGGTACCATCTATGAGATCAATGAAAATATCGGCGCTTTTGTTGCAGTAGATAATAAATATTACGGCCTGATCCCTAAAAAAGAGATGTATGGAAAGTTCCGTGAAGGAGATACTGTTAAGGCAAGAGTAATGAGAGTCCGTGAGGACGGAAAACTTGACCTTTGCGTAAGGGAACGTTCTTATCTGCAGATGGGATCTGACGCAGAGCTGGTATTAAAGGTCATTGACGAGTTTGACGGAGTTCTTCCTTTTAATGACAAGGCAAGACCGGAGACGATCTTAAGAGAGTTCAACATGAGCAAGAATGCATTTAAGAGAGCCGTTGGACGTCTTTTAAAAGAAGGAAAAGTAAGAATTACAGAAAAGACCATAGAAAGGGTATAAACCTTTGCAGGAATGGATCCTGCAGATAAAATATGGGTAGCAGAAAGACAGTTGTGTTTATGACAGCTGTCTTTTATTTTACGCGAGCAACGAGCCAAAGTCCGTGCTTGCACGAGACCTTGGCGACTGCCGCGATAACTCGCAGAACTCGCAAAGCGTGTTTTGCGAGTTAGAAAGATTAGATAAGATAAGGAGGAAACATAAAAATGCAGAAAGTATGGAAAGATTATGCAGCCATTACTTTGGGAACGGTCCTTATTGGTCTGGCCACCAAAAATATTTTTGATCCCGCCAGCATGGTAACAGGAGGCGTTTCCGGTATTGCTATTATTGGAAAGGAACTTTGGAACCTGCCGCTGTGGGTGACCAATACGGTTTTGAACATCCCTTTATTTTTAGCAGGTTTTAAGATCATGGGCTGGAAATTTATCAAAAGGACACTGTATGCAACGGTACTGCTGTCTGTGGCATTTTACATTTTGCCGGATGGAATGTATATAGAAGATGACCTGTTGCTGTCAGCTCTTTTTGGCGGCATCATCACAGGTGTGGGAACGGGTCTTGTTCTGGCCGGCGGCTGCACCACCGGAGGCACGGACATGCTGGCAGCCCTGATCCGGGCAAAATTCCCTCATTATTCTGTAGCCCAGATCATGCAGCTGTTAGATGGTATCATTGTGGTAGCCGGTGCAACTGTATTTGGCATCCGGCCGGCTCTTTATGCACTGATCGCTATTTTCTGCATGGGAAAAGTGGCAGACGGTCTCATTGAAGGTATGAAATTTTCCAAGCAGGTCTATATTATTTCTGATCAGTATAAAAAAATTTCAGAGGCCATTATGACCCGTATGGGAAGAGGTGTAACAGGTCTTTCTGCAAAGGGAATGTACTCAGATGAGACAAAAAACATGCTTTTTTGTGTTGTTTCCAGAAAAGAGATCGTAGAAATAAAAGAAATCGTATCAGAATACGATCCGAAGGCATTTTTTATCGTCAGTGACGCCCGTGAAGTTTTTGGGGAGGGTTTCATTGAAGATAAAAACCAGCTAACATAATAACCAAAATTTTTGAGAAAAAACAAGGGAATCTTTGACAGATACAGCATTTTTTGAATTGAATATACATTTTAGCTAAATAACAAATTTAGATTTTGTGGATTTACAGTATGGAATAAAAATTACCTTTCCTGTATGATAGAGACAGTTAAAAAGAGTTACAAATCCTTCCGGGAAAACATGAAAAACTGGGGAGGAAGGACATTTATTTAGCAGGAGGAAAATGTAATGGCTAGTTTATCACTGAAGAATGTAACCAAGAAATATCCAAACGGATTTATGGCAGTTAAGGATTTCAACCTGGAGATCGCTGACAAGGAATTCATCATCTTTGTAGGCCCTTCAGGATGTGGAAAGTCAACTACCCTTCGTATGATCGCAGGTCTGGAAGATATCTCTTCTGGTGAACTGTATATCGACGGAAAACTGATGAATGACGTAGAGCCAAAGGACAGAGATATTGCAATGGTATTCCAGAACTACGCTCTGTATCCACATATGTCTGTATATGACAACATGGCATTCGGCTTAAAGTTAAGAAAGACTCCAAAGGATGAGATCGACAAGAAAGTACATGATGCAGCTAAGATCCTGGATCTGGAGCATCTGTTAGACCGTAAGCCAAAGGCTTTATCCGGTGGTCAGAGACAGCGAGTTGCTATGGGACGTGCTATTGTCCGTAGCCCTAAGGTATTCCTGATGGACGAGCCTCTGTCAAACCTGGATGCAAAGTTAAGAGGCCAGATGCGTGTTGAGATCTCCAAGTTACATCAGAGACTGGAAACAACCATCATCTACGTTACACATGACCAGACCGAGGCTATGACACTGGGTACCAGAATCGTCGTTATGAAGGACGGCGTAGTACAGCAGGTAGACAGCCCGCAGAATCTGTATGACAAGCCATGCAACAAGTTCGTTGCAGGATTCATCGGAGCACCTCAGATGAACATGATCGATGCTCAGGTAGCTAAGAATGGTGCTGATATCACATTAGCATTTGGCGGACATACATTAACACTTCCGCAGGCAAAGGGCAAAGCTCTGGAAGAAGCCGGCTATGTAGGCAAGGTAGTTACTCTTGGTATCCGTCCAGAAGATCTTCATGATGAAGAAGCATTCCTGGCAGAAAATCCAAAGAGCACATTCCGGGTAGAGATCCGTGTATACGAAATGTTAGGTTCTGAAGTACTTCTGTACTTCGATATCGAGGATGCTAACTTTACAGCAAAGGTTAACCCACGTACCACTGCAAGACCTGGCGATACTGTAAAGCTGGCTATGGATCTGGACAAGGTTCATATCTTTGATAAAGAAACAGAGGCTGTTATCATTAACTAATTTTTAACGAATATCAGTGAAAATAATGAAAGACCTCTGTCAAAAACGACAGTAAAATTAAGCAGGAGAGTTTATAACTCTCTTGCTTTTTTTGTTATTTTGCATTAAAATATGAAAATAGGGAAAACAGTAACTCAACCATGGATTTTCATGGCAATGTTCATAAAATGATACCAGGGTCAAAAGGTCGGAAATTCGACGCAAGCTTGCTTGCAGGAGAATTTTTGAACTTGGGACCCGCCAAAAACATGAGTAAGTAGCCATTTTTTGAAGAAAAATGAGCGGATTACGAATGTTTTTAGAATTGCGAGA
>CAVIPV010000153.1:0-6176 GCA_963644495.1 Prevotella sp. | reverse complement strand
GGATGGAATTTTCCACCAGGGGCTGCAGGATCAGTTTTAAAGTATATTCCTTTAAAATGGATTCCTCTATGTGGTAGGCCACATCAAAGCGGCCGGGATAGCGTACCTGCTGGATTTTGATATAGCTTTTAATGTTTTCCAGCTCTTCTTCAATAGGAAGTACATCGTTGACCTTATTCATACTGATCTCAAGAAGCCGGCCAAGGGCGGTAATGGTATTGGTGATGTGTTCTGTTCCGGACATAACGGACATCCACTTGATGGAGTTTAGGGTATTAAAGAGAAAATGGGGATTGATCTGGGCCAGAAGCATTTCAAAGCGCAGCTCGCTTTCCCGTTTCTGGGTAATCTGTATTTCCTCGATCAGATGGCCAATCTCCGTGACCATGTTGTTGAATGTTCGGGATAAGCTGCTGATCTCATCTTTGGAATCGGTGGTGGCAATTTCCGCATTTAAGTTTCCGGCTGTGACCAGCTGCATCTGTTCTTTTAGTTTAAACAGAGGCCGCAGCTGGGAATAGATAGCGAAAAACGTGACCACAAGGCATACCATCAATAATCCTAAGGATACCACAAAGGTAAATATGCGCAGCTCATAGATATCCCGATAGAGAAAATCCGTAGATATACTGACTGCCAGACGCCAGCCTGAAAGAGGAATGGAGATTTCTTCCTGGAAATTTTTACTGTCTTTGGGTGTATGGATCCCGCAGATAGTATAGCCGGAAGCATCCCATAGCTCCATGGTCCCTGCAGCGGCTCCTAGCAGGCTGGAAAAGCGGCTGGCAGGAAGGGAGATGACCAGATAAAAGATTTTCGGTGAAAAGGGCGGGAGCTTTCTAATATAGGAAACGAAAGTCTGGTCGCTTTCAAAGCGGCGGTAACTCTGGTGGGCGTTCGTAAAATATACCGATGGAACTACCTGCTCCGCAAAAAAATCCTCAAAGCGGAATTTCTGCTGGGGAAGTGTGGAGTAGAGCAGCTGGTCATTGGATAAAACACTGATGTCAGCATTGGAACTTAACAGGGAATTATTTACATTCTGGATCTGCTCATTGGCATCCTGCCAGCATTTTAAATAGGAATATCCCTTTGTGGCGGATTCACGGTAAAGGACGCTGTAATTATTTAAGGATATCAGATAATCAGAAGCCTGGATCATGTTCAGGCAGAGACTTTCGATTTCATTTTTTGTCTGGTTCAGATTTTCCCGTTCCAGTGACTGAGCCTTGTCCCGGATAATGGTTTCAGCTTTTTTGTAGGCCCATGAAAATAGGGTCAGATAAGGAACGAGAAATAGGACGATAATAATAAGGAATAAACGGCAGGACAGGTTTAGCTTCATAAAAGTATGTTTTATCATGATAAATTCCCCCTGTCCCTTATATTACTTAGATCTTATAGCGGTATCCTATGCTTAAAGTATACAATAGGGAAAGTTCAAAAAAAAGTATCTTTGAAAATTGCGTAAAAAAGTACCATTTTTCAAAAAATATTACCACAAGCGTAAAAAAATACCAATTTGCCTTTTTATTCTCCGTTCAAATATAAGGAATAACTGGCCTATAATAAGGTCATCAATCAGAAAACCGAAGGAGGAAGGTATTATGAAAACGAGAAGAACAGTTGCATTGGGGTTATCAGCAGTGATGGTGGTTTCTGTACTGTCCGGCTGCGGAAGTTCCAGTTCCGGCACGACAGCAGATACAAAGGGGGAAGGCAATGCATCCGCAGAAAGTTCCACAGAGCCGGTCGTACTTCACTGGTGGGGATCTTTTGCAGAGAATATGGGGCCGGAGCAGGTATGTGAAGCTTTTAATAAGATAGATCCAAATCTCCAGGTAGAGTACACAAGATACGTCAATGACGATGCAGGAAATACAAAACTGGATATGACACTGATGTCCGATGATTCCATTGATGTATTTTTAAATATGAATGACGTTCTTTTAATGAAGAGAATTGAGAACGGATATATGTATCCACTGGATGAACTGTTTGAAGGCGCCGGCTTCAGCCTGGAAGATGATTATGATGAAAACATTAAACAGAAGGAGATCAATGGTCATTATTACAGCCTTCCGGCAAAACGTATCACCTCCACCATCCTTTACAACCAGCAGATGTTTGATGATGCCGGAATTCCTTATCCAAGTGATGACTGGACCTATGATGAGTTCATTGATACAGCCAGAAAGCTGACAAAGGGAGAAGGAAACGATAAGGTTTATGGCTGGTTCTTCCCGGGATATGATGCAGGTCAGCCGGCTCTTCGTATGATCGAGAGCAAGCTGGGACTTGACTGGATGTACGCTCCAGACGGAAAATCCGCAGCCATTGATACAGAAGATGTAAAAGACCTGACAGAGAAATATTTACAGCGCGTGGAAGAAGGAATTGAGCCAAGCTACGTAGATGTAACCACCCAGAAAATGGAGCCTGCAAATATGCTCTTAACCGGTAAGGCTGCCATGGTATTTGGTGACTGGGTTGTAAGAAATGTAAAGGATACAGAAAACTATCCGCATGATTTCAAGGTTGGTTTTGCAAGAATGCCAAGACTGTCTGCAGATCAGGAAAATAACTATACCACTTCCTACAGCGATGACTTAAGCATCAATTCCAAATCCAAGCATCCACAGGAAGCCATGAAGTTTATTAAATGGTATCTGGAAGAGGGCATGGATTATGTGGCACCATACGCAAGAATTCCAGCGTGTAGAAAATATGATGCAGATAAAGTGGCTTCTCTGATCTTCGGAGACCAGTCCGATCTGTTTGATATGGAAAGTGCTGAAAATATCTATCTGACACCAACCGATTTCTATGTACGTAAGAACATGCCGGCAGTAACAGAAATCAATACGATTCTGACCGAGGAATTTGACAAGGTATTTGCAGGCGCCCAGTCTGTAGAAGAGACCTTACAGAATGCCCAGAAGAGAGCGGATGAGAAGATCGCCCAGGAACAGTAGTGCAGGTGATGACCTATGGACAAACAAAAACGCAAGAAACTTAAAACTGCCGCAAAGGGCTATGCTTTTATCGGCATCAACCTGATCGGCGTGCTTATATTCTGGACTGTTCCCATGCTTTTCAGCTTTATCATAAGTATCTCAAAGTGGGACTTCTCCAAAGGATTTAAAGGCATTAAGATCGTAGGATTTTCCAACTACATTGAAATATGGAGGGATGCGTGGTTTCGCGCTTCCCTCATCAATAACATCGTGTTCACGGTAAGCTATGTGGCGATTTTGATTGTACTGTCTTTCATCGTGGCTTATCTCTTAAATGAATATGTAGTAGGAAAGAAATTTGTACAGCTGGGACTGTATTTACCATATATCGTAAACATTGTAGCGATCTCCGCAGTCTGGCTGGCATTGTTTTCCAACAATGGCCCTATCTTAAATTTCTTAAGAAAACTGGGAATGTCAAACCCGCCGGTTTTTATTTCGGATCTTCACTGGGCGCTGCCGACTATCGTCATGATTTGCGTCTGGCAGAACCTGGGCTATACGGTCATCCTGTTCCTTTCCGGCATGATCAATGTGTCCAAAGATCTGTATGAGGCGGCTGCCATTGACGGGGCAAACGGAATTGCCCGTATCTGGTATGTGACGATCCCCATGCTTTCAGGAACCACCTTTTTTATCGTTATCACATCGGTGATCAACTCCTTCAAAGTATTCGGACTGATCAACCTGATGACCCACGGCGGACCTGGAACGGCCACCACCATGCTGGTATATAACATTTACCGTACAGCTTTCCAGTTTGGTAAACTGGAATTCGCATCTGCTCAGGGAATCGTCCTGTTAGCGATCATCTTCTTCATTACCTGGCTGCAGTTCCGCATCCAGAAGCGTAACGAAGAGTAAGGGGGCATGATGAAATGAAGAACAATAAAAGAATCGCAAAAATAATATGCAGCCTCTGTCTCTGGTCACTGGTACTGTTATGTATCGTTCCCTTTATCTGGATGGTTTCCGCCAGTTTCAAGAGAGAGGCGGATATATTTGCAGTTCCTTTCCGGTTGATCCCGAATTACCTGAACCTGCAGAACTTCAAGGAAGTCTGGTTCGGTAAATACAGCTATTCCTTAATGTTTTTAAATTCAGCGAAGGTAACGCTGCTTTCCGTTGTGTTTGCGGTGACAACCTCCATCCTTGCGGGATATGGCTTCTCCAAGATAAAGTTTCCGGGAAGGGATAAGATCTTCCTTCTTTATCTGGCGACCATGATGATCCCCCATCAGCTTTTAATGGTGCCTAAAATGCTGATGTTTAAGGAAATGGGCATTTACAATACCCATTGGGCACTGATCCTTCCGGCTGCATTTTCCATTTACGGCGTATTTATGGTGCGCCAGTACATGCTGCAGATACCGGAGGAGCTTTCTGAGGCAGCCCGCATTGACGGCGCGGGAGATATGCGCATCTGTTTCCAGATCATAGCGCCTCTTTGCAAACCGGCGCTGGTAACACTGGTCATCCTGTTCTTTACATGGAGCTGGAATGATTACGATAATGCACTTATCTTCATCAATAATAAAAATCTCTACACCATTAACCTGGGACTGGTAAACTTCATGGATGAAACGGGATTAAAATACAGCCTGATCATGGCTGCCAGCGTTATCTCCATTTTACCTATCTTTGCCATTTTCCTGGCAGCGCAGAAGTATTATATCGGCGGACTGACAGCGGGCGGTGTGAAAGGATAAAGAAACGATCATGAAAAAGAAACCTAACATTATATTTATCATTACAGATGATCAGGGGGCATGGGCAGTAGAATCTGAGACAAACCATGATATCAAGACCCCGAATTTAACACGTTTGGCAGCCCAGGGAACCACCTTTGATGAGTTTTACTGCACCTCTCCGGTGTGCTCACCGGCCAGAGCCAGCATTGTAACCGGAAAGATCCCGTCCTGTCATGGTATCCAGGACTGGGTGAAAAAGGGCAATCTGGATGCCTGGAAGTATCCTCATATGGCTGTCATGGACGGCTTTGACATGGAGGACAAGGCCATTGATTACTTAAAGGGCCACAAGACCTATATGGAGTATCTGGCTGAAAATGGTTACCACTGTGCATTAAGCGGAAAATGGCACATGGGCGATAATATCAACAAGAAAAAAGGCTTTGAATATTATTTCACTGTTGGAAGAGGCGGCTGCCATTATTATGATGCAGATATTTTTGAAAATGGAGTTCTTTCCATTTCCCATGAATATATCACCGATACCATTACCAACCATGCTCTTGAGTACCTGGATAAAATGTCCGGCGAGGGCGCACCATTTTACTTAAGTGTCCACTATACAGCGCCACACAGCCCATGGGAGGAAAATGAGCATCCAAAGGAGTTCAGGGATCTTTACAAGGACTGCGAATTTAAGGATACACCGGATCTGCCGGTCCACCCGTGGCAGGCAAATACCTGTCCCATTGGGGATACACCGGAGAAGAGAAGGGAATACCTGACCGGTTACTATGCAGCGATTTCTGCCATGGATGCGGGCGTAGGAAAGATCATGGACTGGGTAGAGGACCATGGCCTGGAGGACGATACGGTGATCATCTTTGCTTCTGACAACGGCATGAACTTAGGACAGCATGGCATCTGGGGTAAAGGAAACGGAACCTATCCGCCAAATATGTACGATTCTTCTGTAAAAGTTCCATTCATCATCAAAGTACCTGGCTGTGAGGCACCGGGAAGCACCTGCTCTGCTATGGCGGGACAGTATGACATTTTCCCGACCATTCTTTCCCTGGCCGGCTGCGAATATGAATTGGAGCCGAGACAGCCTGGAAAGAGTCTGCTGGAGCAGATCAATCACCCCACTGCGGAATATGAAGACCGCATCGTAGTCTTTGATGAATACAGCAAGACCCGTATGATCAAGAAGGGCAAGTTGAAATACATCCACCGTTATGGAGACGGCCCCTGCGAATTCTATGACCTTTCCACGGATCCGGATGAGGAAAACAATCTTTATGGCAACCCGGACTGGGAAGAGCAGATCCAGAGTCTAAAGGCCGAAATGGAAGAGTGGTTTGACCGCTACACTGACCCGAAGATGGATGCCAGAAAAGGCGGAGCGGTGGGCCGTGGACAGGAAAAAATGTGTTATGAGGAAAATGCATTTGATCAGTCTATAGAG
>CAVIPV010000152.1:0-6252 GCA_963644495.1 Prevotella sp. | reverse complement strand
CCCATGATGAAATGGGTTATCTTTCCAATACCTTAAACTATATGTCCGATGAACTGAACAAAATGGAAGAATACCAGCGCAATTTCATTGCCAATGTCTCCCATGATTTTCGCTCACCGCTGACCTCTATCAAAGGATATCTGGAAGCCATTTTAGACGGTACCATTCCGCCGGAAATGTACGAAAAATACTTATCCAGAGTTATTTCTGAGACAGAACGCCTTCATAAGCTGACGGAAAGCATGCTGACACTGAACTCCTTAGATGCCAAAGGCTTCTTGTCCAGGACCAATTTTGACATCAACCGGGTGATCAAGGACACAGCCGCTTCCTTTGAAGGCACCTGCGACTCCAGACATATCCGCTTCGACCTTACATTTTCCGATAATATCCAAATGGTCTACGCAGACATGGGGAAGATCCAGCAGGTTCTTTATAACCTGATCGATAACGCTATCAAATTCAGTCATGACGACTCCGTGATCTATATCCAGGCATCCAGCAAATACGAAAAGATCTTCGTCTCCGTAAAAGATACCGGTATCGGCATCCCCAGAGACAGCATTAAAAAGATCTGGGACCGTTTTTACAAAACCGACCTTTCCAGAGGTAAAGATAAGCGGGGCACCGGCCTTGGCCTTTCTATTGTAAAAGAGATCATCCAGGCACATGGTGAAAATATTGATGTAATCAGTACAGAAGGCGTGGGAACCGAATTTATTTTCTCACTTCCAAGTTCTACCTCTTTGTAAAGATATCGTAAGGTTCTTTGCTTTAAAAAGGGACACAATTATGTTATAGTTAGAAGTATCTAATAATGCCAGAATTGTCTACTGACAATTCTGCAAAAGAAAGGACGATGAACATGATCCGTTTAAAAAAAGCAACTGCACTTCTCCTTTCTGCTCTTCTTGTTTCTTCCTGCATAGCACCTTGTGCCTTTGCGGCAAGCAAAAAGAAAGTAGGAAAGATCAACCTGACCATTGACACTGATATCCGTTCAGGAAGCAGCGGCGGCGAAGTAGAAGCAACTGCTACAGGTGACAACACCGGTTATTACTACATTGACTCTGTAGAAGTGACCAATGACGAAGGTGACGACTGGAGCAAGTCCAATCCACCGGAAGCTGAGATCCTCATTGGACTGGAGGACGAAGATGAATATACCTTTTCCGGAACCAGTTCCAGCAGCTTTAAGCTGACCCTTGCAAGCTCCATTAAGTCCCGTTATGATAAAGTAGAGTATGTCAGCGCAAGTAAGAAAGATGGCGGTGCTACCATTGCACTGCGTATCCGCCTGGTATTTGATAAAGATGCCGATATGAGTGATGCCCCTGCACCAAGTAATGCAGCATGGGATACCACTTCCGAGGGAAAAGCAACCTGGGGTGATGTTTCTTCTGCAAAATATTTCCAGGTACAGTTATATAAGGACGGCAACCTGGTAACACCTCCGGACGGCTCCGCTTCTACTGTTTCCGTATATGGAACCAGCTATGATTTCTCCAGCTGGGTAACTGCAGGCTCCAGCTATACCTTCAAAGTACGTTCCGTAAAATCCAGCAACAACGCAAAAAGCAAATGGATAACCTCTAATTCATGGACTCCCGGCTCTGCTTCCAATAATGGCAATAATACTGTTTCTGAAGGCTGGCAGAAAGCCGCTGACGGTGTCCGCTGGTGGTGGCAGAATGCCGATGGTTCCTATCCGGCATCCCAGTGGAAAGATGTAGGCGGAAAATGGTACTATTTCGATGCTGAAGGCTACATGGCTACCGGCTGGATCAAAGCAGGCGGTTTAGACTACTGCCTGGCTCCTGACGGCGCTCTGTATGTAAGCTGCACTACCCCGGATGGCTACAATGTAAATGCCGATGGAGTGTGGATCCAGTAATATCTGAAAATGCGCTGCTGGTGCATTTCCTGTATACATAACAACAGCAAACCCCGCCGGTTGAAGATTAAAACCTCAACCGACGGGGTTTCTTTTATCTCATTTTTTTCGCAACGATCTTTTTGTAGCGATCCTCGATCCCTCTTTCCACAAACAGGCAGAAACGTACTCTATTTCCTACAGCACCAGTCTTGCTGCCCCATAGATGCCGGCGTCATTTCCCAGTGTTGCCAGTCCCAGTTTTCCTTTGTTTTTGGAGATCGGGGTAAAGTAATCGTAATCTTTCTGCACCATATCGATAAGGAACTGTCCGGCTTTGGATACGCCGCCGCCGATAACAAAGATCTCCGGATCTACGGTAAGAGCTACCTGTGCCAGCGCAAGTCCCAGATAATGACTGACGGTCTTCATTACCTCTAATGCCATCTCATCTCCTGCTTTTGCAGCATCCAGCACATCCTTTGCATCTACATTATCCCCAAATTTACGAAGAGCTGATGGTTTATCAGACTTTGCCATGGTCCTTCTGGCTTCTCTGGCAATACCAGTAGCGGAACTTACCTGCTCTAAGCAGCCTACACCGCCGCAGTTGCAGTGTTCCCACTCATCATCCCGCACATGGATATGGCCGATCTCGCCGCCAAGGCCATGTTTTCCTGCAACGATTCTTTCATCCAAGATCACACCGCCTCCAACGCCGGTCCCTAATGTGACCATAACAAGGTCAGAGTATCCTTTACCGCCGCCCTGCCACATTTCGCCAAGAGCTGCCACATTGGCATCGTTTCCGCTCTTTACAGGAATGCCGTCTAGCAGGCTGCTTAACTCTTCCTGCGGGTTCAGATCGCGCCAGCCAAGATTTACACATACTTCTACATATCCATCCGGCATAACCGGCCCTGGAACGCCCATTCCGGCACCTGCAATATCTTTTTTCAGATCCAGTCCCATTTCATCCAGTTTCTGGCGGATAGAAGCAGCCACATCCGGAAGAATGTTCACGCCGCCGTCTTCTTTACGGGTCTTCACTTCCCACTTTGCCAGAAGTTCTCCTGTAGTCTCAAAAAGACCGATCTTTACGCTGGTTCCTCCTATATCAACACCGATGCATTTCATCCCCATGGTATATATCCTCGCTTTCCTGGTTTATTGTTGTATCCCTTACTTCAGCCGTATTTCTTCCATTTTCTGGGTTCCCATTACAAGAATGGTTCCCGGTAAACGGCCGGCCAGCACTTTACTTACTGTAAAATCAAAGGTTCCGGTAAACTTCTGTGTTCCCGTCATGTTGTAAATACAACAGGAATTATCATTATACAGGATCACCAGATCCTCATCTATATCAAAACCGGTGTACTGATAGCTGAAAGTGGTCTCAAACACCGTGCTTCCATCTGGTTTGTAGATGTGCAGACTATATGGATCTGCGCCGTCTCCATTGTCTGTTACAACGCCGGCATACTGGTCGGTGTAGCTGATGCTTCGGATATTTTCATCTAACAGTATCTGGTTTGTGGATTCTGGAGAAGTTTCCACACGGGTAGAGAAAAACTGCAGTCCCTTATCTGTAAAGATCACTGCGTGGCTTTCATCCATAAAACGGACTCTTCCTGCCATAGCATCACTTAGATCCTCTGGAAGGAAAATGCCAACCACTCGCTTGGGATCATTTTTTCCAAGACCAAAGTTATAAAAAACAATCTTATTTTTGATCATTCCCTGCTCCAGATACATAAACGAAGTGATCCACTGGGTGCCGCCTGGTGAAAGACTTACGTCCACCGGATAACCATCACCGGAAAGAAGGGATTTTACATAAATATCCAAAGCGCTTCCGTCTTTTTTATACAGATAAATGTAACTTGCCCGTGAATCTTCCTGTACAGAGGCAACTACGCCTTTGGAAGATACGGATAAGGAAAGGATAGGCAATGTAGTCGTCGCCTGTCCCTGACAGCCGCTGCGGTCACAGATATAAATGGAATTTCCCTGCTTGTCCCCAATAGCTGCAAAATCACCGTTTACAGTGACAAAAGGAGATTTCATCTCATAGCTCTGCATCCAGATGGCTTTTCCTCTGCCATCTATGTAGGAAGCTCCGTCCTTGGTGTATTTGATCACACCATCCCCAAAAGCCACATAGCCGCAGAAGCTTCCTTCTCCTTTTACAGCCGCTTCCTGGTTCTCCTCTGTCAGGTTCTTTTCCCAGACCACCTGATAGTCATAAAAAGAATGATAACGGTCATAATAATAAATACCAAAAGCAGCGCCGCCTAAGAGCACTGCCACTATAATAAAGATCGTCAGGCGCTTCCTGACTGTCTTTTTATGGGCATCCCGGATCGCCTGTTCGCTTTCCTCTTCATTCTGGTACATAGGAGGAACGATCTGGCGCCGCAGCTGCCTTTTTTTATTTTCACGGTTCATTAAACTGGAATTATCCATCCTTATCTCCTGTGAAATGTTCTTTTATAGCAGTCGTATCATACATTTGCTTATACTCGCTTAAGTATACAACATTTCACAGGAAAAATCGACAACTAATCCTTATAAATAGCTCCGACAAGTCTGACTTTCGGGAACATTTCCATGAATTTTCAGGGGAGCAGAAGCTTCTGGCCTGCATAAATACTGTTTTCATCTGTCAGGGAATTAATGCGGCAGATCTCCTCTAATTTCCGGATGTTATTGTATTCTTTAAAGCAGATACCGTAGAGTGTTTCCCCTTCACCTACTACGTATACTTTGTAGGATGGGGTGGAATTGGCAGGTTCCGCAGAAGCGGCGGTTGTTTCTGCAGATACGCCTGCCGTTGTTTCTGGTGCAGACCCCTGAGCAGTTTCCAAAGACTGCTGCGTCTGTTCAGACTGAGATGTATCCGTACTGTCATTTCTTCTCTCTAAAGTGTCTGTATCTGCCCCGGACATCCCACTACCCGGCACCATAGTCTCAGGCAGTACTTCCATAGTGGATTCCCGGCTCTCCGACCTTCCTTCACTTGGGTATACGCCGCCTCTTGCTTCCCGGATCACAGCCCCTGGGTCTACAGAAGCCACCACCTGCTCCATTTCATGAAGCTTTTTATAATTATTGAACATGGCAACTCCTCCTGCCAGGACCATTACTGCCAGTACGCTGCAAAGGCCGGAAAGCACATTTACCGTACTTCTATGCTGCACAGCCTCTGTTTTATGCTCGTCCATTTTTTTGCGGAAATCCCGGATCGCCCGGTCATCGGTCTTGCTTTCTTCCCGAAGGATATCCTTTCTGGCGATCATATAATCCTGCATCAGCTGGTTCCGCTCATAATAAATGCTGTAGCCACGCAGCTGGTAAAAGCCGTCTGAAGAGGTAATATATACCGCTTCTTCCCCGTCCAGACCGCTGTTTAAATACATCAGCTGGTTTTTCCCTGTAAAATACTGGCTGTGCTGCCGCCAGTAATTTAAAGGGCTTAAGGTAATGCCTTCCCCGGCGCACAAAAACCAGCCCTGAACCGTTCTCCTTGGAAACATAGTCTCTACCTGCTGGTATGCCTTTTTCCAGGCTTCCTCTGTAAACACCACTTTTTCCCCATCCTGGGGCAGAAGTTCCATTTCCATGGCACCGTCCACAAACACATAAGGCATGTCCTCATGGATCTCACGGTTGCCAAGGAGCAGTCCCACCCGCAGGTTCTGCCCATTTCCCGGTTTTAACCGCTTTAAATATGTATTTACATAATCTTCCACATAAAGCCGCAACACTGTATCACGTTCCCCGATCTGCCGGATATTTTTCGGCAGTTTGGGATAAAGCTCATATAATTCGCCCATATTTAACACCCCTTCTGCTGTTCTTATATGTTCTCATACAAGGATAGCAAAAGGGGTGTAAGATTTTTGTCATATTACGGCGGTGTTCTCCCAAAATCGTTCGACAAGGGCAATGCTTTCACAGATGCAGTCCGCCATTTTCATTACCATGGAAAGCCGCACGCTTTGCAGCATTACGGGATCATGATTTCCGGCTCCGCCTACGATCCCGGTAATGGAAATGTCGCCTACTTCTCCCAGTTCCTTGGAAACGCCCAGCCCCGGCTGCAGAGCGCCTTTTCCTAATGTTGCAAATCCAACATGATCCGGGCTTCCCACAGATGCGTCAATAGCTACGATCACATGATCTGGAAAATGAGTACGAATATAAGCCGCATAAAGTTCCAGGTTCATGGCGTGGACCGGCTTATCTAATGTTCCAATCACTGCCGCCTTTTTCAGCCTGCATTTTCGCAGTTTATGCCCGATCAGCGGCCCCAGACTGTCTCCGGTTGAGCGGTCCGTACCGATACAGAGGAATATTACCCCCGCCTTCCGTTTTTC
>CAVIPV010000151.1:0-6340 GCA_963644495.1 Prevotella sp. | reverse complement strand
GGGGTCAAAAGGTATTTTGACCCCTCTGATACCGAATTGCTACGTGCTTTGCACACTCGCAATTCTATCATATATCAGGAAAACAGAAAAGGATAAAAAAGTGCTATGATCAGGATAAGAACTGCTCTGGAATGACACTTTGGGATAAGTTATAATCATTTCAGAACATAGTTGACAGCGTAGCTGTCTGAAAGAAGGAGGATGGGGGAATATGAACTATCTTTTGGGGATCGATGTGGGAACTTCCGCAACGAAGACGGTTTTGTTTGATGAAAAGGGAAATGTGATCGCTTCTGCTTCACAGGAATATCCGCTGTATCAGCCGGAAAATGGCTGGGCAGAGCAGAAACCGGAAGACTGGGCGGCTGCAGTTCTTAAGACTATAAAAGAAGTGGTCTCTAAATCAGGGGCAGATAAAGACGAGGTAAAAGGAATCGGCATTTCCGGGCAGATGCATGGTCTGGTCATGTTAGATGAGGCTGGAAAAGTGATCCGCCCTTCTATTATCTGGTGCGACCAGAGAACAGGCGCAGAAGTAGAGGACATGCTAAAGATCATGCCGAGAAAAGAGTGGATCCGTATTACAGCCAATCCGCCACTGACAGGCTGGACTGCGGCAAAGATCCTCTGGGTACGGAAAAATGAGCCGGAAAATTATAACCGCTGCCGTCACATTTTACTTCCAAAGGATTACATCCGCTACATACTTACCGGTGTATTTGCAACGGAAGTTTCTGACGCAAGCGGCATGCAGCTGTTAGACGTTCCGGGCCGCTGCTGGTCAGATGAAGTGCTGGAAGCATTAAAGATCGATAAGAACCTTTTAGGAAAGGTATATGAGTCCAGTGAAGCAACCGGAACACTGCTTCCACAGGTGGCACAGGAGTTAGGACTTTCCGAAAACTGTATTGTAGCAGGCGGTGCCGGTGACAATGCTGCTGCCGCAGTGGGAACCGGAGTTGTAAAAGACGGAACTGCCTTTACCACCATTGGTACTTCCGGTGTTGTATTTGCACATACCGGCAAGCCTGCTATTGATCCAAAGGGAAGGATCCATACCTGCTGCTGTGCAGTACCAGGGGCATGGCATATGATGGGTGTGACCCAGGCTGCGGGACTTTCTTTAAAGTGGTTTAAAGACCAGTTCTGCCAGGATTATGTAAAAGAGGCAGAGGCCAAAGGCGTGGATGTATATGACCAGATCAATAAAGATGTAGCATCCATAGCACCGGGAAGTGACCGCCTGCTGTATCTTCCTTATTTAATGGGAGAAAGAACTCCTCATCTGGATCCGGACTGCAGAGGCGTATTTTTCGGATTATCTGCGATCCACACAAGAAAGCATCTGCTGCGTGCTGTAATGGAAGGCGTTGCTTATTCTCTTTGCGACTGCAATGAGATCCTTCAGGAAATGGGTATCCAGGTAGATTGTATGAAAGCCTGCGGAGGCGGCGGAAAGAGCCCGGTATGGCGCCAGATGCTGGCAGATCTTTATAACTGCTCTGTAGAGCGGGTGGTACAGGATGAAGGTCCGGCACTGGGAGTTGCCATTTTAGCAGGTGTTGCCTGCGGTATGTATGAAAGCGTGGAAAAGGCATGTGACCGGCTGATCACACCCAGGGACAGCACAGAGCCAAAGGCAGAAGAAGTGGCTGTTTATGAAAAATATCACAGACTGTATCAGAAATTGTATACAAGCCTGAAAAATGATTATAAGGAGCTGGCAGAATTATCATGATCAAGCAGATAAGTGTAATGGAGCCGGAATTTAAAAAGTACGGCAAGGTCATTAATGGCTATGACTTAAAAGAAATTTTACAGAAAATGGAAGAAACCCCATGCCCGGATGATGTGGTATATGTGGCTTCTGTAAAGGAACTGGAAGATTTAAAGATCGCAGAGGAACTGGCAGACGGTGTTTATGGCCAGATGCCGATCCAGATCGGTTACTGCAACGGACACAACCGCAAATTAAACGCCTTAGAGTACCACAGGGACTCAGAGATCAATATTGCAGTCAGCGATATGGTCCTGCTTCTGGCAAAAGAAGAGGAAGTAGAAGATGACTACACCTTAGATACCTCTAAGGTAAAGGCATTTTTCGTTCCTGCAGGCACCATGATCGAGGTGTATGCAACCACTCTTCACTATGCGCCATGCCAGACTTCTGACAATGGTTTCCGCTGTGTAGTTGTCCTTCCAAAGGGAACCAACGGGGAGTTAAGCCACAGACCGGAAAATAAGAGCGGGGAAGAAAAGCTGTTAGCTGCTGTTAATAAGTGGCTCATCGGTCATGGAGAGGGCGGACTTCCAGAGGGAAGTTTTATTGGTCTGAAAGGTGAAAATACAGAAGTATAACAAATACAGAATAGGAATAAGGACGGCCGAGGAACTGTCCTGTAAATATGGAGGAAAAGAACATGTTTGAGAATATCCCGAAAGTAAAAATCGGTATTGTTGCAGTCAGCCGTGACTGCTTCCCGGAGTCATTATCTGTAAACCGCAGAAAAGCCCTGGCAGACGCTTACAAGGCAAAATATAATGCAGAAGATATTTATGAATGTCCAGTCTGTATCGTAGAAAGCGAGATCCACATGGTGCAGGCCTTAGAAGACATTAAGAAAGAAGGCTGCAATGCCTTGGTTGTTTACCTTGGAAACTTCGGACCTGAGATTTCTGAAACCTTACTTGCAAAGCACTTTGAGGGACCGAAAATGTTTGTTGCAGCAGCAGAAGAGACCGGAAACAATCTGGTATCCGGAAGAGGCGATGCATACTGCGGTATGTTAAATGCAAGCTATAACTTACAGCTGCGCAATATTAAGGCTTATATCCCTGAATACCCGGTAGGAACTGCAGCAGAGTGCGCAGATATGATCCATGATTTCCTGCCCATCGCAAGAACTGTCATCGGTCTGTCTGATCTGAAGATCATCAGCTTCGGACCAAGACCGTTAAACTTTTTAGCATGCAACGCTCCTATCAAGCAGCTGTATAATCTGGGTGTAGAGATTGAAGAAAACTCTGAGCTGGATCTGTTTGAAGCATTTAATAAGCACGCAGGCGATCCACGAATTGCTGAAGTTGCAGCAGATATGGAAGCAGAGCTGGGAGCAGGCAATAAAAAGCCGGAGATCCTTGCAAAACTGGCTCAGTATGAGATCACTCTGTTAGACTGGATCCGTGACCACAGAGGCTACCGCAAGTATGTTGCTATTGCAGGAAAATGCTGGCCTGCATTCCAGACACAGTTTGGCTTTGTTCCATGTTATGTAAACAGCCGTCTCACCGGCCGCGGCATCCCGGTATCCTGCGAAGTAGATATTTACGGCGCATTAAGTGAATTTATCGGAACCTGCATCAGCCAGGACGCAGTAACCCTTCTGGATATCAACAACTCTGTACCGGAAGATTTGTACAATGAGGATATTAAGGGCAAATTTAATTACGACTTAAAAGAGACCTTTATGGGATTCCACTGCGGAAACACCACTTCCAAGAAGCTGGCATTCTGCGAAATGAAGTATCAGTTCATTATGGCACGTTCCCTTCCTGAAGAAGTTACACAGGGAACCCTGGAAGGTGATATCATGCCTGGCGATATTACATTCTACCGTTTACAGAGCACAGCTGACAACATCCTGCGTGCATATGTAGCACAGGGCGAGGTACTGCCGGTGGCAACCCGTTCCTTTGGTTCTATCGGTATCTTTGCGATCCCTCAGATGGGACGTTTCTACCGTCATGTACTGATCGAGAAGGGCTTCCCGCATCACGGAGCTGTTGCTTTCGGTCACTTCGGCAAGAGCCTGTATGAGGTATTTAAGTACATCGGCGTAGATGTAGAAGAGATCGGCTTTAACCAGCCTGCAGGAATGCTGTATAAGACAGAAAATCCATTTGCATAAGTCTGCATAAAATTTGTCCCCTTTCTGTGGTGATCGTACCATGGAAAGGGGATTTTTTACGCTTTTGGGGTGGAGCATATTCTTTATGGGATACTTGCGCAGGCAACATTGTTCCGTTATACTAGCTGTAAATTATATGGATCATTTGCAAAGATATGAGGTTACTGCCATGAAATACCAGATAAAAGACGGGACCGTCACTTTGGGCGGGGAAATGATATTATCCCATATTGACTTTGAAATACAGGGAAACCAGAAAATCGCAGTAGTTGGAAGAAATGGAGCGGGAAAGACCACGCTTTTGCGCCTGATGGCCGGAGAACTGGGGCTGGACCGGGATGACAGGCGTCAGGGACCGGGAATTTTGGCCTCCAGGCAGCTGACTGTGGAAATGTTAGGCCAGCAGGCTTTTGTGGGAGAAGAACGGACCGTAGAAGAGATAATGATGTTAAACTGCCCGGCAAAAGGGCCTTTTGACAGAGAACGTTTTGAATATGAGCGGGAATATGACACCCTTTTTACAGGACTCGGCTTTCAGAAGGAAGATAAAAAACGGTCTATAGCAGCTTTCTCCGGCGGCCAGAAGACAAAGATCGCCCTGATCTGGCTGCTGCTTAAAAAGCCGGATATTTTACTGTTGGATGAGCCGACTAATCACCTGGATATGGAAACGGCCTGCTGGCTGGAATGTTATTTAAACCAGTATCCGGGGGCTGTGGTCATGGTCAGCCACGACCGCTTTTTTATGGACCGGACTGCGGACATCGTTTATGAGCTGGAACAGGGAAAGCTAACCCGGTATCCGGGAAATTATACCAATTACCGGGAGCAGAAGCGCAAAAACTATGAGATCCAGATGAAGGCATACCTGCGCCAGCAGGAAGAGATAGAGCGCCAGGAAGAGCTGATCAAACGGTTTAAAAATAAGCCTTCCAAGGCCGCTTTTGCCCGTTCCAGAAAAAAGATATTGGAGCGGATGCATCCGGTGGAAAAGCCGAAAGAAGATATGGCCCATATTTTTACAGGGACCATTACGCCGCTGATCCCAGGAAGCAAATGGGTCTTTGAAGCAGAACATTTAAAGATCGGTTATGATAAACACCCATTGTTAGAACTAAGCCTGCGCATCCGAAAAGGACAGAAGACCGGTCTTTTAGGGGTAAATGGTTCCGGCAAGACCACTTTTTTAAAGACTGTAGCCGGATTTTTACCTGCTGTAGCAGGTGACTGTACACTGGGAAACAACATTACCATAGGCTATTTTGACCAGTATTCAGCAGCGATCCAGTCGGAAAAAACAGTGGTAGAACATTTTTCAGATCTGTTTCCGTCCCTGACGGACAAAGAAGTGCGGACTATTTTAGGGGCTTATCTCTTTAAAGGAAAAGATGCAGCCAAGGGGGTGGATGACCTGTCCGGAGGCGAAAAAGCAAGACTGGTGCTGGCGGAACTGCTCCAGAGCCGTCCGAATTTCCTGATCTTAGACGAGCCAACTAACCATATGGACATCCAGGCAAAAGAAACATTGGAGTCGGCGTTCCAGGCATATGAAGGAACCATTCTTTTTGTATCCCATGACCGGTATTTTATCCGCCAGGTGGCGAAATCTGTACTTATTTTTGAAGATAATGCCGCTTTCTATTATCCATTTGGATATGAGCATTATCTGGAACGGAAAGAAAAAGAAGCTTTTGGGGAGTCACCGGCAGCCCGCATCAAAGCAGAGGAACAGGCGCTGATTGAAGGCTTAAAAGCAGTGCCAAGGGCAGAAAGGCACAGGCTGCGGGAGATACCAGAGGAAGAAGCCTATGACCAGTGGCGACTGCGGCTGGCTGCAGAAGCCATGGAAAATGCGGCAGAACAGGCAGAGGCGATCTGGCAGCAGATCTTGGAAAAAACTGGAAAAAGAGAAGAATGGGAGCTGGAACACTGGGGAGAATGGTCAGATGCAGAAAATGTGCAGTCCTGTGGCGATGATAAGAAAGAAGCAAAAGACCAGACAGACCGGGAAATTTCCGCTCTGGAAGCGAAATATGAGACCGCCCGGTCCGCCTGGACGGATGCGTGCCTTTTCTGGTACGACATCTGGTGTGAATCCCATCCAGAGCCGCCCAGCTTAGACGACGCTACTGCGTATTCACCAAAGCCCCAAGCTCTGTGATCTCACAACCGCCCCGGGTCCTGTGGACCTTGATATATCCGGCATTTGCCAGCCGCTGCAGGCTGGTGCGGATATTGGCTTCTGACAGCCTGATCCCTTCTTCTTCTAACTTACTGCACAGGAAAGAGCGTCCGCTCCGCGGATTAGCGGCGATCAGGGACAAGATCCGGTACTCTGTTACATCCAGCTGCTGTTCGTGCTTGCGGATCTGATTTAAAATGTATCCTGGCAGATCGCTTAAAGATAGCGGTTCCCTGTGATAAATACAGGA
>CAVIPV010000150.1:0-6365 GCA_963644495.1 Prevotella sp. | reverse complement strand
GCAGAAATGAAGGAGGCGGGGAAGTGGTATGCGGAACAGATACAGAAGAAAGAAGAGAAAAGGGAGAGTGATGAGATACGGATCAGGAAAAGAATGTTGGAGATCTTACAGAGCAGATCATAGCAACGGCCAGGAGACAGGCAGAGGCTGAGATCAAGGGAGAAGCTCCAACAAGAGATTATTCAAAGCGCAAAAACTGGAACAACCAGCCGCCAGAACATAATACAGAACCGATCAGTCTTATGAACCTGGAAGAGACAGAAGAAAAGACCCCTGAATGGTTGATATCAGGCTATATCCCCAAAAGGAAAATAACGGTCCTGGCCGGTGACGGTGGGGCCGGTAAGACAACTATATGGTGTGCAATAGCTGCAGCTGTAAGCAGCGGCCAGCCGTGTTTCTTGGATCAAGATAATCCTTTTCTGGACCAGGTAGAACCAGGGAAAGTGCTGTTCTTTTCTTCCGAAGACTCAGCAGAGTATACATTGAGAGGCAGGATCCGCAGAGCCGGGGGAAAACTTGGCAATGTATCTTATTTGGATCTTACAGACTCAAGGTTTTCGGAGATAAAGTTTAATGCGCCTCTGCTGGAAGAAATCATTGAGACATATAAGCCAACGTTGGCTATATTCGACCCTATACAAAGTTTTATACCGCCAGACGTTCAAATGGGACAGCGTAACGCTATGAGAGCATGTTTAAATCCATTAGTTAGTTTGGGTGAGAAATACAATGTAACATTTCTTATAATCGTACATACCAACAAGCAAATGGGAGTATGGGGCCGCAAGCGAATAGCTGACAGCTCAGATATATGGGATGTTGCCCGTAGTGTGTTGATTGCTGGTGAGGCAGGTGATAATGTGTTGCGGTATGTCTCACAGGAAAAGTGCAATGATGCGCCTTTATCTCAGACGGTATTGTTCCGGTTGGATACTGGAAAGGTAGAATTTGAAGGTTACACCGATAGGAAAGACAAGGACTTTGTGACGGCCACACAGGCGGCTACATACCAGGCACCGGCCAGAGATACAGCCAAGGAGTTTATATTGGAGTATCTGAAAGACGGAGCCAAAGAGACGTCAGATCTTGACGAAGCTATGAAAGCTATGGGGGTAAGTGATAGAACCTTACAGAGAGCCAAGGCAGACCTAAAAAAGGACGGCAGGTTAACGTATTTTAATGAGGGGTATGGGCCAAGTAAAAAATATTATTGTAAGTTGTCTGGCACGGAGTGAAAACTTGGCGGAGTAAAATAAAAAATATAGTATTTATAAGGGTTTATCTTTACTCGGCCACCTTGGCGGAGTAAACGAGTAAGGTTTATTTACTCGGCCACCTGGCGGAGTAAGCAGAGGCCGCATGAATAAAGGATTTGCGCTTTACTCAGCCAAGTTTCCTATAGGTATATGAAAAATGACATTTAGAAAGAGGAGGAAAAAGAATAATGACATATGGCAGAGCACAGTTAGATGTAAAGAAGACGTTCCGGGACTGGTTGACCTTCCAGTGTGATCTGATCGACATTGCAGTAGAGGAAGGTTTCACCAGAGACCAGGCCGTAGAGATGCTTAAGGCGTATTTCCTGAGTGAAATTGACGTAAACACCTCTATGATCGGAGATAACTACTAAAAGAAAAGGGGTCCTGTAAGATGCGCCAACACCCTACAGGGCAACTACAGCCGGAGCCGTAAAAACTCACATGAACATATTAACACGGACCGGCAGAAAGGAAAAGACATGAAAATATTAAATTTACAATACAGGATCGTAGCAGCTGAAAGCGAATTGTTACCGGATCACGGTTTTATCTGCCTGATATATTCTCCAAAAGCAGACACGATTGTACTTAATGAAGACTGCTCTTCACTGGATCAGGTCATAGAGTTTATTGCTAATTATTTGGCCCTGGACATCAAAGAGCGGGAAAAACTCCGGTCATGGTCGGACTGTTCAAAGTTGCAAGGGCTTATGTGTGTCCTGGATCAGGTGGCAGAGATCCGCAGCAGAAAGAAAACAGAATAGAACGGCCCTTACATAGATTTTCAAAAGATATAGTTTAGACTTAGCCGCTGGCCACTGCGATAGTGTGGCACCTTTATTACAATAATAACTGATCTGGCAGCCTTACCAACTGCCCGGATCAGAAGGAAAGGAGTAGCATGATAAAGATCAAAGTTTCGTATGAGCGGCCGGAAGAGCTGCGGAAGGTCCTGGAAAGGCTTAAGCCATATGTGAAGAGATGGAAGGCTTCCAGGGATCAGAAAGGGCATTTCTTAAAGGCTTATATCATAATGGAATAATTGCGACGTCGCAAATAACAGGGGCTCAGATGTGCATAAAACGCAGACCTGACCCCTGTTTTATTTTACGCTTACGCCCCAGAAAACCGGCGCAAACCCTTGTAAATACTGGAAAATCCATTGCATACCCCCTATGAATCTGGTATAATAAGCATAGGCAAACAGAATATTGCAAAGTACCCTCTGCAGATTGCATAGCTGCAGGGAAGCCTTTGAAAGATAGGCGCGGGAATAGGACAGGGCAGAAATGCCTTTACCTGTTCACGTGCTTTTTGTTTGCTATGATCATCCAGTAGTTTGGTGCTGGTATGTTTTTTTTTCTTAATCTCCTTTCCCTCTATGGGCGGCGGGGTAAAGCTGCCCAATTAAAGAGCCGACCGGGCGTAAAACGGAGAAAGGCAAGTAGCATGGAAGATAATACAAACGCAACCAATGAAAGCACCCAGGCGGCTAATGTGGGGCAGGAAGGTGTACAGGGTACAACCGGCAATAATGATAAGCGTTTTACTCAGGAAGAAGTGAATAGCTTTATTCAGTCCCGGTTAGGCAGAATGAAAGATCAGGCAGCGAAAGAGGTCAAGGCAGAGTATGATAAGAAGTTTGCAGATCTGCAGGCACGGGAAATGCGCCTGTTGATTAGAGAACAGCTTAGTACCCGCGGCATGAGCGCTGATCTGGCGGATGTGATCACCTGTACGGATGAAAATGATTTAAAAGCAAAGTTAGATAAGTTACAGCAGATCTATGGCAACAGCAAGAAAGAAGTGGAGCAGGAGACGGGCTTCGTCCAGTTAGGTACAGCCAAAGGACCCGATCAGCCAGCAAGTAGCGATCCTGTGCGCGTTGCCATGGGCCTGAATTATTGAGAGGTATGAAAGTATGGCAATTAATTTAGTTACAAGGTATCTGCCGTATGTTGACGAGATCTTCACAAAGGAAAGTAAGAAATCCTTGCTGACCAATCAGGATTTTGATTGGACTGGTGCCCATACGGTAAAGGTGTATAAAGTTACAACTTCTGCAATGCAGGACTACAGCCGTAATCCAGCATCTGGCTTTACCGGTTCCAGATATGGCACAATTAAGGATCTGGACGCGACTACAGAAGAGTTTACATTGAAGAAGGATCGTTCCTTTACATTTGCTATTGATAAGCTGGATAAGGACGAAACAGGCAACGTATTAAATGGAGCCTCTGCCCTTGCCAGACAACAGAGACAAGTAGTTATTCCGGAAGTAGACACTTATGTATATAGTGTCATGACCACCGGAGCGGGCTATAAACCGGATCCGGTAGCCCTGACCGCTGAAAACATCTATACGGAGATCCTGAAGGCAGGAAACGCCCTGGATAATGCAGATGTGCCGGAGGACGGCCGCCAGCTGGTTGTTACGCCGGATGTGTTCGTATTAATGAAACGCTGCAGTGATATTATCATGGAAACCAACATTGGTAATGATCTGAGGCTTAAGGGCGTGATTGCGAACCTGGACGGGGCAAACGTGATCAAGGTACCGGCGGCAAGGCTTCCGAAAAACTTCGGCTTTATGCTGGCTCATCCAGTAGCTACCGTGGCACCTACCAAGCTGGAAGATTACAAGATCCATGAGGACCCGCCGGGTATTTCTGGTTCTCTGGTAGAGGGCCGTATCTGTTACGACGCTTTCGTTTTAGAGAATAAGGTAAAGGCGATCTATTACCAGGAAAATAAGACAGCATAAGAGAACGCCCCAGACGTCCTATGTGGATGATCTGGGGCGTTTTGAAAGGAATATATGGACCGTTTAGAAAGATTAACGATAAAAGCTAAAGAGCTGAAAGAGCCACGCTTGAAGCCGTGGGAAAGGGCCTTAAAAGAGAACCCACATACCGGGAAAAGTGCAACGGATCTGTTAGAGCTGTTGGGCTTGCCCCGGGATGACTGGCGCCAGATTGCCCAGGCTTTAACTTGTAACGCTGCGGAGCTATGGAAGGGAGGCGGATAAGATGCCACAAATCAGGCTTAAGACCAAGACAGCCACGGAAGTCCGCCGTACCTTGTCCAGGGTTATGAATATGGTTGTAAATGGAGAAATGGACACCAAGACAGCCAACACTATTATAGTAGGCTGTAATGCGGTCCTGTCTGCGATCCGGACGGATGAGCAGCAGCACCGGATCAATGAGCTGGAAAAGATACTGGAAGAAGTTACAGCAAATCAGAAAGGAAAATAGCATGGAATTAATTATAAAGCTGCTTGTGATCGCTGCAGGAACCTTCCTGGGCCAATGGATCGCAAGAAAGTTAGATAAATAATCAGGGAGGCAACAGGCAATGACAAATGAGCAGCTGGCGGTCAGAATCCGGGCCGGTGAGAACGTAGGCAATAATATGGCTACCCTGTATGAACAGGTAAAGGATTTTATCCACGCTATGGCTTATAAATACCATAGTCAGGGAGAACTGGAAGATCTGGAACAGGAGGGATTTTTAGCGCTGTATGATGCAATAGATCATTTTGAAGCCGATCAGGGCGTTAAGTTCCTTACCTATGCAAGTCATTGGATCCGCCAGAGGATGCAGAAGTATATACAGAATACCGGAAGCCCTCTGCGCTTGTCTGCAGGCCGTCAGGAGGCTATCAGAAAATACCGGAAGTTCTGCACAGAGTTTCAGGCAGAACAGGGTCGCAAGCCCACAGAAGCCGAATTATGCCGCTCTTTATGGCTTACCCCGGAACAGTTATGGGGAATACAATATGATGCCTGTATGGCTGCGGTGGGAAGCCTGGACGCGCCTATAAAGGGAGCAGAAGGGGAAGAAGATACCACGCTGGGAGAACTGGCGGCCTCTGCCACGGATCCATGTGAAGAGCTGCTTGACCGCTTGGAACAGGAAGAACTTTGCTCTGTCTTATGGCAGTGTGTGGACAGTCTGCCAGGAAAGCAGCCGGATGTGATCCGCAGCCGGTACAAAGATAACATGACCATGAAGCAATGCGGGCAGTTCTGCGGGATCAGTGAGGCAGAGGCCAGGAAGCAGCAGCTAAAAGCGCTCAGAAGCCTCAGGAGCGGGGAGAACGCAAAGAAGCTACGCCCGTTCCTTCCGAAAGATGCCTGGATCTATAGCGGCGCTCTGATCGGGAATGGTGTGGAACGGTTTAACCATACCTGGACAAGCTCAACGGAGCGGGTGGCATTGGAACTGTAAGGGTGTCACATTTTGCTAATCCTTGTGTTGAAACATTGCAAACGGTATGGTACACTATAAGTGTCATATTTGGTTTATGGAAATGAAAACGCACTCGAAAATCCTCTGGCCGGGACTCGGGTGCGTTTCTTTGTTTTTCGTGTTAAGCGCTGTCGTGTGATACCGGTTATCCTTTTTGTCCTTGATGATAGCCTGCAAAGCCTTGTATTTACTGGTTTTTTCGGCTCTTTTTTCGTGTGATACTTCGTGTGATATTTGCCCGGAAAACAGGCGTTTTTTGAGCCTTTTTGGCTTCCGCTTTGTACACCCGGAAAGTACCAAAAAACCGCATAAACACTGGATTTTCCAGTAGTTATGCGGTCTTTTTAAAAGTGGAGCTGAGGGGAATCGAACCCCTGTCCGAAAATCAATTCCCTGTTCTTCTACTATCATAGTTCCTTATTTGACATTCCCTCCGCCGCCCGGGAAGAAACACTCTGACGGTTTTAGTAGCTTCATAATACGCCCGCATGCGCAAAGCTTTGCATGTGTCGTTTCCTACATAGTCGATGCCAGGGTCTTAAAGTGTAGGTGCCTTAAGTCTGACAGCTGCCATTAGGCAGCGTATGCTAATTCGTCGTTAGCGTTTATTTTTAATTTTGCCATTTAACCCATCGCATGGGGATAGCTTCACCAGCTGCATGACCCCCGTCGAAACCAGTACAACCCCTGAATGGAATACTCAGTTTTTGTTTATCTGGTAAGCCAACGAAGAAATGCTACTCTGAATATCATATCATTTTCAGGCATGAATGTCAATACTGCGGAGGGGAGAACCAGCTTTGAAAGGTGAATTCGTTTTGTAACCTGCCCACATAGGAAAATTAGACA
>CAVIPV010000149.1:0-6422 GCA_963644495.1 Prevotella sp. | reverse complement strand
AGGTACTATAGGATAAATGGGGCGTCTAGAAGTTATGTTTCGACCCCAACATCATATTATTTCAACGTTTTTTCCGGCAATACGATCCAGCGGTCTTCCAGATTATGGATCTTCGCCTGTATTCCATAGGCTTTTTCGATCCGTTCCTGTGTGATCACCTCTTTGGTAGCGCCTTCTGCCAGTACATGACCGTCATAAAGCAGAGCTACACGGTCTGCAAAGTCAAGAGCCAGGTTTAAGTCATGGATCACGGCCACTACTGCCAGGTGCTTTTCCCGGCTTACCTTTACCAGAAGCTCCATTACCTCATACTGGTAGCGAAGATCCAGACTGCTGGTAGGTTCGTCCAAAAGCAGCACCTGGGGATCTCCTGCCAGAGCCCTGGCGATGAGGATCCTCTGGCGCTCGCCGCCGCTTAACTGGCCCATCTGACGGAATGCATAGTCAGACAGTCCAAACTGTTCCAGCACCTGGGCACTTTTTTCCACGTCTTCTTTTCCTGTTTTTCCACCGGAAAAGGGAAGACGGCCGGAAATGACCGTTTCCATAACAGTAAGGCTTAAACCGGCCTGTGTATTCTGGGGAACATAGCCAAAAATCTTTGCCTTTTCCCTGAGAGACAGAGGCGCTGTGTCCTTTCCCAGCCACTTTACGGTTCCATCAGAAGCTTTTAAAAGGCCGTTGATGCATTTTAATAATGTGGATTTTCCTGCTCCGTTTGCACCTAACAGCAGGCAGACTTTCCCCCGCCCCGCCTGAAAACCGGTTCCTTTTAAGATTTCCCGTTTGCCGTAGTGGAATTTGATCCCGGTGACTTCCAGGTCATTTGATGTCACATTTTCATTTACAATTACATTTTTCTCTTCCATTACAGGCTCTTCCTCCTTTCACGAAGGATGAGGTACAGGAATAACGGAACACCTACATAGGAAACCACAATACCAACCGGCACTGTTGTAGGTGAAAATGCATTTCTTCCCAGTGTATCCGCTGCCAGCACTAAAAATGCTCCTGTTACTGCGGAATATGGCAGCAGATGACGGTAATCGCCACCAATGAGCATACGGGCCATATGAGGCGCTACCAGGCCAACAAAACCGATGATACCGGTAAAGCTGACTACAGATGCAGTAAGCAAAGTTACCGCGCCACCGCAGAGCAGCCTGGTGCGTTTTACATTAACCCCTAAGGCTCTTGCTGTTTCATCTCCCCCGTCATCTAACAGGTTAAATGCCCACGCCTGGCTCATAAATACCGGAAATGATACTGCAAAAAAGAAAAACATGATCCCGATATCGGACCAGGTCACTGCTGTAAGACTTCCAAATGTCCAGTGTACAATGGCTGGAAGCTGCTGCTCATTTGCCACAAACTGCATGGTAGAGTTTAAAGCGTTAAAAAGGTAATTTAAGGCAATACCCGTAAGAACTAAAGCTTCCGGGCGAAGCTGTTTGTAGCTTGCCACTGCATAAACAACAACGGCGCAGACCACAGACATGGCAAATGCAGCTGCTACTGTCGCTCCTTTCTGCATCCATAAAGGGAAACCTCCAAAAAGGATCATAAGTGCCGCGCCAAAAGCTGCCGCACTGGAAAGACCGGTAGTAAAAGGACTTGCCATCGGGTTTCCTGTAATGGCCTGCATGCCGGAACCTGCGATTCCCAGTCCTGCTCCTGCGATCACAGCTGCCACGATCCTTGGAAGGCGCAGCATAAGGAGCACATTCTGCTCTTTTGCATCTAACGGTGTCACACCTTCAAACATTCCACTAAAAGAAGGAAGCCAGGTTACGATCATACGGTCTGGTGTCAGCTGAGCTACCCCCAGGCAGGCGGCCCACATAGATGCTGTCACTAACACTAATAGAAGAACAGCCAGGAGAATGTTCTTTCTCCTGGCTCTTCGCAGATAATCACCTGCTAAATCTCTTTTTTCCTGGTTATTATCCGCCCTCATGGTCATTAACCCTGTGCAGGTACGTGATAGTAATGAGGTGCGTTTGGTTCAAATCCCTGATACTTCATCCACTGGGTGAAGATAGCATCTGGGTCTAAGTCGGTCATCAGATCCGGGTACAGCCATTTTGCCATGTAAGCAGCACCGATCATCTTTCCAAGGCCGCCGCTCATGAATGCTGTGTTCAGATAGAAGTTTCCGTCCTTAACAGCCTTCAGATCCTTCCAGCCTGGACGTTTAAGCAGTTCATCTGCCTTCTCAGCAAATTCTTCCTGTGGAGGTGCTGTAAATACGCCGCTGTTTCCGATCACGTTCTTACCAGCATAGATCTTTACGATCAGGTCTGGATCTTCTGTTAAGATCTGCTCTGGATCAATGTCCTTACCAGCTAAAGAAGCATCACCGAAAATGTTGATACCGCCAGCCATAAGGATCATATTATGCCAGCCGTCATTAGAGGTTCCTGGAATACAGGTGCTGTAATCATCGCCGTACTCCCAGTAAACTTTCTTGCGGTCTGTAACCTGCTTTAACTGCTCGTTGATGTAATCAACTGGCTTCTGATAGAAGTCTACCAGTTCTTCTGCCTGCTCCTGCTTTCCAAACAGTTCGCCGCAAAGACGGATCTGCTTCGGAACATCTGAGTTGTCCCAACCTGTGATAACAACTACCTTGATACCAAAGGACTCTAATTTATCAACAGACTCTTCTACTTTGCCGTTCTTTGGAACTACCAGTACCTGTGGGTCTAATGCAACGATTTTCTCATAATCGTACTCATCTTTTCCAAAGGTCTCATCTTCGCCAAACTGTGGCCAGTATACCGGGTCCTGGGAGGTGTACTGATCTACACCAACAACTGCATCACCAGCGCCTACGGCACGGATCAGCTCGTTATTATAACGGTTTGCAACACAAGCGCGGGTGATTGGAAGTTCCAGTTCTACTTCTCTTCCAAGGTCATCTACGAATGTGGTTGTTTCTCCCTCTTTTGCTTCTGCAGTAGTCTCAGCAGCTGTAGTTTCCTCTGCTGTTGTCTCTGCTACTGTAGTTTCAGCTGCTGTGGTCTCCTGCTTGGAAGCGGAACCGGAGCAGCCGGTTACTGCGATCATGGCGCCTGCTAAGATCGCTGCCAGCCATCTTTTGCTGTTTCTCATTTTTATGTCTCCTTTCAGTCTGCTTATCCTTTGTGCCTCCCTTTTGCTGTTTCCGTTCATTTTTTACAGCATCTCGCACCAGGACAAATTATGCCCTCCATCATAAATTGCATAACAGAGCCATATCTTCCGCAAAGTTACATATTTACATATGCATATATGTGTTTGCAGACTGAAAGGTAATAGTCCCTGTCCCAGACTATTCCTCTGTCAGACATCTGGCCGGTCTCCTGGCTTATGGTTCATCCTCTGGACGTCTTCCCGCTTTCGCAGTGACTTTTTTGTCCTTTGTCCCCGGTGTAACTGTCTGGCACTTATCGTCCCGGACGATTACGTAATTACAGTAGAGGCAGCTGCGGGGGATTCTCACCCCACTTCCCTAACGGTCCCTCCCGTCTATTTCCAGATGCTGCAAGTTTTCAGTTGAGCCTTTAAAAGGGTAACATTTTTTTCCAGATTTGGCAACACCCTTTTCCCAGATTCCAGTCAGGTTTCAAGCTTCTGCTGCTATATGTTTTTCTTCTGCCGGTTTTGTCTCTGTAAAAGTAAAAATAACCCGGTACAGATCACAACAGACGCAAAAGACCCCCCTGCTGTTGCCAGTCCCATCGGGAACAAGGTTTCCGGAAATATCTTGGATGTAAGATACACTCCTGGAACACGCACCAGAGCAATTGAGGTAATATTGTGGATAAAAGAATATCCGGACCGTCCGCAGGCGCAGAAATAACCGCTGAAGCTGAAATGGATCCCCGCAAACATGCAGTCCCAGATATAGCCTTTCAGATACTGGGCTCCAGCGTAGACCACTGCCTGATCATTTGTAAACAGGTTCACCACATTTCCTGCTGTAAACTGGATGATAATAGCAATGATCAGTCCAAATCCCCCTGCAATGCAGATGGCATATTTTAAAGTAGCCGCCGCCCGCGACTGCTTTCCTGCGCCTACATTCTGGGCTCCTAAGGCTGATACAGTTGACAACATGGACGATGGCACTAAAAACAGGAAACTGATCACCTTTTCCACAATACCTACTGCCGCTGCGTCTGTAAGGCCTCTTCTGTTTGCAATAATGGTGATAATGATAAACGCCACCTGGATCAGGCCATCCTGCATAGCAATAGGAAAACCGATTTTTAACAGTCTGCCCATAGTCTCTTTTCTGGGCTTAAAATCACTTTTCTTTACGGTAATGCCTGTTTTTCCCCTCATAAACATGGTCAGCGCCACAATCACACTGACGGTCTGGGATAAAGTAGTTCCCAAAGCTGCGCCGGAAGGTCCTAAATGCAGGGCGCCCATGAAAATATAGTCCAATATGATATTTACAACGCAGGCAATGGCAATAAAATACATAGGACTTTTAGAATCCCCCATTCCCCTGAAAATAGAACTGATAATGTTATAGGCTGTAATAAATGGGATGCCTAAAAAGCAGATCTTTAAGTACATGGCGGTTCCCGCCACTGCTTCTTCCGGTGTAGACATGATCCCCACGATGCCATTTACACAAAAGAACAGAATAATCGTCAGAACAACAGAAAGTACCATAAATAAAGTGGCTGTATTTCCCGTATCCACTGCCGCCCTTTTCTTATCTCTTGCGCCGATAGCCTGTCCAATATTTACAGTAGCTCCCATTGCCAGACCTACGATCATCACCGTAAGCATATGCATCACCTGGCTGCCAATAGAAACAGCCGTGGTGCTTGCCACCCCCTCAAACTGGCCGATGATAAACAGATCCGCCATTCCATATAAAGTCTGAAGAAAATAGGATAATAAATAAGGAAGAGAAAAATAGATGATATTTTTAAATACGCTTCCTTCTGTAAGGTTTCTTTCCATAGTGCTTACCTCTCCTGTTGTCTTTTTTCTAATTTTTACGCCTTTATTTACAGTCTACACTCTGCAACAATTGTAGAGTCAAGGCAACCGTTTGGTAGTTCTGCGCACTTGCTGCGTCGGCCGTAAGAAAAAATAGGCCGGAAGGCCAAAATCCATTCCTGAAAAAAACAGCCCGGTGATTTCCCGGGCTGCATATTTATTCAGTCAGTATCATTTTACAGCAATGGTGTCCAAGCCATCTCATAAATACCATCCACATCATCAGTAGCTGTGATCAGGCCAAGCCGGACATATTCTTCAATAACACGCTTTAAGGATTCTCCTGTGCATTCATCGGAAAGGCCAAACTGTAATGCATTGTTGATCATAACGTTCATGTCATAATCTCCGCCGTTCCAACCCCGGTCAAGAAGTAACTGTGTTGCTTCTTCTGTATTTTCATGCATCCAGGAATGGGCTTTCTGGACTGCCTGTGTGATCTTTTTGGAGATCACCGGATTTTCTTTTACGAACGTACGGTTCATTGCAATGACGCAGCAGCTGTCTTTTGCAAAATCCTCATCCTGTAAGGAGCGGATGCATTTTAATTTGCCTTCTTTCATCATTGCATAGGCAAAGGTATCGCTTAAAAGAGCCGCAGAGATTTCACCACGCTCCATGGCTGCCACGCAGGCATCAGAGGAAACCTGGATCAGGGATACGTCCTTTAACGGGTCAATGCCATCTGCATCTAACAGTAAAGAAGTGATATTGTAGTCGGACGCTCCAATTCCGTTTGGCACAGAGATCTGGGTTCCTTTTAAGTCCTCTGTTGTATTGTACTCACTGTCTGCCAGTGCATAAAGGGATTTACAGCCAATATGCGCGCCGCCAACAAAGGTGATATCTACGCTGTTTGTGATCGGCACTAACATGGTCGCAATATGGCCTACTGCTACCGTCGCCTGCTGGGTTCCTAAAGCTTCAATATAGGAATTGCCCTTAAAGCCCTCTGCCGTCAGGCCTGCTTCTGCATAATAGCCCTTATCATCTGCTACAGTAGGGCCGGAAGTACAGCCGTCAGACATATAGTAAAGCACTGGCTTGCCGTATGCCGGTTCTTTTTCCATGGCCGCCTTTTCTTCCTCTGTTGGAGTCAGATCGAAGTTTTCCATATCAACGAAACGTCCCGGGATATCTACAGGAGTAAACAGCGCCTCCCATTTTCCTGCTGCAAATGCGTCAGAAGCATTCATATGTACATCCGAAACATTTACCTCTACTTCTACGCCGTCCTGGCCCATTTCGATCTGGCCGTCATTGTTTAAATCCCCGGCAAGCTGCTCTTTTTCCGTTGTCTTTGTCTCTTCTGCCTGTTTTCCCCCGCCGCAGGCTGTCAGTGACATTCCTACTGAAAGTGCCAGCATAGCTGCAAGTGTTCTTTTTGTTCTCATAATACTTTCTCCTTGTAAAAACAT
>CAVIPV010000148.1:0-6500 GCA_963644495.1 Prevotella sp. | reverse complement strand
TATGGAATATGCCTTAATAGCGCAGTTGGTAGCGCAACGCATTCGTAATGCGTAGGTCGCCGGTTCGAGTCCGGCTTAAGGCTTTAAAAAGAGCCTTGTAGATACAAGGTTTTTTCTTTTTGAAATGTTCTTTGTAGAAAGGTTAAAGGATATAATTTAAAATGATAGGTATTATATTTGCTTTTTTATTTCTTATTTGCGTATTTAAGTTTGTTGGTCTCTTACTTGCAGTATGCGGAAAGGTAATGGGCGCTGTATTCAGTATGCTGGGCTTTATTATCTCACTGGCCGTGGGAGTACTTGTATTTGGGCTTTCAGCTGCTTTCTCCATGATCCTTTTAGGAGTGGCTGCTGTGTGGCTGTTAGTAAGGATCATTTTATAACCCAGGCAGAAAAAAAGTATATAAAAAACGGGAATGCTTATGTTGCGGCATTCCCATTTTCATTTTCATAACCGTATGTAACATAATCCATCATGGCCGCGGTTGTTTCTTCATCACGAATGAAAACATTTTTCTAACGCCGGGTCTGCTTTTAAAATCTGGTATAGTATGGTATACTCATATAAATGACAAAGGCAGTAGTTACATCTGCCTGTTTCATAATCATCCACAGGAGCCGAAAACTAAAATATGAAAAACTCAAAATTTCGATTTTTTATGGACTGGGGACTTACTGCACTGACAGTGATCGCCTGCAGCCTTCTTTTATGTTTTGCATTATTAAAATTTTCCGTGATCGCAAAGGTGGTAGGAAAGATCGTTACCATACTTATGCCTATCATTTACGGCGGTGTGCTGGCTTATCTGATGCTGCCGGTTTACAATGGAACGGAAAAATATATCCATGAGCTGTTTGGAAAGGTCATGAAAAATGATAACAGCCGCAGCGGACTTGCGAAAGGGATCGCCACACTGGTAAGTCTTGTTGTATTATTTACCATTGTCATCGGCCTGTTTTCCATGCTGATCCCTCAGATCTATGAGAGTATCATTGGTTTTCAGGACAGTTTGACAGAGTATATCAATAACCTGACTATCTGGCTTGGAAAACTCCTTCAGGATAATGAGCATCTCCGGGAAAGCATCATGCCATACTACAATGAAGCAGTCATGCGTTTCCAGAACTGGATCGCTACCGATCTGGTGCCAAACATTTCCCTGATTTTTGACCGCGTTTCCAGCGGGGTCATCGGCTTTGTGACGGTTTTGAAAAACCTGCTGATCGGTCTTATTGTTATGGTGTACTTTTTAAACATAAAAGATACATTGTGTGCCCAGTCTAAAAAAATGGTCTATGGCTTTTTAAATGTAAAAGCAGCCAACCGCCTGATCGGTGAAGTCCGTTTCGCCCATAAGATATTCGGCGGCTTTATTACTGGAAAACTGTTAGATTCCCTGATCATCGGTATCATGTGTTTCTTTTCATTGAAATTTTTAAAAATGCCTTATGTGCTTTTGATCAGCGTGATCGTAGGTGTTACCAATGTGATCCCATTCTTCGGACCTTTTATCGGGGCAGTGCCAAGTGCATTTTTGATCCTTCTGGTAGATCCCATGAAGTGCCTGTATTTTTTGATCTTCATCCTGGTACTTCAGCAGTTTGACGGAAATATCCTTGGACCGAAGATCTTAGGAGATTCTACAGGACTTCCAAGCTTCTGGGTATTGTTCTCTATCCTGTTATTTGGCGGACTGTTTGGATTTGTGGGAATGATCATTGCGGTACCCACCTTTGCAGTTATCTACAGGACCATGTCCTTATATATCAACAGCGCTCTTAAAAAGAAAAACTATTCCGAGAATACACCAGATTACTGCAGTCTTCATCATATAGACCCACAGACCGGAGATTTTATTGATATGGAACAGTGGCCGGAAAAAGAAGAGGGAGACGTGAACGCGTCAGTTGAAGTCACTGTGACTAAAACCGAAGAAAAGTCGGAAAATACAGAAAAATAAAGACACAATGTAAAAAATAATACAAAAACTGTCGATGATAAGAACTGAAAAATCACTTGTCAATCCCGGCAGTTTTTGTTATAATAATCTATGTACTGCAGATATAGTTCATCGGTAGAACATCAGCTTCCCAAGCTGAGGAGGCGGGTCCGACTCCCGTTATCTGCTTCTTATGAAAGCTAAAAAGTCCTGTGGATAGAGCGTATATCCCCAGGGCTTTTTCAATTCTTCTTGCCAATTTTGGAAATTATTGCTATAATAATGCCGATTTAGAAGGATTTAGAAATATAGTTGTGAAATACTCAAAAGCCTTGTTTCTATAAGGTTTTTTTTTGTCATCAAATAGCAGCAAAGAAGATTCCAAGAGAACATAATGCAATATGGAGGGAAAAATGGCAAAGGAACAATATAATGCAGACAGTATAACCGTCCTGGAAGGATTAGAGGCAGTCCGGAAGAGACCGGGTATGTATATTGGGGGAGTTGGCTCTAAGGGATTAAACCACCTGATCTACGAGATCGTGGACAATGCAGTAGATGAGCATCTGGCCGGTTTCTGTACCCAGATCACCGTGCGCCTGGAAAAAGACGGCTCCTGTACAGTCCGTGATAATGGACGTGGTATTCCGGTGGAAATGCATAAAAAGGGAGTATCTGCAGCCAGAGTGGTCCTTTCCACCCTTCATGCAGGCGGAAAATTTGACAATAACGCATATAAGACCAGCGGCGGTCTTCACGGCGTAGGTTCTTCCGTTGTAAATGCTCTTTCTGAACATATGACAGTAAAGATCTACCGTGACGGCTGTATCTACCAGGATACCTATCATCAGGGACACCCGACTACAGAGCTGGAAAATGGTCTTCTTCCAATTATTGGAAAAAGCCGGGAGACAGGAACAGAGATTAACTTCCTTCCGGACGGGGAGATCTTTGAAAAGACCCGTTTTAAAGCAGACTGGTTAAAGAGCCGTTTACATGAAACTGCTTATTTAAACCCCAACCTGATGATCCACTACGAAAACCGCAGAAGTGGGGAAGAAGAGAAGATCACCTATCATGAGCCGGAAGGCATCATCGCCTATGTAAAAGAATTAAACACAGGAAAAACGCCAGTCCATGACCCCATCTATTTTAAGGGAACCGTAGACAAGATCGAGGTAGAAGCCTGCATCCAGTTTGTAGATACCTTTGAGGAAAATATCCTTGGTTTCTGCAACAATATTTTCACCCAGGAAGGCGGCACCCATTTAGCCGGATTTAAGACCAAATTTACAGCCCTGATCAACTCCTATGCAAAAGAACTGGGCATTTTAAAAGATAAGGATTCCAACTTTACCGGCGCCGATACCCGAAACGGTATGACAGCCGTGATCGCTGTAAAGCATCCGGATCCTATTTTTGAGGGCCAGACTAAGACAAAGCTTGCCAGCGCAGACGCCACCAAAGCCGTATTTACTGTTACCGGCGACCAGCTGCAGCTTTACTTTGACCGAAATGTTGAAGTATTAAAAGGCGTCATCGGCTGTGCAGAGAAATCTGCTAAGATCCGAAGAGCGGAAGAAAAAGCAAAGACAAACATGCTGACCAAGTCCAGGTTTTCCTTTGACAGCAACGGAAAACTGGCAAACTGTGAAAGCCGTGACGCTTCCAAATGCGAGATCTTCATCGTAGAGGGAGATTCTGCAGGCGGTTCTGCGAAAACAGCCAGAAACCGTCAGTACCAGGCGATCCTTCCAATCCGAGGAAAGATCTTAAACGTAGAAAAAGCGTCTATGGATAAGGTTTTAGCAAACGCAGAGATCAAGACTATGATCAATTCCTTTGGCTGCGGCTTTTCCGAAGGTTACGGAAACGACTTTGACATTACCAAGCTGCGCTATGACAAGATCATCCTTATGACCGATGCGGACGTGGACGGAAGCCATATTGATACCTTGTTACTGACTTTCCTTTACCGCTTCATGCCGGAGCTGATCTATGACGGACATGTATATATTGCCATGCCGCCGTTATTTAAGGTGATCCCGAAGCGTGGGGAAGAACAGTATCTCTACGATGAAAAAGACTTAGAGCGCTACCGCAGGACCCATACAGGCGATTTTACCTTACAGCGCTACAAAGGTCTTGGTGAAATGGATGCAGAGCAGCTTTGGGAGACTACTTTGGATCCGGAGCGGCGTGTATTAAAACGGGTAGAGATCGAAGATGCAAGAATGGCGTCAGAAGTAACAGAAATGCTTATGGGCAGTGAGGTTGGACCCCGCCGCCGGTTTATTTATGAACATGCAGACGAAGCAGAGATCGACGCATAACAGAGAGGATAGACAGATATGGCGGAGAAGATATTAAGAACCGAATACAGCGAGGAAATGCAGAAAAGCTACATGAATTATTCCATGAGCGTTATCACTGCAAGAGCGATCCCGGACGCAAGAGACGGATTAAAGCCAGTTCAGCGCCGTGTTCTCTATGACATGAGCCAGCTTCATCTGGACCATGATAAACCACACAGAAAATCAGCCCGTATCGTAGGCGATACCATGGGTAAATATCACCCACACGGCGACAGCTCCATTTACGATACTTTGGTTGTTATGAGCCAGGAATTTAAAAAAGGAATGGCTTTAGTAGACGGCCATGGAAACTTCGGCTCCATTGAAGGAGACGGAGCTGCGGCTATGCGATATACAGAAGCAAGACTGGAGAAATTTGCCCAGGAAGTTTACTTAAAAGACCTGGACAAGACCGTTAATTTCGTACCAAACTACGATGAAACAGAAAAAGAGCCGGAAGTCCTTCCTGTGCGTGTGCCAAACTTACTTGTAAACGGTGCAGAAGGCATTGCCGTTGGTATGAGTACCAGTATACCAACCCACAATCTGGGAGAAGTAGTAGACGTGGTTCAGGCATACATTGACGACCCGGCTGCTCCTACAGAGGAACTGATGAAATATCTGCCGGGACCTGATTTTCCAACCGGGGGCATTATTGCAAATAAAAGCGAACTGCCTCAGATCTATGAAACAGGCGTTGGCAAGATCAAGTTAAGGGGCCGCTTTGAAGTAGAACTGGGCAAACGGAAGGCAGATAAGGACAAGCTGATCATCACAGAGATCCCTTATACCATGATCGGCGCCGGTATCAATAAATTCCTGGTGGATGTGGCTGATCTGGTTGAGTCCAAGAAACTGACCGATGTAGTGGACATTTCCAACCAGTCCAACAAAGACGGTATCCGCATCGTACTGGAGCTTCGCAAGGATGCAGACATTGACCGTATTAAAAATATCCTTTATAAAAAGACCAAATTAGAAGATACTTTCGGCGTCAATATGCTTGCCATTGCAGACGGCAGACCGGAAACATTAAATTTAAAAGGCATCCTGCGCAATTTCATGGAATTCCAGTATCAGAACACAGAACGCAAATACAATGTGCTTCTGGAAAAAGAACTGGACAAGAAAGAGATCCAGGAAGGCCTGATGGCAGCCTGTGACTGCATTGATCTGATCATTGCTATTTTGCGGGGTTCTAAGAATTTAAAAGATGCCAAGGCATGTCTGGTAAACGGTGATATTTCCAATATCCACTTTAAAGTGGCCGGTTTTGAAGAAGATGCAAAGAAGCTTCATTTTACAGAGCGTCAGGCATCTGCGATCCTGGAAATGCGTCTGTATAAGCTGATCGGACTGGAAATATTAGCACTGGAAAAAGAACACAAAGAAACTTTAAAGAAGATCGCTGAATACAAGAAGATCCTGGGAAGCAGAGCTGTTATGAACCAGGTGATCAAAGACGACCTGACAGCCATCAAGGCAGAATTTGCCATTCCAAGACGGACCCATATGGAAGATGGGGCAGAGGCTGTATATGTGGAAAATGAAATTTCCGTTCAGGAAGTTGTTTTTGTTATGGACCGCTTTGGCTACTGCAAGCTTCTTGATAAATCCACCTATGAGCGCAACCAGGAGACCGTGGATACAGAGCAGGTACATGTGCTTCGCTGCTTAAATACAGACAAGCTGTGTCTGTTTACCTCTGCCGGTGTCCTTCACCAGATCAAAGCCATGGACATTCCCTCCGGCAAGCTCCGTGACAAGGGTGTACCCATCGAGAATTTAAGCAAATACGACGGCAGAAATGAAAGCATCTGTCTTCTCACCACAGCCCGTGAACTGAAGGGCCGCATCCTCTTATTTGCAACCCGTCTAGCCATGGTAAAACAGGTGCCGGGAGAAGAATTTGAGACCAATAACCGTACCGTAGCAGCAACCAAGCTCCAGGATGAGGACAGTGTAGTTTCTGTAACCATGGTAAATGGCGAAACAGACGTTGTGCTTCAGACCACAGCAGGCACCTTCCTGCGGTTCCCGCTAGAGGAAATTTCCGTTCTTAAAAAGGCTTCCAGAGGTGTCCGGGGCATCCGTCTGGCGAAAAATGAAGAGCTGGAGACTGTATATCTCATCGGTGAGAACCCGGTCATCGACTATAAAGGCAAGGAAGTTCATTTAAACAGGTTAAAACTGGCAAAAAGGGATG
>CAVIPV010000147.1:0-6584 GCA_963644495.1 Prevotella sp. | reverse complement strand
GACTTAATTTCATAGCACGCATAGCAGGCATGAAACCGGCTGCCATTCCTACAAAAATGGCAAATCCAATAGCTGCAAGAGCCAGCCACAAGGGGATCCTTGACAGATTTCCGCTTACTCCTAACATATCTGACATGCTTACAAAGCGGTTGACGATCACAGACACGCCGTAGCTTAAAAGTACTCCCAGCACGCCGCCCATAAAACCAATAAAACCAGATTCGATCAGGAACATGCTGCGAATATTTCCCATATCGCAACCTAAAACCTTCATAACGCCGATCTCCTTGGTCCTTTCATAAATGGACATCATCATGGTATTGGCAATACCGATAGCTGCTACAAACAAAGATACGGCACCGATACCTCCAAGGACTGCCTGGACCATGTTGGACTGCTGTCTGGAGCTTTCCAGCCAGTCCATCTGGCTGTTGACCTGATAGCCTTTATCTGCCAGAAGCTTCTGCACCTGAGCCACATGTTCCATATCATCTACAAAGACTTCTGCATTGTTGTATACAATATAATTTAATGGTTTTCCCTTTTTATTAGTGGGCTGTCCCGGGATCACAGTTCCCTTTTTAAAGGCTTTTTTCAACTGTTCTTTCAATCCGTCAATATCTGTGTATACAGACCAGGAATAATTGTTCCAGTCATCAGTCCCCCCTGCGATCAGTCCTGTTACAGGGATCATGTATTTCTTCGGTGGTTTTACGCTGTTTCCATCATCTCCTGTTCCACCGCTCTGGCTCTGGTTATAAGCATCCATATCAAAGACTACAAAGATCGGCTTTCCCATCAGATCCACATCCGGCAGTTCTCCTGTATCCCAGTAGCCCTTTCCGGTTTTTGCGTTGGTAAAACGCTGGAGAACACCATTTCCGAACACCATTCCCATTTCACCCGGCTCCGGAATACGGCCTTCTCCCAGATCCAGCTGCTTTAAATAAGACTGACTGACGCCGGTAAGGCTGATATACTGGGCCTCATAAGCACCCTGACGCATCAGTACACTTATTTCCAGAACGGGAGAGACTCCCGTCACATGGGGAATCCCGGAAAATTCCCTGATCACATCATCGGTAATATACGACGGCTCTCTGCTTTTAGAAGAGCCAAAATCTCCACTCCCCCCTGCAGAGGCTCCATTATCATTTGCATACACTTCTATGGTAGTCAGACTGCCCCAGGAAGCAATCTGCTCCATGGTCATTTCATTTAAACCGATTCCCAAAGAAACCATGACTACGATGGAAGCTGTACCAATGATAACGCCTAAAACAGTAAGAAATGTCCTTAATTTCCGTCTGCGCAGGTTATTGACGCTCATCATCAGAAGATCAGGAAATCTCATTTTCATCATCCTTTTTCTGTTTTTCTTCTTTGCGCTTTTTAATGAACTTCACTGCAAATACCATTGCTGCAATAACAGCTGCAAAAGCTGCGCCGATTTCTGTTAAAAGCAGTTTACTGTTAGTTGTCGAAGCAGACTCGCCGGAAACATCCGTATTCTCCGACATATCCGCCTCCATATCTTCCTGCATCTCTTCCTCTACCAGAAGGGTCAACTCTTTTTCTACCGGTTCTGCAGGCTGACCATTTTCATCTTCATAGTTGATGATCACACGGACCGTACCGTCATCTGCGGTGGCAGCAATACCGGAAAGCATGGTGTCTACATTTCCCGTCTCACCTGGTTTGATATTTCCCACATAATAATCCGTTGGTTTAATGGAATCCGCCTCAAAATTGACCGTTACATTATAAAGGACTACTTTTCCTGTATTGTTGATACCGAACATTACATTTGACTCAGAACCTACGGTCATGGAATCAGGCATTACGTCCATATTACTGGTACTCAGCCTTGCATACTGTTTTACCGGGATATCCACGATAATGCTCTCTTCTGCATTCTTAAATTCCGGGCTGTCGTATTTTTCTTTCACCGTAATGCCATAGGAACGCTGATCCACTCCTGCTTTAGCTGTAAAACGGGCCCGAACCTCTGTACTTTCTCCCGGTGCCAGGGAATTGACTACTTTGGAGGCAGTTCCGCTCTCTGTGGTGAACACAGCGCTGTCGGAAACCTTTTCAGACTCCAAGTTAAATAAGATATTGCTTGCAGGCACTGCGGAAGAAGCATTTTTCATACTTAAAATAAGGTCAAATTCTTCTCCTGCGTATACGTCCGCCGGTTCTGTACGGTAGCTGTCTACGATCACACGGGCCTTGGTTCGGTCATTGGCATCAAAATCCCGGAGATCATCTTCTTTATCCTTTGATACCACATGGACGAAAAAGGTATTTTCTTCTGTATGCAGGTCGCCTTCGGAACTTAAACGGAAGGTAATCGTAAATTTAATAGGATAATACCCGGTATAGGAATCCTTGCGGATCGCCATGCTGTAATGGGCAGAAACACTTTCCCCCGACTGGATCCGGTCATAGGTGCGGTCATAATTGCCGTCATTGATCTCAAATGGGAATTTGGTATCATCTTCCGATAATCCCATGGATATGGTGACATCCTGGGCCGTTGTTTCACGCTTATTGCGGAAATTTACATCAAAATCAAGGACATTAGGATAAACACCTCTTGGTGTAGACTGATTTTCACCTACTACAAAATAATTGCCCTCTTTTTTGTCTTCTTCATCGTCTGCGGAGGAAGAAGTGCTGGTAGAGATCCAGATATTAATATAATCTACATCAGAACCGCCGTCCCACTCCAACTGAATAGGGATGCTGTAATAGCCCTGTCCCGCGTCACGGCGCACCCTGGCAGACAGAGAAACGCTTTTTACATTTCCCGCCTTGATATTTCCCACATGTTTGGCAGTAAATGTAGTCTCCATAATCTCAAATGGGTAATAATCAATGGTATAATCACTATCCCCGCTGCTTTCGATCTGCTGGAACTCGCTGGTCTCAAGAAGGCTGACCCGCAGATTGTTCATATCCTCATCTGTGGCACGGACACGGAAGGAAATACTCATGGATTTTCCAATATTTCCTCTTGGCGCCTTGGTGGTAAATATGTAATCATTGCTGCTGGCATTGGTGTTATAGCCTAATTTAAAGTCGCTGGCATAGGCGCTTAAGCAGCTGGCGGCGGCAAATATCCATATAAAGGCTAAAAGCGCCATTTTTTTCCATACACTGTTTCTCATTCTCTCTCTCTCCTCTGACCCACTTCTATATTTACGATCTTGCCGTCTACGATCCGTATCCGGCGGTCTGCATAGGAAGCAAGATTATTGTCATGGGTGACCATAACAAGGGTCTGGTTCTGCTCCTTTACGATCTTTTGCATTAACTGCAGCACTTCCATGGTAGTTTTGGAATCCAGGTTTCCTGTAGGCTCGTCTGCAAAAATAATCTGCGGCTTTACCACTAAAGCCCTGGCAATGCCCACTCTCTGCTGCTGGCCGCCGGACATCTGGTTTGGCATGTGTTTTTCCTGTTTTCCTACACCCACCAGTTCCATATATTCTCTGGCTTTTTTCAAACGCTCTTTCTTGGGAACTCCCCTAAATGCCAGGGGAAGAGCCACATTTTCAATGGCATTCATGGTATTTAAAAGGTTGTAGGACTGGAAGATAAAGCCTACTTTTTCCCGCCGGAAGGCTACCAGCTGTTTTTCCGTCAGTTTTTCAATATGTACATTTCCAATAAGGATCTCCCCTTTTGTGGGCTTTTCCAGGCCTGCAAGCATATTTAAAAGGGTTGACTTGCCGGAACCGGAGGTACCTACAATGGCTACGAACTCACCTTTGGGGATTTCAAAGCTGACGCCGTTTAAGGCCCGGACTTTGGTTTCGCCTACACGGTATATTTTATAGAGGTCTTTGACGCGGATGACCGCAGACGCTCTCTTTTGATCTTCTACATTCAAAACAAACTCTCTCCCTCTTCTTTTCGCTAATTATAACATAATACGCTCCATTAGGCTCTCTGTTTTTCCTTGAAAGTTCCTTAAATATTTCTTACTCTGCCTGCGAAAAAGCAATTTCACAAAATTTTACAATTTTTCATATTTGTGCTTGACTTCCAACTGCTTTTGTGTAAGAATATCTCAAGGCACAAAATCAGTGCCATTCTGGCTAAGATCAGCTGTCGCACTGGTTCAGTGCTGAAGTATTTCCCAAAATCATGTAATTGAATATAAAAGGCAAAGGAGAATCACATGAGACACTTATTGAATCCCTTAGACTTCTCTGTGGAGGAGATCGATGATCTTCTGGCGCTGGCACGGGACATTGAGAATAACCTTCCAAAATATGCCCACGTCTGCGACGGTAAGAAGCTGGCTACTTTATTCTATGAGCCAAGTACCCGTACACGTTTAAGCTTTGAAGCTGCTATGTTAAACCTGGGCGGTAATGTTTTAGGTTTTTCATCTGCTAATTCCAGTTCCGCAGCAAAGGGCGAAAGCGTTGCTGATACCATCCGCATGATTTCCTGCTATGCAGATATCTGTGCTATGCGTCATCCAAAAGAAGGTGCTGCTTATGTAGCTGCCCAGAAGGCACGTATCCCTGTTATCAACGCAGGTGACGGCGGACATCAGCATCCAACACAGACTTTAACAGACCTTATGACCATCCGTTCTTTAAAGGGACGTCTGGACAACTTAACCATTGGTCTTTGCGGTGACTTAAAGTTTGGCCGTACTGTTCACTCCCTGATTAACGCTATGGTCCGTTATCCGGGTGTAAAATTTGTTCTCATCTCCCCGCCTGAACTTCGTATCCCTGACAGCATCCGTGAGGACGTTCTGGTTGCAAATAATATTCCATTTGAAGAGATCGGAAGCCTGGATGATTCCATTGGCCAGCTGGATATCCTGTACATGACCCGTGTACAGAAAGAGCGTTTCTTCAACGAAGAGGATTACATCCGCTTAAAAGACTGCTATATCTTAGATAAGAAGAGAATGGCTATGGCCAAAGATGATATGTTCGTTCTTCATCCACTTCCAAGAGTAAATGAGATCTCTGTTGAAGTAGATGACGATCCAAGAGCAGCTTACTTCAAGCAGGCACAGTACGGCGTATATGTTCGTATGGCTCTGATCATGACATTACTGGAGGTAGAAAAGCCATGTTAAATATCAGCGGATTAAAAGAAGGAATCGTACTTGACCACATTGAGGCTGGAAAGAGCCTGGATATCTACTACCACTTAGGTCTTGACAAATTAGACTGCCAGGTAGCTGTTATCAAGAATGCACGAAGCAATAAAATGGGCCGCAAGGACATCATCAAGATCGAAGGCGGACTGGATAAGGTTGATCTGGACATCTTAGGATACATTGATCATAATATCACTGTTAATATCATCAAGGATGACCGCATTGTAGAGAAGAAAGCATTAAAGCTTCCTAAGAAGATCACCAACGTGATCCACTGCAAGAATCCTCGCTGCATCACTTCTATTGAACAGGAACTGCCTCATATTTTCTATCTCAGCGATGAGAAGAAGGAGACATATCGCTGCCAGTATTGTGAAGAAAAGTACAGCGATTTTAAGTAGGATTTGAGTTTTCCCCCACCTGTCGGTGGGGGATTTTTTAATAAAAAGACCAGACATATTTATCCCATTTACCGGATAAAACAGTCTGGCCTTTTTATATCTCTTCTCTCTTACTTACGCTCTGGCACGATCTCGATCCAGTAGCCGTCCGGGTCTGTGATGAAATAGATGCCCATTGCCGGGTTTTCGTAGCAGATGCAGCCCATTTCTTCGTGCTTTTTATGGATACCTTCATAGTCATCTACGTGGAATGCCAGGTGGAATTCACATTCGCCCAGGTTGTAAGGCTCTGTGCGGTCCTTTAACCAGGTCAGTTCCAGTGTAAAGTCTGAAACTCCATCTCCTAAATAAACCAGCTTAAATGAGCCGTCAGAAGCGTCTTTCTCTCTTACCGGTTCTAAGCCTAAGGCTTCTTTATAGAAAGCAAGGCTCTTATTAAGGTCTAATACATTAAAATTGAAGTGATTAAACTTGATCATCGAACATGCACCTTTCTGTATTTATAAATATATCCCCTGCAGATGCAGGGGATACACTTGCAATATCATCTTATTATTTGTTCTTCTTTGGAACCATAGCTTCCATACCGCCCATGTAAGGTCTTAATACCTCTGGGATACGTACGGAACCGTCAGCCTGCAGATTGTTCTCTAAGAATGCGATCAACATACGTGGCGGAGCAACTACAGTGTTGTTTAAGGTATGAGCCAGGTACTTGGAACCGTCTTCGCCCTGAACACGGATCTTTAAGCGGCGTGCCTGAGCATCACCTAAGTTGGAACAGCTGCCTACTTCAAAGTACTTCTTCTGTCTTGGGGACCATGCCTCTACGTCACAGGATTTAACCTTTAAGTCAGCCAGGTCACCGGAGCAGCACTCTAAGGTTCTTACCGGAATATCCATGGAACGGAACAGGTCTACGGTGTTCTGCCACAGCTTGTCATACCACATTGGGCTTTCTTCCGGCTTGCAGACAACAATCATTTCCTGCTTTTCAAACTGGTGGATACGGTATACGCCTCTCTCCTCGATACCATGAGCACCTT
>CAVIPV010000146.1:5430-6611 GCA_963644495.1 Prevotella sp. | reverse complement strand
CCGCTGTTCTGGATCCACCTGAACATGGATTATCCGTTTAACTTAAAGGGTATCTTATACTTCCCGAAGATCAACATGGAATATGACAGCTTAGAGGGAACTATCAAGCTGTACAACAACCAGGTATTTATCGCTGATAACATCAAGGAAGTTATTCCTGAGTTCCTGATGCTGTTAAAGGGCGTTATTGATTGTCCTGATCTGCCTCTTAACGTATCACGTAGTGCCCTGCAGAATGATGGTTTCGTAAAGAAGATCTCTGATTACATTACCAAGAAGGTAGCAGACAAGCTGTCCGGTATGTGCAAGACAGACCGTGAGAACTATGAGAAATACTGGGATGATATTGCTCCATTTATCAAGTTTGGTTATATCAAGGATGAGAAGTTTGCTGAGAAGATGGGAGATTATATCCTGTATAAGAACCTGGAAGGCAAGTATCTTACCTTAAATGACTGCCTGGAAGAGAACAAGGAAAAGCATGAAAATACCATTTTCTATGTAACCAACGAAAAAGAGCAGAGCCAGTATATCAACCTGTTTAAGGAAGAGGGCATTGACGCAGTGATCATGCCTGCTGCTATTGATAATCCATTTATCAGCCATGTAGAGCAGAAGCATGAAGGACTTAAGTTCCTGCGTATTGATACCGACTTAAATGCTTCCTTCAAGGAAGAAGTAAAGGAAGATGACGAGACCTTTAAGAAGACCGGCGAAGAGCTGACAGAGGTATTTAAGAAGGCTTTAAATAATGACAAGCTGGATATCAAGGTTGAGAAGATGAAGAATGCAGCTGTTGCATCTATGATCACTGTATCCGAGGAAACAAGACGTATGCAGGATATGATGAAGATGTACAGCATGGGCGGCATGGACATGAGCGCTTTCGGTGCAAGCGGCGAGACCCTTGTATTAAATGCAAATCATCCACTGGTTAAATATGTTCTGGAGAACAAAGAGGGCGAAAATACAGCCAAGATCTGCGAGCAGCTGTATGACCTGGCAAGTCTGGCACACGGCCAGCTGTCACCAGAGCGTATGACAAACTTTGTAAACCGCAGTAATGAGATCATGATGATCATGGCTGGACAGAAAGCAGAATAAATAGTACAATAAGAAGCACGACACAGAGTTGCGGGGGCTGTTCCACAGGTATTTTGCCTGGGTCGGCCCCCGCTTTT
>CAVIPV010000146.1:0-5373 GCA_963644495.1 Prevotella sp. | reverse complement strand
AGGAGAAACATACATGAAAAAACGTACTTTATCAAGAAGCGTGCTGACACTGGCACTTGGAATGTCACTGGCGGCAGCAGGCGCTTTTGCTGCTTTTGCAGACCCACTGGGCTTAAGCTATATTAATGGCCAAAATGTTACCAGCCGTTTCGGAGGTTTTGAACTGTCAGTGCCATCAGAATATAAGGTAGACAGAAGCGGTTCTTCCTCTGCTCTTTCCGGTGAGCTGGTAGCAGGTCTGGTGGAAAATGGAGGCAAAGTGGATTTTGCCGCTTCCATGGTAGATGAGACCAATAAAAGCTATATCATCAATACAGCCCTGGTAATGCCGGCGGATGACGGCTCAGGACAGCCATTTAGCGTAGCAGCTTTAAAAGCAGAACTGGCAGAGGCTGGTCTTGATCCGGAACAGACGGAAAGCGGCACCATAAAGCTGGGAGCAGCTGATTATGAATACCTGAAGGTAAACTACGGAAAAATGATGGCAGATTCCATGCGCAAACGCTTAGAGTCCGGTCAGCTGTCGGAAAAACAGAAAACACAGGCCCAGACCTTTTTAGATCAGATGGAAAAAATGCTGGTCAATGATTTCTATATCCGCAGCACAGGAGACCAGATCTATGTGCTCTGTCAGACTTATTCCTCTGACCAGGCACAGCGTGCAGCAGCCTTTTTAGGCCTTTTAAAACCATACACAGGCGTAGAAGGCTGGTATAAAAACGGGGGAAACTGGCAGTACAAAAAGGCAGACGGACAGCTGGCATTAAACTGCTGGGAGCAGGATGAAAATGGTCTTACCTATCATCTGGATGGAAACGGAAACATTGAGCGCAGCGCCTGGGTACAGGAAAACGGAGGCTGGAAGTATGCAGATGAAAGCGGCCATATGGTAACTTCTGTGACCAAATCCATTAACGGAATCCAGTACACCTTTGACGATAAGGGAAATATGATCGCCGGAAGCGAGAGAACGGCTCTGGATTATTCCCTTGGAAAACTGGAAGGAAATACCTATACCAACTACTGGGCCGATATGACCCTTTCCTTCCCGGAAGCAGCCACTGTCATGATCGGAAACGGCAGCGCCCATACCTATGCCCTGGTGGGCGGTGAACATGTAGATGTAAACGATCCGGAATTAAGCTACCGTATCACAGTAGATTTCACAGGCGCAGACATGGAACTGGACCGCTTTATGGATGCAGTAGTAAATTACGGTGGAACAGACGGCTATAAGGTAGATGCCTCCGGTGAAGTAAACCTTGGCGGATACAATTACCGTTACTGCAAGACTTCCTATGATTTCGGCGATGGAACCGCCCACCACTCCGACTGGTACGTCCGCCAGATCGACGATAAGCTGGTCCTGATCTATTTTGACTACTACGATGAACTGAAAAACCAGGTACAGCAGGTTTATGACAGTATCAGTCAGCCGCAGGCGTAGTCTGATAGCTTGGGACTTCAAAAATTATGTCCTTGGCACGATGTTCTATCGCTATATTTCCGAAAATCTGTGTAATTACATAAATAATGGTGAGATTAATGCAGGAAACACTGATTTTGCAAAAATGCCGGATGAGGATGCAGAAGAAGCAAGAGAAGGAATTGAGGTAGGTGTATGAAAAGAGAAAATGAGGTTGTAGAATATCAGGCAGCGTTAGACGATATAAAACAAATTATCACATCGGGACAAAAATATGCTTATCAGGCTGCAAATAGGGCAATAGTACTGGCATACTGGCAGATTGGAAAGCGGATTGTGGAGCAGGAACAGAAGGGGAAAGAGAGGTCGGAGTATGGAAAAGCCTTAATGGATACTTTGTCAGCCGAGTTGACTAGGGAATATGGAAAAAGTTATTCAAAAAGAAATTTACAATATTTTCGGAAATTTTATTTCGCATTTCCAGATGAGCAAATTGTGAACGCATGCGTTCACAATTTGAATTGGACTCATTTTCGGTGCCTTCTTCGGGTGACAGATGAAAATGCACGTTTGTGGTATATGAACGAGGCTTCAAAAGAAGGATGGAGTTCCAGAACACTGGACAGAAATATCGGTACACAATATTATTATCGTTTACTGCAATCACCAAAAAAAGAAAATGTGATTGCTGAAATGAATGAAAAAACAAAAGAGAGTCAGAAGAACAAATTTGAACTTCTGAAAAATCCAATTGTAGCTGAATTTTTAGGCTTCAAGAATGAAGATTCTTACATTGAAACGGATTTGGAATCAGCCATTTTGACACATATCAGAGATTTCCTGATGGAGATGGGAAAAGGGTTTGCGTTTGTGGCAAGACAGCAGCATATCGTGACAGAGACAGCGGACTATTTTATTGATCTGGTTTTCTATAATATTGAATTGAAATGTTATGTACTGATCGACTTGAAAATGGGAAAAATTACTCATCAGGATGTGGGGCAGATTGATATGTATGTCCGTATGTATGATGAACTCAAATGTCAGGATGGGGATAATCCGACATTGGGAATTCTGCTGTGTTCAGAGACAGATGAGGATATTGCAAGGTATTCGGTATTGCATGATAATGACAGGCTGTTTATGTCAAAATATCTGACATATCTGCCGACGAAGGAGCGGTTGAGGGAAGAAATTGAGCAGCAGAAAGAAATCTTTTATATGCAGCATCCGGGGATAAAGAAGAGGGAGACAGGACATGAAAAAATCAGAGATTTACCTATCTAACACGTAGTATTTTCTTCCTGAAAAAGTAAAAAAGTGGAGCCCACGCATGGAACTCCACCGGCCGCGCGCCTCGCAAGCTACGCAGCACAACTACTGATAATATACCATTGATACCCAATGATGTCAAACTTCTTAGTCTGTTCAGTTAAAAAGTTCTTGACATCACCACGTCACAGTGTTATACTCCAAACAACTTCATTAGAAAACCGTTGAGACGGAGATAACGGCAGTTATGGCCTCACAGAGAGTCGGCGTTGGTGAAAGTCCGATAGATCCCAGATTGTCAAATGGACCGTTGAGGGCGCAGTCAAAGAAGGAAACTTCGAGTATTCTGCGACGTGGGGCTGACGTTAATAGCCGGTAGTATGATAGTACTACGCAGAGCGCACAGCTTATGTGAAACAGAGGTGGCACCGCGGTTTATTCCGTCCCTGATGATATTTAATATCGTCAGGGACTTTTTTTGTATGATGAAGGAAAAAAACTAAGGTAAGTACAGTAGACAGACAAGAGGAGGAAAAGATATGTCAAATGCAAAAGGACGTTTCGGGATCCATGGAGGTCAGTATATTCCGGAAACATTGATGAACGCAGTGATGGAACTGGAAGAGGCGTACAACCATTACAAAAATGATCCTCAGTTCCAGGCGGAGCTGACCGAGCTGTTAAATGAGTATGCAGGTCGTCCAAGCCGTCTGTATTATGCAGAGAAGATGACCAAAGACCTGGGCGGAGCCAAGATCTACTTAAAGAGAGAGGATTTAAACCACACTGGCGCTCACAAGATCAATAACGTATTAGGCCAGGCACTTTTAGCAAAGAAAATGGGCAAGACCCGTCTCATCGCTGAGACCGGCGCAGGACAGCATGGTGTTGCAACTGCTACAGCAGCAGCCCTTATGGGAATGGAATGCGTCGTTTATATGGGCGAGGAAGACACCAAGCGTCAGGCTTTAAACGTATACCGTATGAGACTGTTAGGAGCAACGGTCATCCCTGTAACTACAGGTACAGGAACTTTAAAAGATGCCTGCTCCGCATGCTTCAGAGAGTGGACCAACCGCATCAGCGATACCCATTACTGCCTTGGTTCTGTTATGGGACCACATCCGTTCCCAACTATTGTAAGAGACTTCCAGGCAGTTATCTCCAAGGAGATCAAGGAACAGCTTATGGAAAAAGAAGGAAAGCTTCCAGATGCAGTGATCGCCTGCGTAGGCGGCGGTTCCAATGCAATCGGCGCTTTTTATAACTTTATCAATGATCTGTCTGTTAAGCTGATCGGCTGCGAGGCAGCAGGACGTGGCGCAGATACACCGGAAACAGCAGCAACCATTGCTACCGGCCGTTTAGGAATCTTCCATGGTATGAAATCTTATTTCTGTCAGGATGAATACGGACAGATCGCTCCGGTATATTCCATTTCCGCAGGACTTGATTATCCGGGAATCGGACCGGAGCACGCTATGTTACATGATACCGGCCGTGCAACTTATGTACCAGTAACTGATGATGAGGCAGTAGACGCATTTGAATATCTGTCCAGAACCGAAGGTATCATTCCAGCTATTGAGTCTGCCCATGCAGTTGCCTATGCAAAGAAGCTGGCACCGACTATGGGAAAAGACCAGATCATCGTTATCAACATTTCCGGAAGAGGAGACAAAGACTGCGCAGCGATCGCACGCTACAGAGGGGAGAATATTTATGACTAAGATAAGAGATGCATTTAAAGATGGCAAGACATTTATTCCGTTTTTAACCTGTGGAGACCCGGATCTGGAGACAACAGAAAAGCTGGTATGCGCTATGGCAGAGGCTGGTGCAGACCTGATCGAACTGGGAATCCCATTTTCTGACCCGACAGCAGAAGGTCCTGTGATCCAGGAGGCCAATGTAAGAGCACTGTCAGCAGGAACTACCACTGACAAGATCTTTGACATGGTTGTCCGCATCAGAAAGACTGTAAAGGTCCCAATGGTATTTATGACCTATGCAAATGTAGTATTTTCCTATGGTTCTGAGCGTTTTATCTCAAAGGCTGCTGAGATCGGCATCAATGGCCTGATCCTTCCAGATGTGCCATACGAGGAAAAAGAAGAGTTTGAGCCTATCTGCAAAAAATATGGTCTGGACCTGATCTCCATGATCGCCCCAACTTCTGACCACAGAATTGCCATGGTAGCAAAAGAAGCCACAGGATTTATCTATGTAGTATCTTCTTTAGGCGTTACCGGTGTAAGAAGCGAGATCAAGACCGATATCGGTGCTTTAGTAGAGCAGATCCGTGCAGTCACCGATGTTCCATGTGCTGTAGGTTTTGGTATTTCCGAGCCGGAGCAGGCAAAGAAAATGGCTGGTCTGTCAGACGGAGCCATTGTAGGAAGCGCCGTTGTAAAACGGATCGCAAAATATGGAAAAGACAGTGTTCCTTATGTAGCGGAATACGTTAAGGAAATGAAGCAGGCAGTAAGGGAAGCATAGGACAAGTTAAAAATGATCCATATAAGGCTGCGGCAGAGGGAGAGAACCTTCTGCCGCAGCCTTTTTTGCTATGTATACAGGGAACGCACCAGCGGTGCGCTGGTCGTTGGAAAGAATCTTATAATCTTATAGACAAATGGTTATAACTGCCATAGATATGATAGATAAAAGCTGAT
>CAVIPV010000145.1:0-6783 GCA_963644495.1 Prevotella sp. | reverse complement strand
ATGTGCGAAAATATCCCCGGATCTCATCACCGGGGATACATTTTCCATAGGGATAGCGGTACATTCCCACCATATCAGCCTTTTCATATACATCCGGGAACAGCTCTGTCTTCCCGGTTATGTGAAAGGAAAAAACATCATGGGGGCTTGGAATCAGACCATAAATCTTGGGATTGCCCCATCCGTCTGTTCCCTCCGTCCACCGGGTTGCAGGCTCCATACTGATCTGCTTTTCTAAAAGCCTCTGCCGCCCGGTTTCCTTCGGGATACATTTGATCGTATAAGAGCAGCGTTCTACAGGTATTGAGTATCGGATCTTCATCTGATAATCAAATTTCAAATACATCGTTTACTGATCCTCCTTCATATAGATCGTTTCAGAAGAATCCCCTGTTTTATCATTTTCAAAAAATACTTTCTACGTTTGCTACAATCTTATAATAATCCAAATGTTCCGCTTCTGCAAGTTCTATTACATTTTTAAGCTTATCCTGCTGATAAGGCAGTCCGCTTTTTGTTACACGGGGGATCATGCGGTGTACTTCCCGCCGGATTTCCGTTTTTCCGGCTCCCAGCCGTGCATACAGATCGATCCTCTCGATCCGTTTTCCTGCTTTTATGATATTTCGGGTCTCTTCACTGTCGATCCGGTCATCAATGATGCCCCAGAAAGCCAGAATGTCATCTAACACCTTCTGCAGCTCAAATAAGGGAGCAGAGCTTTTTGCCGCTTTGTTCATCTCATAGATCGCCAGCTGGATATAAGACAGTGCCTCGGTGCTGATGCTTTCCCGAAGGACGATGGCATTGTCATACGCCCGGTTCAGGTTGCTGATAATGGAATCCGGATTTTCCCCGTCAAAGGGATACCTTTTTAAAAAGTCCTCTTTGGACTGATAAATATCCGGAATATCAATGGAGCTGCAAAACGCCTTGTAGCTTTCTCTTTCCTCGTCGATCATCCGGTCATAGCTGTTAAAAAACATGCGGATGGTTGTATATGCCCTTTCTGTGTATCTTCCAAGCCAGTATAACCTGGAAGCCTGTTCTACTGAGATAATACCCATGTGTCTTTAAAGCCTCCTCCCTGTGAAGAATTTACGATAAAGGAATCCGGATTTCTGGAAAAACGTGTCAGCCCGCTCTTCCATACCACCGGCTCATCCTGCATAAGCACAAAGGCCCGCAGATCTGCCTTTCGCGGTACAGCCTCTCCCTCTTCCATAATATCCAGATCCTGAAAATCGATTACTTCCTGTGCGATAAATCTTCTCGGTTCCTTTTTCAGCAGTGCGATAAAGTTCTCTTTTTGCTCCTTTGTCATGGAATTGCCGAAAACAACGCCGTAGCCTCCCGCCTCTGCAACATCCTTCAGTACCAGATCATCAAAATGCTCCAGCACATATTTCATATCCTGCTCGTAGAAAGGCAGATAGGTGGGGGCATTTTGTAGGATCGGCTCCTCTCCCAGATAATACCGGATCATCTTCGGGACAAAATAGTAGATGCCCTTATCGTCTGCCACACCATTTCCCGGTGCATTTAACAGGGCTACATTTCCCTTGCGGAATACGTCATAAATATGAGGGATGCCGATCAGAGATTCCGGATTAAAGTTCATAGGATCCAGATATTCATCGGATATTCTCCGGTAAACAGCGCCTACCGGCTCCTTCTTTCCTGCCGCTGTCACATAATACAGCCGGTCATTTTCCACAACCAGCTCCGACCCGTTTACCAGATAGGCACCTGTTTTTTCCGCCAGATAAGAATGCTCAAAGTAGGCTGCGTTGTACCGGCCCGGAGTCAGGATCACGTTATGTCCGCCGGTATTTACATAGTCCATGGTCTCCCGGAGAAGCTGGGCATAATTGCGGTTATTTTCCAGCTTTGTTTTCTTAAATGTCTCCGGAGAACACCGTCTGCATAATTCTCTTGCGATCATAGGATAGGAAGCTCCGGAAGGCACCCGCAGGTTATCCTCCAGAATATACCATTCATTGTCCTTTCCCTTTACCAGATCGATGCCGGAAATATGGGAATAAATGTCCTTAGGCGGTGTCACTCCCTCGCACTCAGCCGTATAACCGCTGGAAATGAAAATGAATTCCTCCGGGATCACATGATCCTTTACGATCTGTTTCCTGCTGTAAATGTCCTTTAAAAACAGATTTAAGGCCTTTACCCTTTGTTTCAGTCCCTTTTCAAGGGTTGCAAACTCCTCATGTCCAATGACACGGGGAATCGCGTCAAAGGGGAACAGCTGCTCTTTAAATACGTTGTTTTTGTAGATACCGAACTTTACACCATATCTTGCCAGCAGTTCATTTACATGATCTGCATGTTCGATCAGCTCTTTCATAACTCTCCTCCTCTCGGTACGCAAAAAGGCGCCTTGCTTTTCAGCAAAACGCCTTTGTTTTGGATCTGTATGGAACTCATTCTAGCACGGCAGCTAAAAAGTGTCAATCATCCTGTTCTTTCTTTTTCCGCCTTGAGGGCAGCTTCGGCCCCATAGGCGGCGGCTCCATAGGCTTGTTTTCCGCTGCCTGCGGCGGAAGCTTTAATTCCTTTACCGGTCTGCGTATAACACGCTTCGCCGGGCCTTTGCCCGGACGGAAAGGAGCTTCCATGGCAAGGAGATCCTGATATCCCAGTTTTTCTCTCTGCTCTTCCATGATCTTTGTTTCCTTCTCATTCTCTCTGGCTAACTCCAGAGAATCCGTCAAAGTCTGGGCAATGGGGGAAGAGTCGGACTTTCCGGCATTTACAGTTGCCGTTTTGTGGGTTTTTCCGTCACTTGAAACAGCTGTCTGCTGATGATCCGCCCGGAATGTATCTTCTGCAGAAAGGATCTTTACCAGATCATCTGTTTTTCCGGAGCTGACCAGCTCATTCAGCACCCGGTTCTCCGGCTTTTCATTGGTCTGCTCATATTCTAACATATGCTTTAGGATATCTCCGGCCAGCTCCTGATCCTCTTCCATGGCTTCTGTTTTGGGGTCTTCCTTTAAATTTCTGCCGTTTTTTCCCTTTTTTGCCTTTTTGCCTTCGGTCTTCTGTTCCTTCTGTTCTTTGGATCCTTCTGTTCTTTGGAATCTTTTTCCTCTGCTTCTTTTTCCTCTGCTTCTTTTCCTTCTGCTTCTTTTCCTTCTGCTTCTTTTTCCTCTGCTTCTTTTTCTTCCTTTTTTGCTTCTTTTGCAGCTTCTTTACTGCCGTCCTGTTTTTCTTTGTCTTCTTTTTCTTTTTTCTGCTCTTCTTTTTCTTCTTTTTCGGCTTTTTCCTCTTTTTGGGCTTCTTCTCTTTCTTTTTCCTGTTCCGGTTCAGGCTCCTTTTCCTTTTTTCTGCCTTCTTTTTCTTTAGAAGCTTTCCGCAGCTGCTTCAGGATCAGCCGTTTCCAACGTTCCATTCTCTTCCCCATATGTTCCCCTTTCCTTGATCCGGTGTGAAAATAAACAGGTTACCGCGACATTTCCTTGGCAGGCGGATTCAGCTGCTTTGGTTTGTATATCAGATCCATTGTATCTTTGGAGTATCTTTTTCTTTCTTCTTTCGAAAGCTGCAGTTCTTCACGAAGCTTTTCAAAGGAGGTCTGTTCTCTTACCTTCTTATCCGGAACTGATTTTTCCGCTTTTACTTCCGTTTTTCTTTCAATGATATTTATCATACTGTTTTTCGTACATTCAAGAGCAGGACCCGGGACAATGCTGAGTACCTTACTGTAGGAGGACAGCTTCTCTTCTTTGGTTGGATTGACAGGTTTGATCTGGCTGTCTTTTTTCACCGTACCGGCCTTCTTTGCTGTGCTGACCTTCTTAGACGGCTGACGCTTCTTTGCTGATGAAGACAGATTCTTCTTTATACCGGTCTTCTTTATACCGGTCTTCTTTATACCAGTCTTTTTTAATCCGGTCTTCTTTAAAACCGATGCTGTTTTTTTCTTCGCCGGCTGCTTCTTAGACGGTGCTTTATATGCATTCAGCTTTTTCTGATCCGCATTTTTAAATTCTGCCTTCTTCATTGCCGGGGAAGCTGAGAGACTGTTGCTTTTTTTCCTGAAAGGAGCTGCCGGTTTTTGAATCTCCTTTTTCATTGGTTTTTCCCGCTTGTGAAAGGTAAATATATTTTTCAGTATGGTCTTGGGTTTAGTAACCTTTTTCACATAAGGCATATTCTGCTTTTCTGCAGGCTTCAAAGCAGGCACGTTCTTCTTTATTTCAGGCTTCTTAGGATTGCTCATCACTTCGTACAATTCCTCTTTGCGTGCATCTCTGTAACCCTTAAAACCAACCATTTCTGTAGACATTTTATTCAAAGTCTTTCTCATCTGCTCGGCTCTCTCAAGACGTTCTTTCCCAAGTTTCCCCTGGAAAAACTTGTGCTGCTGATGATTAATATAATCTTCCAATTTAAGCAAGACGGCTTTGAATTGATCCCCAGCATAGTTAAGCTTTTTGTCATACAGGCAATCATTTTTGTAACTCTCCGGATCGTCCCATTTTAACTTATTTTTTGTCTCATCAAACTTTTTGATCTGACCGATCATTTCGGAAAACCGGTCCGGCTTTTTTTCATTATTCAGAACAATGAGTCTCATCTTGAGTACTTCATACTCCTGAAATTTCCTCATGATATAATCTACATGCTCGTCCCTGTTTTTTATAAAATCGGCTACCTTTTTTTCTTTTTCTGCCTGCTTTGACTGTACCAGTGCGTCCTGCATGTTTTTATCTTCATAAATGATCTTTTCTTTATCCTTATTGATATCATACACAACGCCCATATAGGGAAGGAACAGATGAGATTGTCTCAGCTTCTCGATCCGCTTAAACTTATTCCGTTCAGCTTCTGTCTTATCATCTGTTTTCTTGTTTTCCGCCAGATACTTTAAAACTTCTGTACAGGACTGAAAGAGCTTTCCCTGTTCATAGCCATCATCCCGGATCTGCTTTCTCACCTCTGCAAAGCCGCTTTCCTCTCTCTCTCTTTTGGCCTGTTCCAGTGCTATCCTGTCATGAACTTTGATCGCCCGGCGCATTTCAGAATTGTACTGATCTTCTGCCAATCTTTTCTGTTCGTATCCTGTGCGTTCCCTATTGATCCTGTTTTCATTTGAAACGGATTTATACAGGGCACTGTAGTCACCGGCATCAACAACAGCCTCACTGTCCAGATCACCTGCCATCTTTGTAAATGCATCCATGGCACGTTCTTTGATCTTTTTATGGAGTACTGTCTCATTTTCCGGTGCTTTCAGTATTTCCATCAGATCTTCGTAGGATGTTTTCGCCACACCTGTAAGTTCCCCCAGGTCATAGGCCTTCTTCATCGATCTTAAATCATCCACAAACTGCTCTATCTGCTTATCTGCAGCCTGTCCATCCATACAGAGATTGGCGATCATATTCATATCCATAAGTTTTGCTGTATCTGCAACGTAATTTTTCGGATTCGGCATATCTGTTCCCTCCAGTGTTCCATTATGTTCTCTCTAAGTAAAGCAATGTTTCCTTCTCTGTCTTTATTGTAGCATTGCATATGGGACAAATGTGGGACAAGATCTGACCGAAATTCCGGCTTTACGGAAAAAATTCCGTTTTTTCCTTCTTTCATCCTATCTCAAATACTCAAAAAGTTCATAAACGCGGGTTTTTGTAAGCTCTGCTCCCTCTGAGCTTATAAGCATCGATTGGATACTGCCGCCCTCATAGCCTTTTCCTGCTTCTTCCATCTTTTTGTCCCGTTCCTTAAGCCATTCCCGCTGCTCCTTGGTAATGGTCTCCATAGTATCTGCATCCAGTGTCCGCTTCAGCTGCTTCCAGGTGGTGTTCAGCTGTGCATCCCAGGCTTTATACAGCTCATCGCTCAGCTCATTCATCTCTTCCTGCGTCAGGTTTTCCTTTTGCAGACGTTCCTCCAGTTTTGCGGTCTTATTCAGGGTATCCATAATGCCGTCCATGGAGTCAGATCCCGTCTCCCCGGTAACTGTTGCGGCGGCTGCACTGCTGTCCTCTGTACTGCTTCCCGGACCCACATCAGCGGTAATACCGCTTTCTGTATCATCCAGATCGGAAGCATCCCAGCTGTAAAAGCCCAGCTGCTCTTTTTCATTATAAAGTCCGTAAAACGGAAGTGTCTTTGCTCCGTCTAAGGGGAACATGACCCAATCCTGATATTCCTGAGGGAGCTTATCCACAGGAGCGCCCTTTGTATAAATGTAAATATCCTCTGCCTCTGCAAGTCCGTAAGGGGTACTGTAAACAAACTTCATGCCGTCAGCCAGCTCTTCTTTTCCCTCTTTCTCCTTGCTTTCCAGCTTCTCAAGCTTTGTCTTATAGGTATAGTCATTGACCTTTTGGGCCGGTGCAAACTTTCCGGAGAAGTTACACAGATATACGGTTCCGTCCGGATACCCCTCTCCTGTAGTTCCCATGTCCGAATCGTGATAAGAGCCGGTAAAGCTGCCGTCGGCTTCGATCTTTAATTCCGTTGACCAGGCACCGGCACCGCTGGAAAATTCAAAATTCCAGTCGGAAAGCTCCTTAAAAAGCTCTGCTGATTCATCTGATGAGGCTTCCCCCGATACTTCCTTTTTCGTTTCTTCTTTCGTTTCTTCTGCCTTGTCAGGATCTGTACTGTCATCTGTTACAATATGGATCCCATCCCCGTTCTGGCTCTTGCTTCCGTCTTTTTCTTCTGTTTCCTTATTTTCCTCCTGGGTCTGCTTATCTGCACTGTGGCAGGCAGAAAGGGGGGCAGTCCCCAAAAGGACTGCCATTCCCA
>CAVIPV010000144.1:2501-6889 GCA_963644495.1 Prevotella sp. | reverse complement strand
CCTGCTGGTTCTGAAGGCCAACCGCTTCCAGTTCTTCTTTACTCCAGGTATCATCCGCTGTAGAGATACCGTGGAAATATGTAGTATGACTGTCCTTGCATCTTGGATGATAAAGCCCTTTACTAATTGCGTAACTCATCAGTGGGTATTTCTTGCCAGTCTCTGGATCCACGCCGTCCTTGCTGCCGCCACTCCAAACATCATCAATCAGGACTTTTCCAACAAAAGGAAGGCACTTAGGGCACGGATTACCACGCTTCGCCATAATAACTGTAGCAATCCCCCATTCCTTCCGCTTTTCTCCTTCACCTTGCAGGTAAGCTCTCTTGCTGGCAGTTTTGATTGCCATATCCGCATAGTCTGAAAGCGTATGCCTGGCACCGTTGGCATATTCCACACAGTTAAGGCCGCGGGACAGCATATCTTTAGTAGCCATGTCCACAGCCTTTTCATAGGTTCCAGCACCGGTATTAGCATATACCTGAGCATTGAAGATTGCTTTTCGGTAATCATCATTTGCCTTACGAAGGACCGCTGTTTCTGCTTTCTCCATATCATCTCTGGTAGCTTTGATCAGTGCTTCCAATTTATCATCATTCAACTTAAAGAACTCTGCAGTCATTGCCTGATGTGCCGGTGACCTGTTAGTACCATGAACCTTCCAGCCTTTCTTGATTGCCTGCAGTATACGCCTTTCCTGATGCATGCCGCCTTTTGACCGCGACATCCGGATCAGGCTGTCAATCTGGTCATTAATGCTTTTAAACTGCTTACCGTATTTCTTCTGGTTACGCACTTTGTACTTTTCCAGGGCTTTTAGCTGCTCTGTCTGCCACATAGACCAGTTATAACCTTCTTTGGTTTCCCCTGCCCGGTGCCGGTCCATATTTCGGATCATGGAGGCAATCAGCTCGTCCTCTATCTTCTGAAAAGCTGCAGCAAGATCATATTCATTTTTACTTGGCATCAGTATTCACCCTCCGCCTCACCTTGACCTGCATCCCCATCACCTCCCAAATTAACGTCAAAAATACCGGCAGCCATATTGACTCCCGGTTCTTCTACCTCTGTAATCCCCTGTTCTGCTTTCAGGCGGGCTATTTCTTCCTGTTTCCACTGATCATCCCTGGAATCTCCATACAATTCTTCCACCTGGGCTTCCACACTCATCAATGCGACGCCAGGCCGCGCTTTTGCCATGGTCTCCACCTGACTTTCAAATGATGGGTTCGCATACTCGCCAAATGGAATATCCACCTTTACCTCTTCGATCGGCTTTTTTAAGAGAATGTTATAGGCATTAATGGCAGCGCTCACCACTTCCGGAAGCTTCTCCTGTAATGCCTCTACGATAGCATTTCTGGTATAAAGAGTTGTCTTTTCCTTCTCTCGCTGTGCTTCTGCATTATCCAGTTTCTTAACATCAATTCCCAATGTACTTGGACTGATAATCCCCTGCAGGCAGAGGTCCAGCGCTGTAACATAAGAGGCCAGATAACTGTCATGAGGGATCGTTGGCTGATCTGTCTGGATCTTATTTTCAGCCTTTTCTGACATATCATTGTCACCGGCAAAGAAGCGGCAATCAAAGGCGTTAGCCCTAAGCGGTGCGCCGGTCTCCGGATTTTTAGGAACCAGGCATTCCGGGATATATGTCTTAGCTCTTCCTGCTCTTAAGGCATCCATCCACTGGGACCACGCCTCGTCCAATGCGTCGAAGCTGTCCAGTTTACCGTCGAAAACAGATCCACCTCTGCCTTCATACTTCGCTGACTCGTATACGTTGATCGGTACTGCAAGGATCATCCGCTTATCAAATGAAACGTCCTGAAGTGCTTCTGTTTCCTTAAGAAGAGCTTTATTTACAAGCGAATTGCCTTGATACAGTTCATTGATTATATAACCATATCCGTATCGTTCATTTAATACATAAGTTTTTCCACCGCTTTTGTACGGTGTCTTAAAGATCACTTCCTGTACACGGTCACGTCTGCGTATGATCTCGATCCGTTCCCCTGGATACCATTCCAGAATAGGAAATTCACTTACCTGCGTATCAATAGTCACTTTAAATGCACCGTCTCCGATACAAAGGATCTCTTTTAAGGCTTTTTCCATTTTCTTACGGAAATTATTTGCCTGTGCTATGTTTTCCCACAGCTGTTCCTGCTGATCACTGTCAAAATCAAAGTCATTCATATCCGCCATGGTAATAGCTGACAGCGTACGAATGATAAGACCCGGAAGTCCTGTATGTACCTTACGCATTTCCAAACCAGGTGTACACTTACTGGCCCAGAACTTATACTGATCAGCACAATCATGTACTTCCCTGTATAGCTGTTCTAATTCATTGCTATCGCCTCTGTACCAGATCCGGTTACGAATCGCACTGGTCTCAAAGTCCAACAGTTCATTGATCTGTATATTATACGGACTGGCTGGAATTACATTCAACCAGCTGCGGATCCCCCGCTTGATATTCTCATTCATTTGTTCCAACCACCTCATTTCTTGTCCTCCTCAAACCCTATCATATTGCGATACGGTATCCAACTGTACTGTCCCGCATTGATCGTATGGTCGTTTCTGTCTTCCGGTTTATCCTTATCCTCTTCCCAGCTGTATTTTTCAAGCTCAGCCAGATGCTCCGGACATTCATCCACTACCAGATAACATCCCTGTTGAATCCAGCCAAGCTGCAGATTAATACGGTCAAGGATCTCCAGTTTCTTATATGCATCCCAGAAATTATAAAGGCAGCCACGCAGCCGCTTGTATTTCTTAAGCTCTGTCATCGTTGCCTGATCTGCATTATCTACGTAAACATCTTTTGCAAATCCCCATTCCTTCCTGCAGCGTTCCAGAAACTCTACAAGCTTCACTGCCGTGTCACTTGGGGCAATAGGCGTTTCCAGATCTGCATTGTTATAAACCTTTTCCGCCAGTGTGATCAGCCGTCTGTCTTCTGTAATTCCCTGGAAGATCATTGAGATCGTATCTGGCGACTTGCTGGAATAAGCTGTATCCAGTCCGCAGGAGAACTTCTTCCAACGGATCCGTCCTGATTTTATCTCTGCCCTTACCCAGGAAGCAGTGACAACATGCTTTTTCCGATCAAAGTTGGGGAATACCAGGCCTGTTGCCTTACCACGCAGCCCCTGGATCTTATTCTTCCAGATCTTCGTGCCTTTTGGTGTGTTAGCCAGGATTTTGTCCAGCTTTTCCTTTGGCAGACCCAGATTATGGACAAAAGAAAAGAACCAATGCACCCAACCGTGCTTTGGCTCTTCTTTTAATTCATCTTTTATTTCCTGCGGTGTTTCCTCTTCCCACTCTGGCAGAGGCCGGGAACAGTTGATGTACTCTTTATACACGGGAAGCGAAGGATCATCCGGGTTAAGCGTAGCCATTAGATAATCGCAACGCATAGCCGCCTCTCGTACAAAGTCTATATCGGCTGTGTTGATCTCATCAATATATAGGCAGCCATACTGACCGCCCAGAGCCTTCTGCCATTTCTTCTTATCGCCGTAGCCCATAACGTATATGACTTTATCACCACCTGAAGGATGAAAAAGGATATGCGGTATCTTATCGTCCTTGGTTCCGTTACCGTTATACTCAGCAAGGATCCCAAAATCATCCATGATGCCCAGATCCTTGTTGATGATGTTCTTTTCAGCAGTACCGGTATCCTTGGCTGCTATGATGTGCAGCTTCTTGGGTGACTCTGCTACTTTCAGCATGAACTTAAACAGCCCTACCGTAGTTTTTCCGGCCGCCGTTGTCCCTTCAAGGAACTCTACCGGCGCGTCACATTGAAGAAAGGCTTTGTATTTATCTGATAATAACAAACGTTCTGCACTCACTATCCACCACCACGCATTTGCTGAATCAGGTCATCCAGCTTGGTTTGTTCTGTCTCTAATGCGCCGGATACTTGGACATCCTGCTTGTCTCTCCATTTATCCGGCCTGCGGTTCTTGAGCCAGAAGATCTGTGCCGTGGTATCCGGAGCAACTTCTTTTTCTACTACCTTTATTACTCGCATTCCATCATCCGTCAGCATACTTGTGGTTTCCTTGCATGAAAAGCCACCCAGGGCGCGTTTGAGCAGGGCGTTCTCGACCTGAATATCTACCACATCCTTGCCTCTTTTTAGGGAGTCGGAAATGTCGGAATACTTCTTTTTCCATTCATTCAATGTATCCCTGTGGATTCTCATATTCTCAGCGATCTGTTCATCTGTCAGCCCATCTCTCGCCCATCCTTCCAGCTTCAGCAAGCCTTCCGGCGTCAACCAATATTCATACTTGCCCTTTGCCATCCAGCTCACCTCGCTTTCACCAATTTGGGGTATAGAAAAGGAGCCACGCGGGGTGACT
>CAVIPV010000144.1:0-1706 GCA_963644495.1 Prevotella sp. | reverse complement strand
AAGGAATCGAACCCTCGATACACTGGATAAGCCAGCTGCTCTACCATTGAGCTACGTTCCAAGGGGGAGAGGCGGCAAGTTCTCCACCTGCTGCCTAGTGGGGTTTGACGTAAGCCGTTGGCCATATGCCTTTGGCTTCATGGTACACTATAGCACTTGGAAAACGGAAAAACAGGAAAATTCGGAAAAACTTATGCCGCTTTCATAAAATTTTCGTATTCCTTCCGTACTCCATCAGGTGTAGCTCTTCGGCCCATTTTTACCGCCACTTCATTCCAAGTAAGCTCCTCAAAAATCTTATACCTGATAATACGCTGCATTCTCTGTGGTATCGTGTTTAACCACGCTTCCACCTGATGTTTAATCCGTTCTGCCGCTTGTAACCGCTCTTTCAGGATCTCTTCCAGACGTTCCAATTCATCCGGATCCTTTACTACAGGATATGCCAGCCCTTCTATGTGGAATGTCTGTAAAGTGTACGGGAACTCATGGGAAGACCCTTTCACTGCATCCTGTTCAATCCTCTTCCTGGCTTTCTTAAGCTTCAGAATTTCCTTTTTGGTATCCTCCACCTGAGCACATGCGTCTATGTACTGTACCAATATCTGCTTGTCCAACGGCATCACCTCCCATTCTTCCTGCCATCTTCTACCACATATTTTACTCCATACTTTTCATAGGTTTCCTTGCAATAATTCCGGATATCTGCATTCTCATCCTCACAGATCCGGTTTACTTCCTTCACAACAGCTTCTGAGAACTGGAGAAGTTTGGAACGATGGTCTTTTTCATCCCGCACTGCCTTCCAGTGGAATTTCTCACACAGAATCCGTGCCGGAACCGACAGCAGAAGACCAAGAACCTTTTTCATGCGTTCCTCTTCTGTTTCCCCTGATACGGCTTCCATACGCCGCTTCCACTCTTCGTCAATAGCTTTGTCCAGGTATTGCTTCTGCTCCCTTACTGCCTGCCGTTTAATTTCTTCAATCTGGGCTGCTGTGTACTGATATACCGCCTGCTTGCCTCCTGTCAGCTTTTCCAGGCGCCGTCTCTCTGCTCTATTCATTTATCTTACCTCGCAGCTCTGGATCCGGGCAGAGGCTTGTCCCTGCATAGGCCGGCATTCTGGCTGACCAGGTTGTAGGCTTCGGCCCGGTGATTATATCGTGGTCATCTGCCGCTATAGCGCTTTGCCTTTGCAGCAGATTTGCCTTTCTCTGAGCATCTGACCTTGCTAATCTCATTTTTTATATCCTCTCCCTTCTTGCGCATGGTGGCTATTACATACTCCACGTTGGGGTTTACTCGTTTTCTCATTTTTCTACCGTATCCTGATATCCTCATCTGAAACCTGATTTGTCTTTTCCATTTCGCAGATAAACGCTATGTTACATGCAATATGCTTATAATGCCTGATTCCGGACTCTTCATCCACTCCGTTTTGATCATCTATATATGCCAGCAGATGTCTGTATAGCGCATCTATATATCTTTGCTTTTTAACATTTCTCCAGTTATCCGTGCTGCCATATTTGCGATTTCCATATTCACGAACTTCTGCTATATCTCTGATTATCTGGGGCGGTACCAGAGACAATTTGGGTTTGCCTGCATCCTGTTTGGCTGTTTGATCATCCATGCTCTGTTTCACCTTCATGCCTCTTTCCCTTTCTTCTCAACGAATTCCTTTGCTTCCTTCAGTCTCC
>CAVIPV010000143.1:3650-6903 GCA_963644495.1 Prevotella sp. | reverse complement strand
ATGCAGGAATCTTTAAAAGAGGGCCATGTATTAACTCTTCCTCAGGTAAATACCATTGCAGATGGTACGGCTGTAAAGCGTCCTGGTGAGAAGCTGTTCCCATACATCCAGCAGAATGTGGATGATATCATCACCATTGAAGACAGCGAACTGATCGTTGCTTTCCTGGATATGGTAGAAAACCACAAGATGATCGTTGAAAACTCCGGTCTTCTGACAGTAGCTGCTTTAAAGCACTTAAATGTACAGAAGAAAAAGGTGGTTTCTATCTTAAGCGGCGGAAATATGGACGTGATCACCATGTCCTCTATCGTTCAGCACGGCCTGATCCAGAGAGACAGAGTCTTTACTGTATCTGTTCTCCTTCCTGACAAGCCAGGCGAGCTTGCAAAAGTAGCAGAGCTTCTTGCAAAAGAGCACGGCAATATCATCAAGCTGGAGCACAACCAGTTTATCAGCATCAACCGCAATGCTGCCGTAGAACTGCGTATTACCATGGAAGCATTTGGAACCGACCACAAGAATCAGATCGTTGCCGCTCTTACAGATGCAGGCTATCGTCCAAAACTTGTAAAATTTAAAGGTGCTTATAACGAAATGTAAGCCGTTTATGTGATCAAAAGCGTGTCTGATGAACGAAAAGGGAAGTCAGATGCGCTTCTGTCATTTACAGAAGAGTATTAGTATTAGGGGGATACATACAAATGAATCATTCTGCTGATGAAACAAGGGCTTCGTTGGCCGCCAATCTTCGCTATTTTGTGAAATGGAGCCTGATCGCGCTGCTGATCGGCGGTATCGGAGGCCTGATCGGAAGCCTGTTTTCCATGGGAGTTACCTTTGCCACCGGTTTCCGCATGGCACATCCATGGATGCTGTTCTTTCTTCCTGTTTCCGGTGTTCTCATTGTCTGGCTTTACCATACCTTTCATGAAGAAGGAAACAGAGGCACCAACATGGTCATTGAAGCCATTTCTTCCAATGAACATGTAACATCGGCTACAGGACCGCTGATCTTTATTTCTACCATTCTGACCCACATTGCTGGCGGTTCTTCCGGCCGTGAAGGAGCAGCCCTTCAGTTGGGAGGAAGCCTTGGAAATCTCATTGGAAATGTGATCCGTCTGGATGAGAAAGATAAAAAGATCGCTATCATGTGCGGCATGAGTGCCGTGTTCTCCGCCCTGTTTGGAACACCGGTGGCAGCTGCCATTTTCTCTCTGGAAGTGATCAGTATCGGCGTTTTATATTACGCAGCTTTAGTTCCCTGCATTTTTTCCTCTTTTATCGGTGTGGGGATCGCCAGATGCTTAGGCCTTGCAGGAGAGCATTTTACCGTGCTTTCCATTCCGGCTATCCATATTTCCAGTGTGGGCTGGATCATCTTATTAAGCGCCCTTTGTGCTGTGGTAAGTATTGCATTCTGTCTGATGCTCCATGGGGCAGAGCACACCTACCGCAAACTGTTTCCAAACCCTTATGTGCGTATTCTGGCAGCCAGTGCTATTTTTATCCTTTTAACGCTGTTTATCGGCACCAGGGATTATTGCGGAAGCAGTATGCCTCTCATCGAGCGCAGTATGGAAGGGGAGATCGGATATGAGGCGTTTTTCTTAAAAATGCTTTTTACTGCCATTGCCCTTGGTGCAGGTTTTAAGGGCGGTGAGATCGTGCCTACCTTGTGTGTAGGTGCTGCCTTTGGCTGTGTATTCGGTCAGATCACCGGTTTTGCACCTTCTTTATGCGCCGCCTGCGGTATGACTGCTTTGTTTGCCGGTGTGACCAATTGTCCCATCACTTCTCTGGTGATCGCATTGGAGCTGTTTGGTTATGAGGGAATGGAATATTTCTCCATTGCCATTGCCGTTTCCTTTGCTTTATCCGGTTATTACGGACTGTACGCCAGCCAGAAGTTTGTATATTCCAAGACAAAAACAGAATTTATCAACCGTAAGTCTAATAAATAGGAGATGATAAAGGTGAAAAAAAGAAATTATATGATGGCTGTAAGCCTTGCAGCAGGTCTTGCCCTTACCCAGCTTTCCGGCTGTTCTTCTTCTAAAACGGAGGAGACCACTGCCCAGGAGACAACAGTGGCTGAAACAGAAGCAGAAACTGCCTCTATTCCTAACCCAATCGAAGATGTGGAAAATGAGCAGGTGTTTGAGTCTATAGGCGTCCATATGGTTGCACCGGCGGACGGTGAAAACGAACATTTTTCTATTATCAGCGGGGAAGTAGCCGAGATCACTTTTGATGAAAATGGTGTTTCTTATTGCTACCGTGCTTCCAACACAGCGGAAGATTTCGCAGGCATTTTTGAGCGTTTTACAGATGAAACTCTGACTGTAGACTGGGAATCCGGGGATACAGCAGGAGAAGCCCGGGTAAAGACCACAGAAAGCGGCGGAAGACTGGCCTCCTGGTCCTGGGGAAGCACACGTTATACCCTGTATACTGCCGTTGCTGTTTCTGATGAGGACTGTACCAGGATCGTGACCAGTTTAATGGAATTAAGTTATCATGAATAATGGATCCGGGATCAGACCTGGTCTATAGGAGATCATTTTATGCTTCAGTTAAAGGATTTTATGCCGGTGAATTTCTTAAAAAAGGAAAAATACACCGGCAGTTGTAAAGGCATGCGTTTTCGCATGGAAAAATTTGAAAAAGAGGGGGAAGAAGCCCCCGTTCTGCGGGTATGCGTATGGCCGGAGCCATACAGTTTTGACTGTACGCCAGATGAAGAAAAACAGTTTTTAGAGTGTTCTTTTGATGCAGACGGCATTGCAAAAGGGGTAGACTGGATCAATGAGCGGTATGAGGCAGAACTTCCCAGATGGAAGAAGGTCAGCCGTCTGTAAAAATGCCAAAGAGCCCAGAAAGTTTTTAAAAAATTTCTGCTTTATTTACAAAAATTTAATTTTCTGTTGACAACCTATTTTTACTCTCGTATAATGAGCCACATAGAAAGCGCCGGTGCTTAATACCCGGTGCTTTTTCTGTTTTTACGTAAGAACAGCTGAGCACAAAGAGGTGCATTGCCAAAGCCAGGTACCGGCGGGCAATGCGCCTTTTTGCATTCTATGTGCAATTATGAAAAGCATGAGGAGGAAATATTATGGAATTTTCAGCAGTGAACACAATCTGGGTCCTTGTAGGCGCGGCACTGGTATTTTTCATGCAGGCAGGTTTTGCCATGGTGGAAACCGGCTTTACAAGGGCGAAAAACGCAGGCAACATCATTATGAAG
>CAVIPV010000143.1:551-3608 GCA_963644495.1 Prevotella sp. | reverse complement strand
AGGCTTTACCAGAGCGAAAAACGCAGGCAACATCATTATGAAGAACCTTATGGACTTTGCCATCGGAACTCCCCTTTATTGGTTTACAGGTTTTGGCATCATGTTCGCCGGAAACAGTGCTCTCATCGGCGGCTTTGATCCTTTTGTAAGAGGTGACTATAGTGCCATTCTTCCGGCCGGTGTACCTCTTCCTGCGTATCTGATCTTTCAGACCGTATTCTGTGCCACGGCAGCTACCATTGTTTCCGGTGCTATGGCAGAACGTACAAAATTTATTTCCTACTGCATTTACAGTGCAGTGATCAGTGCAGTTGTTTATCCTATTTCCGGTCACTGGATCTGGGGCGGCGGCTGGCTGGCTCAGTTAGGCTTCCATGATTTTGCAGGTTCCACTGCTGTTCATATGTGCGGCGGCGTTGCAGCACTGATCGGTGCGAAGATCCTCGGACCGAGAATCGGAAAATATGATAAAGACGGAAAACCAAAAGCCATCCTTGGACACAGCTTGACTCTTGGTGCTTTAGGCGTATTTATCCTCTGGTTCTGCTGGTTTGGTTTTAACGGCTGTTCTACCGTTGCCATGGACAGTGATGAAGCAATCTATTCTGCAGGAAATATTTTCGTGACCACCAACCTGGCTGCAGCCGTAGCAACGGTAGCAACCATGATCATCACCTGGCTCCGTTATAAGAAACCGGATATCTCCATGACCTTAAATGGTTCTTTAGCCGGTCTGGTAGCTGTTACAGCAGGCTGTGATGTAGTAACACCTGCAGGTGCCTTCTTCATCGGTCTGATCGCAGCTTTTGTAGTCGTATTCGGCATCGAATTTATAGATCAGGTATTAAAGATCGATGATCCTGTAGGTGCTGTGGGCGTTCACTGCTTATGCGGCGCCACAGGAACCCTTCTTACCGGTCTTTTTGATAAGGAAAACGGCGTATTTTACGGCGGCGGCTTCCATATGTTCGGGATCCAGCTTTTAGGTGTTGTATCTGTTATCATCTGGGTAACAGTTACCATGGTGATCGTATTTAACCTGTTAAAGCATACCATCGGCCTTCGTGCAAGTGTAGAAGAGGAGACCAAGGGCTTAGACGTAACCGAGCACAACCTGGCAAGCTCCTACGCAGACTTTATGCCGGCAGTTTTTACCGGAAAAGAGGAAGCACCGGCTTTGGCAGCTGCTCCTGTGTCCGTTGAAAAGTCCGTTCCTGTAGAACATTTTCCACAGGCTGAGGCAGCTGTTTCGGGAAATACATCCGCAGCGAAGCTGACCAAGGTAGTTATGATCTTTAACCAGAGCCGCTTTGTAGCTTTAAAGGATGCTCTGACCGGTCTTGGGGTAACCGGCATGACCATCACCCAGGTTATGGGATGCGGAACCCAGAAAGGCCATACTAATTATTACCGTGGTATAAAAGTAGAAGAAGCAGCCCTTCTTCCTAAGATCAAATTAGAAGTCGTAATAAGCAAGGTACCGGTAGAAGAAGTGATCGCACTTGCTAAAAAAGTCCTTTATACCGGACATATCGGTGATGGCAAGATCTTTGTCTATGATGTGGAAAATGTAGTAAAGGTACGTACCGGTGAAGAAGGATATGATGCTCTTCAGGGCGACTGATAATAGTCCCTAAAGTACATTTTACTTGAATTTCCTCCTGTTTCATGTATAATGGTTCACAGAAAGCTATTCTTAAGACAAAAGATATGGGCTTTTTAACCAACATGTTTCAGGAGGAATTTTTATGCTGTTAAATGCAGTGAGGGGTTTTTGTATGGCACTGGCGGACAGTGTTCCGGGTGTTTCAGGAGGAACCATTGCTTTTTTACTTGGCTTTTATGATGAATTTATCAATTCTTTAAATGACATGATCGGAAAGGATAATGCAAAACGCAAAGCTGCCCTTATTTTTCTTATTAAATTAGGAATCGGATGGGTCATCGGCTTTGGCGCTTCTGTTATGGTTCTTTCTTCCTTGTTTCAGATTCACATCTATGAGATCAGTTCTGTATTCTTTGGCCTTACTTTGTTTGCTGTTCCGCTGGTTGTAAAGGAAGAGTGGGACAGTATACGCGCAAAGGCCGGTTTCCTTATATTTACCCTGATCGGAATGGGACTTGTGTTTTGCATTTCTTATTTTAATCCGGCAGGCGGAAACGGAGTCAGCGTCAATTTTGAGCACCTGACAGTGGGACTTTCCCTGTATCTGTTCTTTGCTGCTATGGTCGCGATCACCGCTATGGTACTTCCGGGGATCTCCGGTTCTACTTTGCTTTTGATCTTTGGGCTTTATGTGCCTGTAATTAATGCGATTCACCAGTTTATGCATTTAAATCTGTCCTATTTTCCTGTTCTTGTGATATTCGGACTGGGTGTTCTTACGGGGATTGTCTGTGTTATTAAGATCATCAAAACCTGTCTGGAAAAGTATCGCTCCCAGACTATATATATGATCCTTGGCCTGATGATCGGTTCGCTGTATGCAATTGTCCGGGGACCGGCAACTCTGGATGTACCCCAGCCGCCTATGAGCATCGCTACATTCCATATTGGATTTTTCATTCTGGGTGGTGTGATCTTAGCAGCTCTGGAATTTTTAAAAACGCGCCTTGAAAAACAGGATGGAGGAAGAAAATAATGTTAAAACAGCTGAAACGAATGGGCTTTCTGGCACTTACCTGTGCTGTCAGTCTCTTTACCATGTCCTTATGTGCTTTTGCAAAGCCGGACTGGCCTCTTGATACAGGCTGCCAGTCAGAGGCAGGTATTGTTATGGATATGGACTCAGGGGCCGTTTTATTTGCCCAGAACATCCATGTGCAGGAATATCCCGCCAGCATTACAAAGCTGCTTACAGCTTTAGTAGTGGTGGAAAATGCCTCTATGGATGACCAGGTAACATTCTCTCATGACGCTGTTTACAATGTAGAGGACGGAAGCGGAAACAAGCTGCAGTTAGAGGAAGGGGATGTCCTTTCTGTAAAAGACTGTCTGTATGTTATGCTCCTTCAGTCTTCCAACCAGGCTGCCAATGCATTAGCAGAACATGTAGC
>CAVIPV010000143.1:0-519 GCA_963644495.1 Prevotella sp. | reverse complement strand
GGAAACAGGGAAGCTTTCGCTGACATGATGAATGAAAAGGCAGCTTCTTTGGGATGCCGTGAAAGCCATTTCGTAAATCCATCTGGGTTAAATGATCCGGAGCAGGTTACCTCTGCTTATGACATGGCCCAGATCGGAGCAGCTGTTTTTAATAACCAGACTTTACTTGAAATCTGTTCTGCCACCAGCGCCACACTGCCGCCTACTATTAATAATCCAAACGGCAGAACTTATTCTATGGAGCACAAGCTGGTAGTAACGGATAATTCAGATGACGAAAATTATTATCCAAGCGCTGTTGCAGGAAAGACCGGTTATACTTCCCTTGCAGGGCAGACTTTAGTTACCTATGCAGAGCAGGACGGCCGCCGTCAGGTAGCTGTTACTTTAAAAAGTACCCAGAGAACGCATTATTCTGATACGAAGACCATTTTAGAGTTTGGTTTTGCCCGTTTTAAAAATGTTTCCGTAGCAGAAAATGAGACTAACTATGTCACAGGAGATGAGCCTGTGACCATT
>CAVIPV010000142.1:0-6936 GCA_963644495.1 Prevotella sp. | reverse complement strand
CGGGCGGCTTAAATTATTTTTACAGGAAATCCAGACCTCTGTTTTTGTATCTGGATGCCATCTCCTGAGGCACATTTCCATCTGTGATCAGTGTTGTGAAATCTTCAATCCCGCATACCTGATATCGGGATACAGTATTTAGCTTAAGGGGATTTACCAGTGCTATAACATGGCTGGAGGAGCGGATCAGCTGGCGTTTGATGCTGACTTCTTCGGGATAGGGAATGGTCATGCCGTATTCCGGATGGATGGCGTAAACACCCATGAAACACAGATCCGGGTGGTATCCTGCAGCCTGAGCGGCGGCCACTTCCCCTACTGTGGTCATGGAATCTTTAAGAAGATCGCCTCCTAAGACGATGACCCGAATCTGTTCTTTTAAAGAACATACATGGGCGATGCTGTAGCTGTTGGTAAGAACGGTCAGCTTCATATTATCAGGGATGTTTTTGGCAAACTGGAGGTTGGTGCTGCTGCCGTCAATGGCAATCAGCTGATCCGGCTCCAGAAATGTAAGCGCCCGCAGAGAAAGCTGCTGCTTCAGGGCTACATCTGCCGTTTCCCGGTCAAAAAAGTTAATGACCGGTTTCTCTAAGGGGATGGCACCGCCGAAGACCCTCTTTAACTGTCCCTTCTGGTCCAGTTCTAACAGATCGCGGCGTATGGTATCTTCGGAAACCTTTAATTCCCCGGCCAGATGGCTGACTACTACCTTTCCTGAGGTATGAAGCTTATTTAAAATCCAGTTTTGTCGTTCTTCTTTTAACACGATAATGTCCTTTCATAGCCATATTCACAATGAAAACCATAACCTATTCTAAAAGCCTAACAGGCATACGATAACCGGTAGGAATACAGCCGGAAGCATATTTGCGATCTTGATCTTTGTTCCAATGGTCAGGTTTAAACCAAGAGCAAAGATCAGGATAGAACCGATACAGGAAAGGCGGCCGATCATCAGGTCTGTAAGATAGGGCTTTACCAGACCTGCAAGGAGGGTGATGCCGCCCTGGTAAATGCCGATGGGAAACATGGAAAATGCTACGCCGATTCCCATGGATGCGGCAAAAACGACAGAAAGCACGCCGTCCATTACTGCTTTTGTAAAAAGCATGGTGCAGTCATGATTTAAGCCGTCTTCAATGGAGCCGACGATGGCCATGGCACCGACACAGAAGACAAGGGAAGTGCTGACAAAGGCTTCTGTAAAATTGGAAGTGGAGGCGCCTTTTGGAAGTTTGGACTTAACCCAGTCACCCAGGTTTTCCATTTTCTGCTCCAGATCCAGCCATTCTCCTATGGCTGCGCCTACGGCCATGCAGATGACCACCACTAAGGTATCTTTGGTCTCAAAAGTAGTTCCGGATACGCTCATCAGTCCTTTGATAGCGCCTGTAATACCTACAAAGACTACGCAGAGGCCAACTGCGCCGGAGATAGTAGTCTGCAGTCGTTTGGGAATGCCGTTTTTTAAGAAAAGTCCAATGCCGCTTCCTATAAGAATAGCGGCCATGTTTACAAGTGTACCTAATCCAGTCATATGTTAAACTCCGTAATTTATAAATATGTTGTGAAAATAACAAGGACATATTACCATATTTTGATAAAGATTGGAATAAAGATTTGAAGGGAGAGAAGAGTCCGACTGGTGGGCGGACTGGCGGAAAATACAGGAAAAATGGTGGTTTGTGCAGCTGCATGGGGTTTACAGTGTCCGTCAGAGCAAGTATAATGATAGTGATTGTGCAAAAACAACTTAAACTAAGTAAATTTTAAAGAAACGAGGATATAAATATGAAAAAGCTGGAAGAATATGTAAGAAGTATACCTGATTTTCCCAAACCGGGTATTATTTTCAGGGATGTGACCAGCATCCTTCAGGATGCAGACGGTCTGCATCTGGCAGTGGACAGTATCCGCAACATGTTAAAGGGTGTGGATTATGACGTAGTAGTAGGTCCTGAGTCCAGAGGATTTATCTTTGGTGTACCTGTTGCTTATGCAGAGTATAAAAGCTTTGTTCCGGTGCGTAAAAAAGGCAAACTGCCATGTGAGACAGTTTCAGCAAAGTATGCCCTGGAGTACGGTACTGCAGAGATCGAGATGCACAAGGATTCCATTAAACCGGGACAGAAGGTTGTTATCATCGATGACCTGATTGCTACCGGCGGTACTACAGAAGCCATCATCAGACTGATCGAAGAACTGGGCGGAACAGTAGTAAAAATCTGTTTTGTAATAGAATTAGCCGGTCTTAAGGGCAGAGAGCGTTTGAAAGGATATGATGTAGACTCTGCCATTATTTATGAAGGAAAGTAATGAAGATTCATAAGAAAGTAATAGAAAAGCCAGACCTTGCTTTTTTTTATGAAAAAAATTATAATGGTAACTAATTATTCGTAAAAAGGTGGCCGCATATATGGGTAAAGAAGGAACAAAAGAAAAACTGGATATAGAGCTTGAAGCCCCGGCAGACTTTACCAGTCCGGAAGTATTGTATCAGGATCTGGTAAAAACAATCCGCAAATACCATCCTTCTGATGATATTTCTATGATTGAAAAGGCGTATAAAGTAGCTGCACAGGCTCACAAGGAGCAGAAGAGAAAATCCGGAGAGCCTTATATCATTCATCCGCTGTGTGTGGCCATTATCCTGGCTGATCTGGAGATGGACAAGGAAACCATCGCAGCGGGTCTTCTTCATGATGTAGTGGAAGATACGGTTATGACGTTGGATGAACTGACAAAGGAATTCAGTCCTGAGGTTTCTTTTCTGGTAGATGGTGTTACCAAGCTGACCCAGTTAAGCTGGGATAAAGATAAGGTAGAGATCCAGGCAGAAAACCTGCGAAAGATGTTTCTTGCCATGGCAAAGGATATCCGTGTTATCATTGTCAAGCTGGCAGACCGACTTCACAACATGCGTACCGGTCAGTACTGGAAGCCGGAAAAACAGAAAGAAAAGGCAAGAGAAACCATGGAGATTTATGCTCCTATTGCAGATCGCCTTGGTATTTCTAAAATAAAGATTGAATTAGATGATCTGTCTTTGCGTTTTTTGAAGCCGGAAGTGTACTTTGATCTGGTAGAAAAGGTAGATCTGCGAAAAGATGCCAGAGAAGCCTTTGTCCAGTCTATAGTAGACGAAGTGAAGGAACATATGAAGGAAGCCGGCATCGAGGCAACAGTCGGCGGAAGAGTCAAGCATTTCTTCAGTATTTATAAGAAGATGCTAAAGCAGAACAAGACTCTGGATCAGATCTATGATCTGTTTGCAGTGCGTATCATGGTAGATACAGTCAAGGACTGTTATGCGGCACTTGGCGTCATCCATGAGATGTACAAGCCAATTCCCGGTCGTTTTAAAGACTATATTGCCATGCCGAAGCCGAATATGTACCAATCTCTGCATACAACGCTGATCGGCAGCACAGGACAGCCGTTTGAGATCCAGATCCGTACCTACGAGATGCACAGAACTGCTGAGTATGGTATCGCTGCTCACTGGAAATACAAAGAGAGCGGAAGCGGACAGATTGCTGCGGGAAAGGAAGAGGAAAAATTAAGCTGGCTGCGCCAGATCCTGGAGTGGCAGCGTGATACCGATGATTCCAAAGAGTTTTTAAGCATGGTAAAGGGCGATTTAGATCTGTTTTCAGACAGTGTCTACTGTTTTACCCCTTCCGGAGATGTAAAAACCCTTCCAAGCGGATCGACTCCCATCGACTTTGCCTATTCGATCCACAGCGCAGTAGGAAACAAAATGGTAGGTGCCAGAGTCAACGGAAAACTGGTTCCTATTGAATATCAGATTCAGAACGGTGACCGAATTGAGGTCATCACCTCCCAGAACTCCAAGGGACCAAGCCGTGACTGGCTGAAGCTGGTACGCAGTACACAGGCAAAAACGAAGATCAACCAGTGGTTCAAGATCCAGATGAAAGAGGATAATATCGTTCGGGGGCGGGAGGCAATCGAACGTTATTGTAAGACAAAGGGAATAAATCTGTCAGACCTTTCCAAACCGGAATATATGGAAAAGGTGATGAACCGATATGCATTTAAAGACTGGGATTCCGTTCTGGCATCCATTGGACATGGCGGTTTAAAAGAAGGCCAGGTCATCAACAAGATGTTGGAAGAACGAGAGAAAAAGTTAAAGCGTGAGATTACAGATGCGGAAGTTTTAGATGGCATTGCTGATACTGACGGAAGAAGCGGTGAAGCTACCGTACGCAAAAACAAAAGCGGCATTGTGGTCAAGGGGCTTCATGATCTGGCGGTGCGCTTCTCCCGATGCTGCAATCCGGTACCCGGTGATGAGATCGTTGGTTTTGTTACCAGGGGAAGAGGCGTTTCCATCCACCGTACGGACTGCATCAACGTGATCAATCTCCCGGAAGATGAAAGAGCAAGACTGATCGATGCAGAATGGCAGGCAGCGGAAAATCCTGCCAGTACGGAGCAGTATTCTACGGAGATACAGATCTTTGCAAATAACCGCATCGGCCTTTTTGCAGATATATCCAAGGTATTTACGGAAAAGCAGATCGACATTACGTCCATGAACGTGCGTACCAGTAAACAGGGACGTGCGACCATCATTATGACCTTTGATATTCACGGAACGGAAGAACTGAACCGTATAACGGATAAGATACGCCAGATTGACGGCGTTCTGGATATCCAGAGGACTACAGGCTAAAAGGAGAAATATGAGCAATTTCAGGATAAAGACCATGGTGCTTGGAATGGTGAGCACCAACTGCTATCTGGTCTACAATGACGATACTAAAAAAGGCGTGGTAGTAGATCCGGCAGACAATGGTGCCTATATTTTAAATAAATGCAGCGAACTGGGCGTAACACCTACGGCAGTGCTTCTGACACACGGACATTTTGACCATATTATCGGAGTGCCTGAGGTAAAGCGGGCCTTCCATATTCCTGTATATGCTTCTGAAACAGAAGATGCCATGCTGGCAGATACTTCCGTAAACCTGTCCTGTCATCTTCCGGGCAAACAGACCAGTTTCCATGCAGATGTGCTGGTCCATGACGGGGATGAGCTGGATCTTCTGGGATATAAATGGAAGGTGATTGCAACTCCCGGACATACAGCCGGCTCAGTAAGCTACTATATACCGGCAGAAAATGTGCTTCTCTCCGGAGATACGCTGTTTTATGAGTCCTACGGTCGTACGGATCTGGCAACAGGAAGCAGCAGTGATATAGCAGATTCTCTTTTAAATAAATTATTTGTGCTTCCGGGAGACACCATGGTCTATCCGGGACATGGAGATCCTACCACCATTGGTTATGAAAAGGAGCACAATCCTATTCCGTATTACAGATGAGTGCCGGACAGGTGCTATAGACAGAAAGCAGGAAAAAATGATCGGATTATTAATACAGGATAATGCCTACGAACAGGACATCAGAGAACTTCTGATGTCTTTTTATCCGGGTGAGACTTATGCCCATGAGGTAAAAGAGGGCGTTGATTTTTATGTACAGACCAGATTGGAAGATGGGGAAGCAGCCATTGGGATCTGGGAGAAACAGGAAAATGCAGATGAAAGCGTTGGAACGGCTGCAGATGCAGCTGGTGAGGAAACTGCCACAGATATGTCCGGCCCAGACGGACTGACCGGCTGGACACTGACCGTTCATTCCTCAGGAAAAGCAGACCTATCAGACCACTCTGCCACTAAAAACGTTATTAAAAAATTATTCTACCAGATGCTTGTAAAGCGCACTGGCCATGAACTTCCATGGGGATCCCTTACCGGTATCCGTCCTACCAAGATCGCATTAAGCCGTCTGGAAGCTGGCTGGAAGGAAGACGATATCCGCCAGTTTATGAAAGAAACTTACATGACCAGTGATGAAAAGATCAACTTAAGTATTGAGATTGCAGCAAGAGAAAAACGACTGTTGGAGCCATTGGATTATGACAGGGGCTACAGCTTATACGTAGGTATTCCATTCTGTCCAACTACCTGTCTGTACTGCTCTTTCACTTCTTATCCTATCAGCAAGTGGAAAGGCCGTACGGGACTGTATCTGGAAGCATTGTTTAAAGAACTGGAATACACCGCCGCAAAGATGAAGGGAAGACCTCTTGACACCATCTATTTTGGAGGCGGTACACCTACTTCTCTGTCGGCAGAGGATATTGACGCTATTTTATGCAAATTAGAGCAGCTGTTTGATACAAAAAATGTTCTGGAATTTACCGTAGAAGCAGGCCGCCCGGACAGTATTACTGAGGAAAAATTAAAAGTTCTGGCTTCCCATGGCATCAGTCGTATTTCCATTAATCCACAGACCATGAACCAGAAGACTTTGAACCTGATCGGACGCCGTCATACAGTAGAAAATGTAAAAGAAAAGTTCCACATTGCAAGAGAGCTTGGCTTTGACAACATTAACATGGATCTGATCATGGGACTTCCGGAGGAAGATCTGGATGATGTGAAGCATACATTAGAAGAAATCGAAGCCTTAAAACCGGATTCTCTGACTGTTCATTCACTGGCGATCAAGCGTGCTGCCAGACTGAACATGTTTAAGGAAGAGTATGGTGATCTTAAGATCAACAACACCCCGGAAATGATTGCCTTAAGCGAAGCCTGTGCCCGCAGAATGGGCATGGAGCCATATTATCTCTATCGCCAGAAAAACATGGCAGGCAACTTTGAGAATGTAGGTTATTCCCTTCCCGGAAAGGCATGTATCTACAACATTCTGATTATGGAGGAAATGCAGACCATCGCCGCCTGTGGCGCCGGAACCACCACAAAAGTAGTATTCCCATCTGAAAACAGAAGAGAACGCTGCGAAAATGTAAAGGAAGTTGAGCAGTATATCAGCCGCATTGATGAGATGATTGAGAGGAAGCAGCAGTTATTCTCAGAAGAATAGTTGGATTTT
>CAVIPV010000141.1:0-7119 GCA_963644495.1 Prevotella sp. | reverse complement strand
ACCTTTAACAGCTGCCGCTACCTGTGTGCTGTCATTAAATGTAACCTTCATGTCAGTTGCACCGGAAACAACGTGATTGTTGGTGGCGATCAGAAGTTCTGTATCATTCTGTCCAACAATAATACCGGAGCCGCTGCTCTGTGCCTGATAAGTCTGAGGCATGCCAAAGAAATTGTTCTGCTCAACGGTCATGGTATCGTTGATAGCTACCAGTGAAGGCATTGCCTTTTCTGCAATAGAAGAAACATCCGTTACCGTAGATACGGTTGTAGTACTCTGGCCATCAGAAGCTGCACTTGTTGCCGGTACCTGTGCCACTGCGGTACCTTCTGTTTCTGCTGTTGCAGCAGCTGTTATATCAGAAAGTCCTGTAAGACGGGCGCCTACATAATTGACACCGGTCATTACACCGCCTGCAACGGTTCCGAAAAGAACTGCTGCTGCTGTGATGCCGGCTGCTTTTCTTGCCCAGCTGTTTTTATGCTTTGGTGCCTGAGGTGCTTCACGGTATTCGTTTCTGTAAGTTCTCTCTCGTTCAGGTCTCTGCTGTCTGCTTTCCTGCCAATGGTCTTTTCTTTCAGAAGAGGATCTTTCACGATCTTCTGAATAGTGGGAACGATTAGGGGTCGTCCAGTTCACATTCTGTGAAGACTGCTGCTGTCTGCTTTCTGTCTCATGTTTTTCTGTTTCATGTTCATCTACATCATCCAAGATCTCTGTTCTTTCATTATCCTGTTTTGCAGTGATGAAGGGATCTTCCTCATTCATTCTGCTTTCCTTATTTTCTCTATCTTCTTCGTACATATTAAAACGCTCCTTTCAGGTGCTTAACTTTCTTTCCTTTTGATGACTAAAATATACCTTTGGTTTTTGACACAATTGTGATGCAAATGTGTATATTTTGTGTCCTGTTTTTAAGGTGTGGTAGACGAACCCCGGGTCCGCGGGTATAATAATACCATATTTAAGCAGACATGTCACCTGAGGGCTGATGGTACCATGAATAAAACAACAGGAGAAAAGACAGAGAATGAAGATAAACGTAACCGGCATTGTAGCTGAATATAACCCTTTTCACAATGGACACGCCTATCAGATCCGGGAAGCCAGAAAGATCACAGGCGCTGATTTTTGTGTGGCTGTTATAAGCGGGGATTTTGTGCAGCGGGGGGAAGTATCTGTTTTCAGCAAATATCTCCGGACAAAAATGGCCCTTTTAAGCGGTGCGGACCTGGTCCTTGAGATCCCGTCTATTTTTGCAGTCAGCAGTGCCGAAGACTTTGCTGCCGGTTCCGTGGCTCTTTTAGATGAGCTTGGGGTGGTTACCCATCTCTGTTTTGGCAGCGAGACCGGGGAAAGGGGAAATTTTATAGATGCAGCAAAGATCCTTGCTAATGAGCCGGCTGCATTTTCAGAAAAATTAAAAGAAGGCCTGCAAAATGGCCTTACCTGGCCCCGGGCAAGAGTCCAGGCTTTAAATGAGTTTATGCCCGACGGGGAGATTGCGCCCCTTTTAGATACGCCAAACAATCTGTTAGGAGTGGAATACTGCAAGGCATTAATAAAAAGAAACAGTCCTATCATGCCTGTTACTGTCAAACGAAAGGGAAATGGCTATCACAGCGAAGAATTAGACGGGGAAATGGCTTCGGCTTCGGCTATCCGAAAAGGGATTTTTACCAGAGATGGAAATCTGTCTGCCAATGGATCAGGCGATACGGCTTTCCTCTCCCGGGTTCCGGAAGAAATACGTTCTCTTTTTAAGGAAGAACTTCCCTTACAGGCCAATGATCTGTCTGAGATGTTAAATTACCGCCTGCTGACTTTAACCCGGGATCATGTGCCATTTTCTACTTTTGCTGATGTTTCGAAAGATCTGTCAGACCGCCTGGAGCATTTCCTTTATGAACATGGAAGCTTTGAAGAACGTATTTTCCAGTTAAAGACCAGACAGTATACCTATACCCGCATCAGCCGCTGTCTCCTGCACATTCTTTTGGGGATCACAGATGAAATGATACTGGCCGGAAAAGCAGCCGGATATGCTCCTTATGCCCGGATCCTTGGTTTTCGCAAAGACAAGGCAGATCTTTTAGGAGAAATAAAAAAGCATACCCGGATACAGCTAGTCACAAAGACCGCCGATGCATCCAGGATGCTTTCTGGTACTGCGAAAATGTTATTTGAACAGGATCTGTATGCGTCCCATGTACGCCAGAGTCTGCTAGCTGCCAAAACAGGACAGCCGGTGCGAAATGAGTACACACAGCCTATCTGCATTATTTAAGGTTCCAGCTCAGCCTATGGCTGAACTGTGACTATTTTGCAGTTGTATTTAGTTCCGGTGCTAAAAGCCGTACAATAGCAGGGTCTGCATGTAAGAACCGGATCAGTTCCTTTACCTGCTCTCCTGCTTTTTGGCGTTTTTCCTCCTCTGCCTGGCTCATTTCATTTTTCTTTCTGAAAACGGCACGCAGCAGGATATTCTTTGGAGTATGCTCCATATCAATAAATTCCAGGATCTGTGTATTATAACCTCTGTACTCTAAGATCTGGGCCCGGATGGCATCTGTATAAAGAGCAGCCATTCTTTCTTTAATAAGACCATATTCCAGAACCGGCTGTAGAACCGGATTTTGTATCTGCTTATTTAATTCATGCTGACAGCAGGGAACAGATAAAATCACCTTTGCGCCCCAGCCCACGGCTTTTTCCAGTGCATAATCCGTTGCCAGGTCACAGGCATGAAGGGTAACCACCATATCTACATGATCTACGCCCTCATAAGATGCAATATCCCCGCAGGTAAAACTTAACCGGTCATATCCATAGCGGACAGCCAGTTCCCCGCAGTGGCGGATCACTTCTTCTTTCAGGTCCAGTCCGATGATGCGCACCGGATATCCTTTTAATTCCTTCAGATAATAGTACATGGCAAAGGTAAGATAAGACTTTCCGCAGCCAAAATCGATGATGACATTTTCCTTGCTTTTGTCTAATTGAGGCAAAATATCTTCAATAAACTCCAGAAAACGGTTGATCTGGCGGTACTTGTCATAGCGGCTGTGAACGATCTCGCCTTCTTTTGTCATAACTCCCAGGTCCACTAAAAAGGGTACTGGTGTCCCTTCCGGCAGCAGATACTGCTTCTTCCGGTTGTGTTCTAAGGCTTTTGGGGTAATGATCCGGGTCTGCTTTTTGAATTTTACCGTCATCTTTCCTTTTTTACTTACAAGGACCGTTGCTTTGCCTTTTGCAGAGGTGATCTCTGCCTGGCGAAAGTCATGGTTTAAGCAGTTTTCCACATAGAGGATGGCATCCTCTTTGCTTAAATTCTTGTGAAAGGCCTGTTTGCCCCGCTGTTCCTCTGCCTGAAAGATCACTTCCCCTTTCAACATAAGGGGACGCAGTTTTGATTTTGAAAAAGCAGCTGCATCAGCTGGATTACTTAAAAGGACCCGCTCCAGATCCTTATCCAGGCAAAATTCAAGAGCCTGTCGCAGCTGTGCCTGTTCATTTATTTCTGTCATAGATATTCGTCTTCCTTAAATTTCTTTGAAAAATGTTTTCGCAACTGATGTAAGTTCCGAAAAATCATGGATCACAGCTGCAGGATGCTCCACTTTTCCAAATCCATCAAAAATAATCCCTTTTTTCATTTTGCCCTGTTCCCTTCTCAATCTTTCCAGCTGCTTCGTAAAAGCTCCGGGTACTTGTCCAGATGTGCATGGTCATTGAAACACTCTAAAGTGAAACGTTCATTTTTCTCATCCCAGCTAAGCTCTGTGATGCTGCAGTTTTCCAGCTCTTTTCCCAGGATACGGAAACGGCTTAAGGGGATACCGGTATAGAAAGCAGCCATGATACGGATCAGTCCCCCGTGGGTCACCACAGCGATCCGCTCATAGCCGGTCTTTACCAGATCTTTTAATACAGGATCTGCCCGTTTTACCACATCAGCAGCGCACTCGCCGCCTGGATAAGACAGGTCCTCTTCCATTTTTGCCTGTTCTTTCTTAAAATCTGCATATTTTACAGCGATCTCTTCATCAGAAAGACCTTCCATATCGCCAAAATCGATTTCTCTCAGTTCCGGACAGATGGTATGTTCCACATTCCAGTAAAGATTGGCCGCCCGGGCTGTCTCTATTGCCCGCAGCAGGTCACTGGAATAAACTGCCTGGATATTTTTAGGAAAAAGCCGTTCGCCTAAAAGGGCCGCCTGACGGTAGCCCTCTTCACAAAGATCAACATTTACATTGCACAGGCGGCTGTTCTGCCGCCCGTGACGGATGAGATATAATTTCATAAGTATATGTCCTGCTAATGATCAGTATTTAAACATTAGTTCTTAAAGCTGTGGATCGGAGCCGGGATACGTCCCCCTCTGGTAACGAATTTCTCACAGGAGAACGTATTTACCGGGATAATAGGCGCATAACCTAACAGTCCGCCAAATTCTGCGGTATCTCCCACTTTCTTGCCGATAACCGGGATCAGACGGACGGCTGTGGTCTTCTGGTTTACCATACCGATGGCAGCTTCGTCTGCAATAATACCTGCAATGGTGGTAGATGGTGTATCGCCCGGAATTGCGATCATATCAAGACCTACAGAGCATACGCAGGTCATTGCTTCCAGCTTCTCAATAGTAAGGGCCCCAAGGCTTACAGCATCGATCATTCCCTGGTCTTCGCTGACCGGGATAAACGCACCGCTTAAACCGCCTACATAGGAGGAAGCCATAACGCCGCCCTTCTTTACCTGGTCATTTAACATGGCAAGTGCTGCGGTGGTTCCTGGAGCACCTACACGTTCCAGACCGATCTCTTCCAGGATCTCAGCTACACTGTCGCCTACAGCCGGTGTAGGAGCTAAGGAAAGGTCAATGATGCCAAATGGGATACCCAGACGTTTGGAAGCTTCCTGAGCTACCAGCTGGCCTACACGGGTGATCTTAAAGGCAGTCTTTTTAATAGTCTCGCAAAGTACCTCAAAGTTAGCGCCTCTTGCCTTTTCCAGAGCTACTTTTACAACACCGGGGCCGCTGACGCCGACATTGATGATGGCGTCTGCCTCTGTTACACCGTGAAATGCACCTGCCATAAATGGGTTGTCATCTGGAGCGTTGCAGAATACTACTAACTTGGCACAGCCTAAGGAGTCGTTATCTTTGGTTGCCTGGGCAGTTTCTGTTACAATACGTCCCATAAGCTCAACTGCATCCATATTAAGACCTGTTTTTGTTGAACCAACATTAATAGAGCTGCATACACGCTCTGTAGTTGCCAAAGCTTCCGGAATAGAAAGAATCAGATTCTTATCAGCAGTAGTCATTCCCTTGCTTACAAGGGCAGAATAGCCACCGATAAAGTTCACACCCACTTCCTTTGCAGCTTTATCTAAAGTTTTTGCAATGGTAACGAAATCTTCCGGTTTTTTGCAGGCAGAACCGCCTACTAAAGCGATAGGTGTAACAGAAATCCTCTTATTTACAATAGGGATACCAAAATCCTTTTCAATTTCTTTTCCTGTAGAAACCAGATTTTTTGCCAGAGTGGTGATCTTTTTGTAGATCTTTTCATTAACAGCATCCAGATCGCTGTCTGCGCAGTCTAAAAGGCTGATACCCATGGTAATGGTACGCACATCCAGCTTCTCATGCTCGATCATATTGTTGGTTTCATTTACTTCATAAATATTAATCATGACCTGTTTTTCCTTTCAGAGAGTACATTATGTTAGCAAAAATGGTAAAATTAGATCCTGTGCATTTTTGTAAAGATCTCGTCTCTCTGGATCTTTACATTTACGCCAATCTCTTCTCCTACTTTTCCCAGTTCATCTGCAACTTCTCCAAAGGTCTTTTCGATCTTGGTCACATCCACGATCATCATCATGTTAAAATAGTCCTGTACAATGGTCTGGGAGATGTCCAGGATATTTACATGGTTCTCTGCCAGATAAGTACATACCTTTGCGATAATGCCTACCGTGTCTTTTCCTACTACTGTGATGATTGCCTTACTCATTTTTCATTCTCCTCTTCTTAAACTTATATTGTATATTCATGAACCCCGCGCTTTCGCGCTCATTACATTATAAACATATAATTTCACTCATTTTATCTCTGGATGCAACGGAAATGGAAAAATCCGATGCCCCATATGGGCAGTCCCCTTCGTCAATCTCTAAGCGGACTGTCTCATAAGCCAGTTCTGCATAATTATTTTCCCTGCTTAAATGGCCTAAGAAGATCTTTTTCAGGTTATCATGAAGGATATTGTTTAACAATTTCCCTGCATTTTCATTGGATAAATGACCATGATCCCCAAGGATACGGCGTTTTAAATAATAAGGATAAGGTCCGGTCTCCAGCATGCGCACATCATGGTTGGACTCTAACAAAAGAGCATCCAGCTTCTGAAGATGGTCAATGATATACTGGTTAAAATGGCCCATATCGGTGGCAACTGCAACGGCTTTAGAGCCATTTTCCACACGGTAAGCCACAGGATTGACTGCATCATGGTCGATCTTAAAAGGTTTTACAGTCAGATCACCTACCTGAAAGTCTACATCCGGCTCAATAGGGGATAAAAGGCCGGTATCAAAGGCGCCTAAGGTCTTGCAGGCTGCGATCTCATCCAAAGTCTCTTTTGTCCCGTAAACAGGAAGGTGATACTTTCTTGAAAGAACACCAAGTCCTTTGATGTGGTCGGAGTGTTCGTGGGTCACTAAAATCCCCGTCAGATCCGAGCCGGTAAGACCCACCTCATTTAAGCCTTCCTGGATCCGTTTGTTGCTGATACCTGCATCCACTAAAAGATGAGTATTGTCAGAACCTATGTAAATGCAATTGCCGCTGCTGCCGCTTGCTATGCTTACCATTCTCATGCTGTTTCGTTGTCCTTATCTTTTGCTCTTTTTAAAAGAGCATCTATCTGTTTTCTGGTCTCTTCTTCAGAGCCGCTGTTGTCGATCCGGGCATCAGAGAAGTTTATAAATTCTTCTTCCGTTGCCTGATTTGCCATGATGCTTTCTGCTTTTTCCTCTGAATATCCACGGCTTTCTTTCAGGCGCCGGATGCGCACCTCTCTTGATGTATAAAGATACCAC
>CAVIPV010000140.1:1075-7189 GCA_963644495.1 Prevotella sp. | reverse complement strand
ACTTTAAGCGATTTATATACACCCCCTCTCCGGTGAGGGGTGTCAAACTAACGAGCGGAATCGAAAATATCAGTATCTTTTTCCAGATAGAACCTTCTGTCATGGTATCCGATCTCATCCTCCTAGTATGTACTCTTAAAATCGTCACTTCTGTTTGTAGAAATATTATCATTCCGATCTGGTTTCCTCTATACTTAAATAGTTGTATTTTCTCCATAATCATTTTAAATTTGCGATTTTTTCTCTTTCATTTCTGGTACTATTTATGTATAATTAGTAGAAACAGTATTAGTTACAGTTGTAGTTATCTCACCCTTTTTCTAGTACCATTAATTGCGTCCGGAGGTCTGCAGTATGAAATATTCCTATTACGATAAAATGCTGAAATTCAGTACAGAACTGTTAAGACTGGATTTTAATCCAACGAAAAATCAGACTTATATTGAAAAGGCACTGGATCTCATTGACAATGTACTGGGCTTTCCCAACGCTATGATGGCATCCCTTTCCAACCGGGGTGAAAAGACCATCAGCTCCAACCTGGTAGTACACAATGTAAACTTTTCCATTGCCCAGCAGATATTGGTGGAATACTGGAATAACCCAGATATCCTGGACCTGCGTACCGATGAATTTGTGTTAAGCCGCCAGGAAGATTATAAAAACGGCGACCTGTACCAGAAGATCTGCAAGCCCAACGGATACACAGACTTTTTCCTGCGTTTTAATAAATCTTCCCGCAGCCGCCGGTATCTGTCCTACATGATACTGCTGTCCACCAAAGGCGTATTTTCCGACGATGAGATCCAGGTGATCGACTCTGTTTCTGAAAACCTGGCACTGGCCCACATTAACAACATTCGCACCTGGGATCTACGCAACCGTATGAACTGGCTCACGGACAACATGAATTACTTTCCTATGGGGATTCTGCTGATCGCCAAGGCAAACCAGGTGGTCTATACCAATGAGATCGCCAGAATGTATCTGGAAAAGCTGGGAGTGACCGATTCCAGGCTTTACAGCACCTTTTACACCAACAACCTGTATCCCTATTACATGCACAATATGCGAAGCCACAAGGCATCTCTGCCTGTGCGCATTGGGGATTACCTGTTTAATGTAACTGCCACCACCGGTGGAAATGACGACTGCCCGGCCCAGGTGGTTTTTGAAAATGAGATCAACGCGCCCTTAAATGCAGAAGAACTGCTTTCTTCCATCAACAACATTTCCACCTGTGTATACATTATCTACAGCGGCTCCCAGGATGTGCGCTTCTCCGGTCCCCAGTTAGCTGACCTGGGACTGACCCGCAGAGAGCAGGAAATGGCAGAACTGGTGACAAAGGGGCTGAATAACCGGGAACTGACGGCTGCTATGGGAATTAAAGAAAATACAGTGAAGACCCATCTGGCAAATATTTATAAAAAGCTGGGGATCAATTACAGAACAGAACTTACAGATATGGTGTATAAGATGCACCGGTCGGAATAGAATGGTAGAATAAAACTTATTTTATATAACTTTTATTGATATTTCTACCTGTTATGTAGTATATTCTAATTGTAGAAGTTTATCTTCAGATCAGCATGTAACTTTACATTACAACATATGACAGAATCGAAAGAGAACAGGAAGTGATCCTATATGAAAATAGAACGAATCAATGACAATCAGATACGCTGCACCCTGACAAGCTTAGATCTAAGCTCACGGGGGATCAATCTGGCGGAACTGGCTTATGGCTCTGAGAAGGCCAGAAGCCTGTTTCGGGAAATGATCCAGCAGGCAGCTCAGGAAGTAGGTTTTGAAGCAGAAGATATCCCGTTAATGGTAGAAGCCATTCCGCTGTCTTCTGAGAGCATTATGCTTATTGTGACAAAAGTGGAAGATCCAGAAGAGCTAGATACCCGCTTCTCCAAGTTTTCACCTTTTGCAGAAGCTGAATCGGAAAATCTCCTTTCCCAGCTGGCAGATGAATTTCTGGAAGGCGCCAGTGACCTGGCAAAACTTCTGGGACAAAATGGACCGGCCGACCTGAAAACTGATGAAAACACAGCTCCCGAAAATCCAGGACCAGAAGAGGCAAAAACTCCCCAGATCCAGCTGCGCACTTTCCGCTTTGACAGTCTGGACCAGATCAGTGAAGCAGCAAAAGCAGCAGGCAACAGCTGCGATGATATCCATAACGCCTTATATAAAAAGCCGTCTACCCGTCAGTATTATCTGGTATTAAATAATAAGGACTGCAATGAACTGGATTTCTCCAGAGTCTGCAATGTCCTGGCTGAATATGCAGCCAAACTGCCAAATGAATACGCAGGAGAAGCATATTACAAAGAGCATTATGAGGTAATGATCGGCGAGAAAGCTTTGCAGAAGCTTAAAAATCTGTAAAACTCAAAACGCCCCGGATATCCGGGGCGCATTTGTTTACTATGATGTTTATTTAAAATAATCTGGAAATTCCTCACGGAACTTTCCTTCATTCAACTGCCACCGGCTCAGATGCTTCTCCATCTGCTCCATGGCTTTTTCTTTTTTATGTTCAGCAATAAACTGGATGATCTTCTTGTGGTCTTCGATGATGGTATTGTCTTTTACCGTATTAACAGAAAGACTTCGGATGCGGTCATAATGAATGGACAGCTTCTGGCACATGCCGTAAGTCAGTTCTCTGCGGCAGATCATAAACAGCTTCTTGTGCATCTCATCATCTAACTGCATCATCATTTCCGGTCTGGAATTTTCCATATAAAATTCCTGCAGTCCTACATTTTCCTGCAGCCATTTTATATCTTCTTCTGCTGCCATTTCACAGCACATTCCTGCGATCTGCTTCTCTAAAAGCACGCGCAGGGAACGGGATTCTTCTACCAGTTCCACATCGATCAATGCAATGCGCATGCCACGCTGGGGGAATATTTCGATAATACGTGACTCTTCGCTTAGCTGGATCACAGCTTCCCGCACAGGAGTCCGGCTGACGCCGATCTTAACCGCAAATTCCATATCATTAAAAGCTTCTCCCGGCTTTAATTCCAGAGAAATGATCTGCTCTCTTATCATGCGGTATGCGTATTCCCTGGCCGTCTCTCCCGTTCTTTTTCCCTGTGCGTTCATGTGTGTCCGTTTCTCCTGTTTCTGCTTCTATTCCTTATTTTTCATTTCTTATTTCTGGTTCAAATTTCCATTCTGCTTTACGATCGCTTCCCAGAGACCATTGAGATAGCATGCTCCCAGCGCACGGTCATAGAGGCCATATCCCGGCATGGAAACCTCGCCCCAGATGGCTCTTCCGTGGTCTGGACGCATAATGCCGTCAAAGCCGATATCATACAGTGCTTTCATGATCTCATACATATCCATGCTGCCGTCAGCAGACAGATGGGCTGCTTCCTGGAAATCTCTGTAGCCATTATACTGCAAATTGCGCACATGTGCAAAATGGATACGGCCTTTTAAAGAACGGATAATGTCCGGGATATCATTTTCCGGATTGCTTCCTAAAGAACCGGTGCAGAGAGTCATGCCGTTAAATGGTGCATCTACTGCCTTCATCAGCTTTAAAATGTGCTCTTTGTCAGTAATGATACGGGAAAGACCGAAAACAGGCCATGCAGGATCATCTGGATGGATAGCCATGCGGATATCATATTTTTCACATACCGGCTGGATGGCTTTCAGGAAATATACCAGGTTGTTAAATAATTTTTCTTCATCTACATCCTTGTACATTTCAAACAGCTCTTTGATCCTTGCCATACGCTCCGGCTCCCAGCCAGGAAGTTCAAAGCCATTGGACTTCTCGCCCATGGACTCAAACATATTTTCCGGGTTGATCTTATCGATCTCCTTCTGATCGTATGCCAGAACGGTAGAACCATCTGGACGAACCTTTGCCAGATCAGAACGGGTCCAGTCAAATACAGGCATAAAATTGTAGCAGACTACGTGGATATCTGCCTGTCCCAGACGCTCCAGTGTAGTAATATAATTGGCAATATATTTTTCACGGTCCGGTGTTCCCACTTTGATGGCGTCATGGATATTTACGCTTTCGATTCCCATAACCTTAAGACCTTTTGCCTCTACCTGCTCCTTCATCTGAAGAATGCGCTCCATAGGCCACTCTTCACCTGCCGGAATATCATATAATGTGGTAATAACGCCCTTTACTCCCGGAATCTGTCGGATCTGCTCCAGAGAAACAGAATCAACGCCTTCGCCAAACCAACGCAGTGTCATGTCCATAATGTTTACCTCCTGAATGTTTGAGATCATTTTAATAAATGTTGTTTTAAAATATACTAATATATTACTCAATATACTAAGTTATACTTCTGCTGTCAAGAGTTCATTTCACATAAATAGTCTTATACACGCAAAAACCGCCTGCTATAAAGTACTTTTAGCTTACTTTACAGCAGACGGTATTTACAATGGGCAACTGCCCTTACATGTTCTCTAATAGTTGATATTATCTGTCAGCCAGGATCTCATTCATCTTGGAAACCAGATCATCAACATCGATTCCATGAACCATGCATGCCTCTTCCAGAGATTCAGCCTGAGAAGCCGGGCATCCAAGGCAGTGCATTCCTGCACCCATCAGCATCTGAGGGATCAGCTCATCCATGTGGATCAGTTCACCGATCAGCATTGTCTTTTCGATCTTCATGTGTATTTCCTCCTTATATATTTTTTATAAGCTATACGTAAATATGCTATACGCTTTTATCAGCATAATACATTTTGGATTTTTTGGCAAGCCTATTTATTTTGTAGGTTTTACGGCTATTATGACCATAACCCCAAAACCCTTGTATTTACTGGCGTTTTAGATAGTTTTGACTAACCGTTTTGCTCCTAAAATTGTACAATTTATACAGCTTCAGGGACTATTTTCCTCTTGAATAATTGTTCGGAATCGTTTACAATAAAGGAACAATAAGCGAGATGTTTTTGGATGTTTTCCGAAAACATCTAAATATATAAGGAGGTATTTTATCATGGCATATGTAATTACTGATGGTTGTGTAAGCTGCGGAACCTGTGCTGGCGAATGTCCAGTAGGTGCAATCTCTGAGGGAGATGGCAAGTACGTTATCGACGCTGATTCCTGCATCGAGTGCGGAACCTGCGCTGCTGCCTGTCCAACCGGCGCTATCGAAGGCTAATTATAAGCTACATAAGAAAAACCACAGAGCGTTTGCTTTGTGGTTTTTTTAATATATTATTTCAAATAAGAGGACCTCAACCATGACACAAAAAAAGCCCATCATTGGCATCACACCATCACACAACACAGAAAACAATGATACCAGCCTCCGTCCTACCTATCCAAAAGCTCTTGCTGCTGCAGGCGGACTGCCTATCCTGCTTCCTTTGGAATGCAGCGATGAGGATATAAAACAGTTTATGGACGTTTGCGACGGCTTTCTTTTTACAGGCGGACCAGATATTAACCCATTTCTTTTTGGGGAAGATACCCATTTAAAGTGCGGAAATATATCTGCTGCCAGAGATCATCTGGAATTTCGCCTTCTTACAGCTGCTATGGATGCTGGAAAGCCCATTTTCGGCATCTGCCGCGGCATTCAGGTATTAAACGTCGACCTTGGCGGAAGCCTGTATCAGGATATCCCATCCCAGACAGAACGTGAATTTCCTATCGCCCACCAGCAGCCATTTTACTATAATATCCCATGCCACCGGGTCAATATTGCAGAAAATACACGGCTGCAGTCTATCTGCCATGGTGAGACCCAGATCGCAGTAAACAGCAGCCATCATCAGTGTATCCATATTCCCGCACCGGGACTGGTGGTTTCTGCGGTTGCTCCAGACGGTATTATCGAGGCCGTTGAGAAACCAGATTACCCTAATTTCTTCTTAGGAGTACAGTGGCATCCGGAATATCTGTGGGACAGAGATGAGGCTGCTATGGGATTGTTCCAGGCATTTGTGGATGCATGTAAGTAAAAATTTCACTTTTCACAATTAGATAGCAGGAATTTGCTTACTCTGTGAACTTCCAATTTTCTACTTCACTTAAAGTGGGCACAGATGGCGCTGCTCCCGGCCTTGACACTGCAATGGCAGATGCTC
>CAVIPV010000140.1:0-1065 GCA_963644495.1 Prevotella sp. | reverse complement strand
CTTGAGGCCAGGTCCAGCGCCTCTTTTGGACTTTTACCGCTGCTGATGGCGGATACAAAGAAACCGGTAAAGGTGTCCCCAGCTGCTGTGGTATCTACCGCTTTTACTTTATAGCATTTCTGGTGGATCACCTGGTCTTTGTCAATATAAACAGAACCCTGGGAACCTAAAGTAAGGACTACTGCAGCCTGTGGGAACATAGCCTGAAAAGCCTCTGCCGCTTTTTCTGTACTTTCCAGTTCTTTCTGTCCTAAGATCTGGGCTGCTTCAATTTCATTTACAAAGAACAGCGTTACCTTATCCAGAGGGAGCGCTTTTATTTTTTCATCCATAGGAGACGGGTTTAATACGATCTTCAGCTGCTTTTGGGCTGCTTTTTCCATCAGATAAGACATATTGTTGATCTCATTTTGCAGAACCAGATAATCTCCCGGAGTGAACCGATCTAATGTGCTGTCTATTTGTTTTTTCGTGATTCTCTGATTGGCACCGCCATAGAGAAGAATGCAGTTATCCCCTTCTGCATCATTCTGGATAATAGCATGTCCTGTGGAACAGGTCTCATCTAAAACCACCAGATCTGTGTTCACTCCCGCTTCTTTTAACTGCTCTACAAGAAATTCTCCCCCTTTTCCGATGCGGCCCGCATGGAAAACCTGCGCTCCTGCGCGTCCTAAGGAAACAGACTGGTTTAAGCCTTTTCCGCCGCTGAAAATGTTCATCTGGCCGGAAGAAATGGTTTCTCCTTTCTGAACGAAATGGTCTACGCTGTATACATAGTCGATGTTTAATGAACCGAAGTTTAATATTTTCATATGATCAGCCCCCATACATATTTTTTAACATTATAACACACTTACGTATTCCGTACTAGCGTGCTCTTCTGCCTGCTTGCGCAGGCGGAACTTTCGTTAATAGCGCAAAAAACGCAGCCCTGCAAACTACAGGACTGCGTCTTTTATTATAAGTTTTATAAAAACTTTTTTCGTTTAATTACTTCTGTGGGCCAGCTCGTTAGTTTGACACCCCTCACCGGAGAGGGGGTGTATATAAATCGCTTAAAGT
>CAVIPV010000139.1:0-7228 GCA_963644495.1 Prevotella sp. | reverse complement strand
ATTTTCTGAATTTTCAGGGTTTTACATACTGTTTAATCTTCAATTATCAAGGTTCGTTGTTGCTAACTTTCTCAGCAGCAACTCTGATATATTATCATAAGCATTTGCTTTTGTCAACAACTTTTTTATTTTATTTTTCTTTTTGTTTCTCTGTCTTGCGACAGCGAAATATATATTATCAGATGCCATGACAAATGTCAACAACTTTTTTATTGTTTTTCAAAAAACATTTTTACATTATAAAAGGGTGCCCTTAAGCACCCCTTTATTTTAAACGCCGGCACTGCAGTCCAGTGTAAACCAAAATTCTACACCGTCTTCTACATTCTGTACGCCGCAGGCCTTATTATGGGAATCCATGATCGCTTTTACAATGGAAAGGCCAATGCCGCTTCCACCGTACGCTCTGGTACGGGCTTTATCTACTTTATAGAATTTGGTCCAAAGCTTGTCCAGATCTTCTTCCGGTATATTCTGTCCTGTGTTAAATACCGTTACTTTTACTTCTTTCTCATTTTTCTCAAGACGGATCTCAATGCGTTTCTCTCCATCTAAGTGGTTCATGGCATTGTTCAGATAGTTGGTCACTACCTCTTCTATCTTAAATTCATCAGCCCACACCATGACCGGTTCACTGGCATCAAATACCACCTGGGCTTCTTTTTGCTGAAGAAGGATCTTTGCAGATGAAAGAACGCCATTTATTAATGTAACCAGATCAAACTGCTCCATGACTGGTTTGTCATTACCAAATTCAAGGGCTGTCAGTGTCAGAAGCTGTTTTACCATTTTGTTCATTTTTCCTGCTTCATCCTGGATGACTTCGCAGTAATAATCCCTGCTTTCCGGGTCTTCTGCCATTCCCTCTGTAAGTCCCTCTGCATATCCCTGGATCAAAGCGATAGGTGTTTTCAGTTCATGGGATACATTGGCAATAAATTCTTTTCGTGCCTCATCAATGCGTATCTTTTCTTCAATATCTTTTTGCAACTCGTTGTTGGCTGTTTTCAGTTCTCCAATGGTATCCTTCAGCTTTTCTGAAAGGGTATTCATACTCTTTCCCAGCACACCGATCTCATCTTCGGAATTTCCGGTATAACGGGCATCAAAGTCCAGTTCTGACATGCGCTCAGAAAGTGCTGCAAGGGAAAGGATAGGAGAAGTGATCTTTTTTCCTGCAAAATACATGATAATACTTCCTGCTGCCAGAGCTATGAGACCGATATACACCATAAACCGGTTGGACAGATCGACGCTTTCATGGATGCTGGCAATAGGCATGGACATGATAAAAATGGTCTTATTATCTTCAAAGAAGCCCCAGTTCTGCAGATAGAAACTCTTGGCGTGGCGGTCAAAGCTTTTCTCAATGGTATAATTCTCCTCCTGCACCAGTGTTTCTGTCTTAGGTCCCCGTTTTCCAAGAATATACTCCTGAACACGGTCTGCTAAAAGTCTTCCATCCCAGAAGGAGGGGTATGTTTCATCGTTGGTACTGTCTACAATAACAACTGTAATATTATACTTTTCATTCATATTACGGATCAGCCTGGTGATCTCATTTTGCTCCCCATCTTTGGAATAAAGGCTTTGAAGATCATCCATAATATCTTCTCCAGCCGCCGCTTTTTCCATTGCGTATTCATTCAGCTGGGTATAGGTGTCCTGAAGGATCTTTACTTTATCATTGAGATAATATTTTTCCAGAAAGAAGCTGTTCATAGCCCACACAGCCAGAAGGACCACTGCCATAAGGCCGATAAACAGTCCTATAAATGTTGTTCGGATGGATCGTTTCATTCTTCTCCCACCTCAAATTTATATCCCATTCCCCAGATGGTCCTGATATATTCGCCTTTTTCACCCATTTTGCTGCGCAGCTTTTTCACATGGGTATCAATGGTCCTGGCGTCACCGAAATAATCGTAATTCCATACATTATTTAAGATCTTTTCTCTGGAAAGGGCAATTCCCTGGTTTTCTACAAAAAAGGTGAGAAGTTCAAATTCCTTGAAGCTTAATTCGATCTCTTTTCCGTCAATGGTTACTCTGTGTGCAGCCTTATCGATGCAGATGCCGCCTACATTGATCACATCGGAAGAAACTGCATTAGTCCGGCGAAGAATGGCCTCTACTCTTGCAACCAGGATCTTTGGGCTGAATGGTTTTGAAATGTATTCATCTACCCCCAGAGAGAATCCCTGAAGTTCATCCCGCTCCTCACTTCTGGCTGTGAGCATGATCACCGGCACTTTAGAATATTTGCGGATGGTCTTAAGCACTTCCCAGCCGTCCAGTTTCGGCATCATCACATCTAATAAGATCAGCGCAATGTCTTTCTGCGCAAAGAAGATCTCTAACGCCTCTTCTCCGTCTCCTGCTTCCACTACGGAAAATCCTTTGTTGGTAAGGAAGTCCTTTACCAGCTTTCGCATTCTCGCTTCATCGTCTACCATTAATATTTTCAAAGCATCCATTTCCTGCTCCTCCTGTCTGTTTTATGTACTTACACATTTTAAGTGTTTTAAACGTATTACTTGCTTTCGCCCTTATTATAACAAAAAAAAAGGGGATTTCTACGCTTTCACACAAGTTTCACAACTCCAACGATCTGAAGCCAAAACGCAAAAAAGCCGGGATATGCACATTTACACATCCCGACCCGCTTTATCAGAGGTTCAAACTCAATTAGTCATCTAAATCATCTTCGCTTACCAGCTCATCGTATTCCTGATCATCTAACATTTCGTCAAATGCGTCAGCAACGATCTCGTATTCATCATCATCCATGATGTTGTCCAGAACAGGAGTTCCATCTTCTGTCTCGCTGTAACGGTACAGATAAACTTCTCCTTCTTCGGAATCTGCTCCTTCCATAGGAAGAAGGGCGATATATTCACGGTCTCCTGCAGAGAAGATGTTAAGGACCACGCACTCGATCTCAGAATCATCATCTAATGTCAGGGTAACAGTCATTTCCTCTTCTTCATTTAAGTTCTTCTCGTCTGCCATATTTAATTCCTTTCATATCCAATCGGTTAAGTGTTACAGCTTTTCGCTGTTCATTTACACTTTATCAGACTGCCTGTAAAATTGCAAGCTAATATTCGATCCCTTTTCTGGCCGGAATCCCCCTGGTATAGGGGTGGGAACGCATGACCATTTCTGTAACATAATCCGCAGCTGCCAAAAGAGCCTTTGACGGGTTTCTGCCAGTGAGGACCACTTCTATTTTTTCCGGTTTGCTTTCAATCAATTCCAATAAACGGTCTTCCTTTATAAATCCAAGGCCGCAGGCGCCTACTGCCTCGTCTAAGACCAGCATATCCGCATCCTGATCCAATGCCATTTTCCAGGCTTTTTCCAGTTCTTCCCCGTAGTATTCTTTGGCTTCTTCTTTCTCCTCCTGGCTCATTTTCCAGGAAAATCCAAAGGTTCTGGTGCATGGAAGGACCGTTATCCCAGGGATCTGTTTTAAAATTTCCACTTCCCCGGAATGGTCATTTTTCAGGAAACGTTTTACCACTACTTTCTTGTTGCTTCCTGCAGCGCGGACAGCCAGGCCGATTGACGCTGTGGTTTTTCCTTTTCCTTCTCCGCAGTAAATATGGACCAGACCGGCATTTCTGCCTGCTGCTTCCTGCTTCTTATGGTCTTCCCTGTTTCGTATTTGGCTGTGCATTTGGTTTTCCATTTGATCTTCCATTTTTTTCCAAATCCCCCTTGTCACCAAGCAGTCTTGTCTCTACTACAAAACGTGACACTTCCTGCCGCTTGTGATACCGTTCTCTTACATAGAAAATATGCAGTCTGTCTTTGGCTCTGGTCATAGCCACATAGAACATGCGACGTTCTTCTTCCATGTCCGGCTCTAAAACTGCCTTGTGATGGGGCGTTATCCCTTCATTTGCATCCAGAATATACACTACCTTAAATTCCAGGCCCTTGCAGCTGTGCATGGTCATCAGGCTGACTCCTTCTTTTTCTGCCTCCCGCAGGGCTGACTGCTCCTTTAACTGCTCTTTGTACTCATCCATATGGTTAAACCATGCCTCATAGGTCTTAAAGGGCACTGCGCTCTCCTGAAGGGCATCCAGGACCTCAAAAAGGTCTTCTGGCTTTAACCTGCGTTCGTTGGCATATTCTCTCAGGTAATCATCATATCCAATAGCCTTGCGGATATAGTTTACAGCGCCTGCAGGAGCCATATCCCGCAACATTTCCAGATCATATACAAGCTGGTCAATACGGTCTAATATCCAGTTTTTGTCCTGATAGAAGGAGCGCAGCTGTTCCCAGCGGATCACTTTGGTGTCTAAAGCATCCCGGCTGATGTATCTGGCGGGCCGGTTGATGATCTGAAGTATGTTAGAACGGCTCAGATCGCCTAATGCTGCATAAATGTAGCAGAAAATATTTCTGGAGATCCAGTGTTCATAGAGGTTTGGCACTGTATCCCGCATATGAAAGGGGATATTGTACTCCATCATCCGCTCAATAAGAAGTCTTGGGCCCTGATTGGTACGGTATAAGACCGCCATCTCTTCATAAGGAATCCCCATCTGGTGATAATCCCGCAGTTCTTCTGTAATGGCCCTGGTCTCTGCCAGCGGATCCGACCATTCTTTTACAAATACAGGACAGCCCTTTCCCCGGTTTCCATGGATCTCTTTCTGGAAGCGTGTTTTATTATTGGCGATCAGCTTTCCTGCACTCTGGATCACCGGATCCACGCAGCGGTAATTTACATCCAGCAAGATCCGCTCTGCCTCTGGGTAATCTTTTTCAAAGCCCAGCATCAGCTCCGGCCTTGCGCCCCGGAAACGATAAATAGACTGGTCATCATCTCCTACAATGAACAGGTTATTTTCCGGCAGAACCAGCATTTTTACGATCTCATACTGGATCTGGTTGATATCCTGGAACTCATCAATCAGTATGTACTTATATCTTCTCTGCCATGCCTGTAAAATATCCTTACGTTCTTTAAAAAGTTCGTAGCACATGGCAAGCATGTCGTCAAAATCCAGAAGTCCCTGTTTGCGAAGGCGCTTTTCGTAACCTTCATACAGATCTTTAAAAACGGTCTGAGAGCAGCTTTTTGCATAATAATTATCTAAGGACATTAATTCCCCTTTTATCAGGCTGATCTCTGACAATACAGAAGCGATAAACTCCCCTTCGTCCTCAATCTCCAGGTCTGTCTGGTCTAACTGCTCCCTGATAAACTGGATGCGCTGTTCTTCTTTTACGATATTGGACGCCTGATACCGGTATGCCAGTTTTAATATCATAAAAAAGACAGAATGGAAGGTCCCAAAAGAGACTCTGCTGCATCCTGTCCCGGTTATCCGCTCATATCGTTCTTTCATTTCACGGGCTGCCGCCCTGGTAAAAGTGATCACTAGGATATTCCCAGGCTCTACGCCCACTTTTTCCGTTAAATAACGAACCCGGTTGGTAATGACCGTAGTCTTACCTGAGCCGGGTCCTGCAAGTACAAGGGCCGGTCCGTCTGTGTGACGGATCGCCCTTTTCTGTGCTTCATTAAAAGCCATGTATTAATCCTCCAGCATTTCAATGCCTTTGCGGATACGTTTTAATGATTCTTCTTTTCCAAGAACTTCCATGATCTCAGTTGCTCCTGCAGGAGTCATCTGCTTACCGGAAACAGCAGTACGTACCGGCCACATAACAAATCCGGTCTTTACCCCAGTTTCGCTTACATAAGCGGAAAGTGCTGCAAACAGAGCGTCATTGTTGAAATCTTCCTGTGCTTCCAGGATTGGAAGTACGTCTTTTAATACCTTAAGGGAAGTCTCTGCATTGGTCTTCATCTTCTTGTGGGTATACATAGCAATGTCATACTCAGGAAGCTCCTCAAAGAAATCAACATGATCCTTGATCTCCGGGAATACTTCAATTCTGGTCTTGACCATGTTTGCGATCTTCTTAAGATCTAAGTCTTTCTTGATCACTTCTTTTAAGTATGGCTCAGCCAGCTTGTAGAAACGGTCAAAGTCCATTGCTTTAATGTACTCTCCATTCATCCAGCGAAGCTTGGTCATATCAAATACAGACGGAGACTTGTTCATACGATGGTAGTCAAATTCCTTTACCATCTCTTCCAGGGAGAAGATCTCGTTGTTGCCTTCCGGTGACCAGCCAAGAAGTGCTACATAGTTTACAATAGCTTCCGGAACAAAGCCCTGCTCTACCAGGTCCTCAAAAGAGGAATGTCCGCAGCGCTTGCTTAACTTGTGATGAGTCTCATCTGTAATCAGCGGGCAGTGTACATAAACCGGTACTTCCCAGCCAAAAGCAGCATAAAGACGGTTGTATTTTGGTGAAGAAGAAAGATACTCATTTCCTCTTACTACATGGGTGATACCCATAAGATGATCGTCTACTACGTTTGCAAAGTTGTAGGTAGGATAACCGTCAGATTTGATCAGTACCATGTCATCCAGCTCGGAGTTGTCTACTGTGATATCTCCATAGATCTCATCATGGAAAGTGGTAGTTCCTTTAGTTGGGTTATTCTGACGAATAACAAATGGCTTTCCTGCAGCCAGATTTGCCTCGATCTCCTCTTTGGAAAGGTGCAGACAATGCTTATCATAGGTCATGATCTCCTCACCGTTTACAGTCTTTCTTAAGGTCTCCAGACGCTCTGGTGTACAGAAGCAGTAATATGCTTCGCCTTTTTCTACCAGCTGCTTTGCATACTTCATATAGATTCCAGAAGCCTGGCGCTCGCTCTGGACATAAGGACCGCAGCCGCCGTCCTTGTCTGGTCCCTCATCGTGGACCAGACCGGTTTCTTCCAGGGTTCTGTAAATGATATCTACAGCGCCTTCTACATAACGTTCCTGGTCAGTATCTTCGATTCTTAAAAGGAAGTCGCCTCCCTCATGCTTTGCGATCAGGTACGCATACAGCGCTGTTCTTAAATTTCCGACGTGCATTCTTCCTGTAGGGCTTGGTGCATATCTTGTTCTTATCTTCATTTTTTCACCCTCTGATTTCTAAAATAATACATTTAATTTTGTTTTTTCTGACAATAGCCGCAATTTATGATGTTGGGGTCAAAAGGTATTTTGACCCCTCTGATACCGAATTGCTACGTGCTTTGCACTCTCGCAATTCTAAAAACATTCGTAATCCGCTCATTTTTCTTCAAAAAATGGCTTCTTACTCATGTTTTTGGCGGGTCCCAAGGTCAAAA
>CAVIPV010000138.1:1812-7347 GCA_963644495.1 Prevotella sp. | reverse complement strand
TACGAGAATATTCATAAATCACAGCTCCTTTTCACATAAATGATGTTCACTTTTATAATAAGCAAGTTCCATGCCAAAAAATTAACCATGAAAAATAGAGGAAAAAGAGGGGATTTCCCTGAAATCGGTCAGAAAAACCGGCAATTTTTTGCCGGTCATGGAAAGAAAAAGCGGAAAGAATATGCTGGATCAGCAAAAAAATAACAAAAAGTGGAAAGGAAATGTGTAAAATATGATAAAATAAATAAAGTATATTTGATGAAATTAGTGCATTGTTAATAAGGAAAAGACTGGTTTCTTAGGAGACAGAAGAAAAATCCTGAAAAGATTGGGACAAAAATATCAAAGTTGGCACGGATATTGCTTTCTATAAAAGTGAGATTTCGCAGAGGAGAATCGTTAATTAAAAAACAATACAATGATCTGCGAAAAAGAAAGGAGAGAACAAACATGAGTGAGTACCAACTTATGACAGAAGACCAGAAGGATATGGTGAAGCTGGTAAAAGATTTTCTGATGAAGGAGTATCTGCCTCACGTATCTGAGTATGAAGCAAAAGGAGAGTATCCACTGGAGTTTCATAAGAAACTGGGTGAACTTGGACTTTTTGCAATGGATGTACCAGAAGAGTACGGCGGCCTTGGACTGGATGCAGTTACCACTTGTTTGATCCGTGAAGCCATTGGCTATGTAGACGCAGGTTTTGCTTCCTCTTTTGCAGCATCTACCTTTGGCATCAAACCTGTTCTGTTAGCAGGAACAGAAGAACAGAAGAAAGCATATGGCGCAAGACTGGCAGAAGGACAGATCTCCGCTATGTGTTTAACAGAGCCACAGTCCGGTTCCGACATGGGAAACACAAAATGCCGTGCAGTAAAAGATGGTGATGAGTATGTATTAAACGGAACCAAGTGCTTCATCACAAATGGTGGTATTGCTGATATCTACACAGTAGCAGCATCTACTGCACCAGAGCTTGGAAGCGCAGGCATTTCCCTTTTCATTGTTGACCGTAACACTCCAGGCGTCAGCGTAGGAAAAGAAGAGGATAAGTTAGGTATCCGTACTTCCAATACCACAGACGTTGTTTTCCAGGATGTAAGAATCCCGGCAGCTAATCTGATCGGAGAAGAAAATAAGGGATTTGCTATCAGCCAGAAGCTTCTTGCAAGAACTCGTCCTACCGGTATGGCATCTGCCTTAGGCGTAGCTCAGAGAGCTCTTGATCTGGCAGTTGATTATGCACAGCAGAGAGTTACCTTTGGAAAACCGATTGCAAGCCGTCAGGCTATTAAGTTTAAACTGGCTGATATGGAGATCAAACTTCAGACAGCAAGAGCACAGCTTTTCTACAACGCACAGCTGATCGATAAAGGCATTTACGATGGAATGTTAGGTTCTGTAACAAAAGCTTATGTATCAGAAATGGTATTTGATGTTGCTAACCAGGCATTACAGATCTTTGGCGGATATGGTTACAGCAGAGAATATCCGGTAGAAAAACTGTTAAGAGATGCAAGAATCTTCTCCCTGTTTGAGGGAACCAATGAGATCCAGAGAATGATCATCGGCGGAACATTAGCACCTAAAAAGAGAAGCTAGTAAAGCAGATAAAATATAAAAGGGGGAATTACGATGCTTTGGAAAGAATATGAAGACGTACTTCTGGAAAGAGAAGACAATGTAGCTACTATCTTATTAAACAATCCGGCAAATATGAATCCGGTAACAGTATCTACAATGGATCATCTGGTAGATGCCCTGACTTTATGCGAGGAAGATGATACGGTCCGCGTGATCGTACTTCGCGGTGCTGGCGGAAACTTCTCAGCAGGTGGTAATGTAAAGGGCATGAAGGAAAGACTGGATAAGGGAATCAATACCACAAAAGAAGGAATCCGCGCAGGCGGCGAATTTATGATGCGGCTTCGTAACATTAATAAGCCAACCATCGCCTGGATCGAAGGTGCTGCAGCAGGAGCTGGTATGAGCATGGCATTATGTTGTGATTTTGCTCTGGCAGCAGAGGACGCAAAAATGGTATTTGCTTTTGTAAATATCGGCTTTGTTCCGGATTGCGGTATTACCCACATGCTTACAAAAAACGTGGGACGTGCAAGAGCCACAGATCTGTTAATGGGCGGACGCCGTTTCACAGGTGCAGACGCGGCTAAATGGGGAATGATCACAGCAGCAGCTCCAAAGGAAGAACTGGAAGATCTTGTAAAGAAATACATTAAGAAATATGCCAATGGACCGGCAGTTGCTTATGCACAGATCAAGAGAATGATCAACAGCTGCACCATGAGAGAATTAAATGCCTGCATGCAGGAAGAGGTAGAAGCTCAGTTCATCTGCAGCAAGACAGAAGATTACAGGATCGCTGTGGAAGCATTCTGCGAAAAAAAGAAACCGGAATTTGTAGGTAGATAGGAGAGACACCATGGAGAAAAAGAGTATCATCAATGTAGATGGCCGTTTCTATTATGGCTGGGTCATGCTGATCTGCGGATTTATGACTATGTTTATCTGTTATGTAATTAAAGCAAACTGTACTTCATTATTCTATACCCCGATCTGTGAAGAGCTGGGAGTAACAAGAACAGTTTATACACAGACCAATACAGTACTTACCATCTGTATGCTGATCGGTTCTTCCTTTATTGGAAAGATCTATAAAAAGTATCCTGTTAAATATGTACTTACCGGCTGCGTAGGACTGGCTTCCCTGTGTTATCTGGGAATGTCCCGTGCAACCGCTATGTGGCAGTTTTTATTACTGTCCGGTATCCAGGGCTTTGCATGGGCTGGCGCAACCAACCTTCCTGTAGGTATTATGATCAGTAACTGGTTCGGTCCTAAGGTAAAAGGTACTGCAATGTCTATCGGTATGTTAGGAAGCGGTGCAGGCGCTCTGGTATGGGTAAACTTTATCAGCAAGATCATCGCAAACAGCGGCTGGCGTACAGCTTACCTTGCAATGGCAGGCGTAAACGCTTTAATGATTCCAATCGCTCTGATCCTGGTTGTAAGTATGCCAAGTGACAAGGGATTTGAAGTACGTGTAGGTGATCCTTCTCCGGAAGAAGTAGCCAAGGCAGGTGGTGTTTCCACACAGAAGACAGGTATTACAGGTACTCAGGCGTTAAAGACAAGCCGCTGGTGGTTCCAGTGGATGGCAGCTATGGTTACTATGATCGGCGCATCTGCATTTAACTCACAGTGTGTTGCTTACTTTACAGATTTAACAGGTGACAAGGCTTCTGCAGCATTAGTCTATTCTGGTGCATTAGGAACCATGATCTTAGGAAAATTCTTATTAGGTGTATTCTCTGATATCCTTCATATTAAGAGAACGGCTGTACTGGCTCCTTTATTCTATGCAGGCGTATTTATCTGTATGGCACTGGCAGCAACCAATATGGGCTTTACAAAGGGAATGACATTATTCTATATGATCGGTGGTGCAGTTCCTTCTGTTATTCCTGCACTGATCACAGTACATAACTTTGGCGATAAGGAATTCAGCGTTATGAACGGTTGGATGAATATGGCAGGAAATGTTGGACAGATCATTGGACCGACCATTGCAGCATTTGTATTTGACGTGACCGGTACCTACCGTATGGCATGGATCATCTTTGCAGCGTTAATGATAGTAGTAGCACTGTTATACTTTATGTCTAATATCAGCAGCAAGAAGCAGATCGAAGAGATGGGTTATGTAATTCCACAGTAGTGACAACATGATTTTTAAGAGGTGAATGATTATGGCAGAAGAACGTAAACTGCCCTTACAGGGGCTGAAAGTAGTAGAACTGGGTACTCATTTTGCAGTACCCAGCGTTACAAGAATGCTGGCTGACTGGGGTGCAGAGGTTATTAAGGTTGAAAATGTAAAAGGTGATGCGTGGAGAATCGTAGGGCGCAATCAGAAGTGTCCTATCACAGATGAGGAAAATCCATTTTTCATGGTTCCCAATGCAAATAAGAAGTTTGTGGCATTAAACTTAAAAGATCCAGATGGAAAAGAAGCGTTGATCAAACTGATCGGCTCTGCAGAGATCTTTGCTACCAATATGCGTATGGGCGCTTTGACCAAGCTGGGATTTGACTATGAATCCATGAAAAAGCTGTACCCGGGACTGATCTATGTACACTTTACCGGATATGGATACAAGGGACCGGATGCTGCAAAGCCAGGTTTTGATTCGGTTGCGTTCTGGGCTCGTTCTGGATCCATGATGGACTGGGGAACAGAAGGAAACTTCCCGTTCCTGGCACCAACAGGTGCCGGTGATGCCATGGTAGGTTCGATTCTGTGTGCAGGAACTTTAGCAGCTCTGATTTCTAAAAGAGAAACAGGAAAAGGAACACTGGTATCTTCTTCCTTGATGGGAAGCTCTATCTGGTATAACAATGCGGCTGTTGTTTCTACTCAGTATGGAAATAAATTCCCGAAAGATAAGGATCATCCGGCTAACCCATTTGGTTGGCAGTATGAGTGCGCTGACGGTGAATGGCTGATGATCGGCGTTGTAGATTATGCAGATGCATATCGCAAGATCTTCCACCTGTTTGGCAGAGATGACATGTTAGATGATGAAAGATTTAATACTATTTCCGCAGTACAGCAGCATCTGGATGAATTTATGCCGATTCTGCGTGGATATTTTAAGACTAAGACCAGAGATGAATGGGTGGATCTGATCGCCGGATTAAACATTGTAGTAGGTAAGATCGGTCACTTGAAAGATCTTGCCACAGACAAGCAGGCCATTGCAAATGAATTTGTACAGGATGTAGAATTCCCAAGCGGTAAGAAAGTTGCCATGCCGACGGTTCCAATCGAATTTTCTGCTTATGATACCAAGGGTAAGTATGAAAAGACAGGGGAGATCGGTCGGGATACGGAAGCTGTTCTGGGAGAAGTTGGTTATACAAAAGAACAGATAGAAGCACTGCGCAGTCAGGGTGCAGCGAAATAACATTAAAAGATCAGGGACTGGGCTGTTTCAGAACAGTCCCTATGCCTGCATTTAAAACAGAAAACAAAGCCTGGTCTGTAAAAGTTGACAGGAAAAATCCTTTACGTTAGGATAATAATAGTGAAAAACAGGAATTATCTTTATAAATTATCATACAGATATAAAGGAGAAGACTGCTATGCTTATAAAAAATGACGAAAGCTGTAATTCTGAAAAAACGATCCTCCGTTATCAGGAAAACGGGATTGCGGATCTGCTGGCCAGTGACTGGTACGGCATTATGCTCCTGTCTCCTGGCGGGCGGGTATATCTGGATAATTATAATGACATTCATGGGATCGGTAATGATATTCCTCTGGAATTTGTAAAAAACTGTGTGGAATGGGACAGTCTGATCCATAACAAATCCATGACATATACCTATAAGGAATGGAACTTCCTGGTCTATTCCATCCGTCAGACAGATAAGGGAAATTGTGTTTTCTTTTTGCACTGCAGAAAAGAGAAACCTTTTGACTCCAGAGATGTGAAATGGTATGAGTTGTAC
>CAVIPV010000138.1:0-1802 GCA_963644495.1 Prevotella sp. | reverse complement strand
GAGTACTTCTGGAAAATGAACTGATCCAGGAGAAAAATTATTTAAACAGCATTTTAGAAAGCTCTGACGGCTGTATTGCGGTGGTAGATGAAGACAATAACATCGTTTCTGCCAATGACGAGGCAAAAGCTCTTTTCGGAAACAATTTAAGTCAGACACCTTCCGGAGAGATGTTATCTCTGATCAAGGCAGTCAAGCAAGTCCTTTCTCAGAAGGAACAGATTGTTCTTCCACGTATGATCATAAATGGGACAGAAAATGAATTTGGTTTTTCTATTTACAAGTTTATACTGACACCTTTGCGAAGCAGTAAAGGAAGAGTAGGCTGCGTAGTGGTGGTAGCAACCGACATTACCCACGATTTCATTAATAAGAGACGGGCTACCCAGAGACAAAATTTCAGGATGGCAGGCAATCTTAATTTTGAGACTGCAAAGGAAATGCGGACGCCATTGATGAATATTGAAGGATGCGCCAGCCTTTTAACAGATGCAGTGGGAGATAATAAGGAATCAAAAGAACTTCTTACTTATATAAAAGAAGAAGTAAACCATATTCTTCAGATCAATAACAGGATGCTTTCATTTTCCAACTTGACCCAGGAAAATACCTATGGTCAGATCAATGTAAATGAAGTGCTGAAAAACTGTGTTTTTGCGCTGTATACCCAGAGAATGAAGAAAAAGTTGAGTGTTGAAACAAAAATGGATGCGGATCTGCCTCTTGTACGGGCGGAAAACGCAGATATTCAGCAGATCTTTTTCAATCTGTTGTTCAGTGCCTTTGACAATGCAAAGGAAAAGGGAAAGATCCAGGTGACCAGCCATTTTGACGATCATGCAGGAGAGATCGTGGTAGATTTTGAACATGAGGGAAGCGGAAATGTTTTAGATGACCGTCAGTTGTGTCTTCAGATCAATGGGAGAGAAAGAGGACAGATTGATATTCCATTTCTCATGGCGAAAAAAATGGTATTGGACTGCGGTGGACAGCTGCTTACCCAGAAGAGAGAAGACGGAGGCAGTGTGCGAACAGTGAAATTTCCCTGTTCGTAGAAAGGACCGGAGGTAGAGGAAAATGGGAGAAACACTTACCATGAAACGGATACTGGTGGCGGACCATTCTGAAATTGCCAACCGCATGTTTTGCGCCGGACTTTCCAAATATGGTTTTTCTGTAAGTGCTGTGTCCACTACAGAAGAACTGATACATAAATGTACCACAGAAGAGATCGATATGCTGATCCTGGATCTGTATCTGGAACAGACCAGTCAGATGGATCAGATTCATTATCTAAGAGAGCTTTGTCCGGATATGTATCTGATCGTAATGAGCGATGAACCGGATATTTCCAGCGCGGTACAGACAATGAAAAACGGGGCAGATGATTTTATTGAAAAGCCCTGTGATCTTGAGACGATATTAAAAAAGATCCGGGAACTGTTAAAAAACGAAAGAGAAGTAAAAAAGGAGTCTAAAGCTTCTGCAGATGAGATACTGCCGGCAGTTGACCGGGCTGTTCAGAAAATTGAAGAAGTGGTAGCAAAGGTAAAAGATTATCCAACTACGATACTGATCACTGGAGAAAGCGGAACCGGTAAAACTATGCTGGCAAAGCGGATCCATAACACCAGTGTAAGAAAAGACAGGCCTTTTGTTCATGTAAACTGTTCCGCAATTCCGGCGGAACTGTTTGAAAGTGAGTTGTTTGGCTATGAAAAAGGAGCTTTTACGGGAGCAATCCGCTTGAAGCCTGGAAAATTTGAGGCTGCAGGAGAAGGCACCATCTTTTTGGACGAGAT
>CAVIPV010000137.1:0-7377 GCA_963644495.1 Prevotella sp. | reverse complement strand
TCTTTACATAACCAAATTCCATCAGCTCCTCCTTGATCTGCACCAGATCGTTTTCCTCTAGGGCAATATCCAGGGCAGAACTTACAGATTCCAGATGATCTACCTCTGCCTTGGTCTCTTTTGTCAACTGGCTTAAGGCTTCATAAGTACGCTTTAACTTATTATACTTATCAAAATGTTTTTGGGCATTTTCCCGGGCGGTCAGCTGGGGATCTAATGGAATGGTGATCTCTTCATTATCATAATAATTGATGCACTTAAAAGACTTTTCTCCGCCCTTTAACTCATAGCCGTAAGTATTTAACAGCTCTCCGTAGATCCTGTATTTTTCCCGCTTTTCTGTATCCTTTAACTGCTTTAACTGCAGGTCATATTTCTTGCAGCTTCGCTCTAGGACAGTCTGTACAATGCGGCGCAGATCAGAGGATTTCTGACGGATCCGTGTAATGGTATCCCTGGAAGCATAATAATTTTCCAGAAGAGTGCTGATGGAATCGTAAGATTCCCTGCGGTAACCTTTGCTGTCATAGCAGGTAAGAGGCACGCTGGCGTATTCGATTGGAGTATCCCCGTCATAGACAACAGCAGGGCAGAACCGGCCTTCTTTTACATCTTCCATCATTAACTGGAAGGTATGATACAGGTGGATCAGTTCCGGCTCTGTCAGGTCCGTAGCAGACCGGTCAGAATCAATGGAGGCCAGATGGCACAGTTCTTCTGCCACAATAGGGCTGATGCCGGTAAGATGACCGTATAAAGCTTTCTGTACAGAAGTAGGAGAAGAGGAGATGCAGCTTTTAAAAGTTTCTTCCGTCACTTCCAGTGGATTTTCTTTTGCAATGGTCTGCGGGATAAAATATTCCCGGCCTGGAAGCACCTCACGTACAGAACTCATACTGGCAGATACATGTTTGATGCTGTCGATAATGGTCCCGTCTTCCTTACAGAAGATGATATTGCTGTGTTTTCCCATGATCTCTACGATCAGACGCTTTTTGCAAAGATCCCCTAACTCATCTAAATGTTCTAATTCAAATTCTAAAATACGTTCCAGACCTGGCTGCTTTACAGAAACGATCCTGGCACTGCCGATATGCTTTCTTAAAAGCATACAGAAATTAGGCGCAGTTAAAGGGCTGGTCTTGTTGTTTGCAGTAAGATAAATAAGAGGAAGACTTGCACTGGCAGAAATCTGCAGGCGGTAGTTTTCTCTGTTATTTTTTATGGTAATAAGCAGCTCATCCTTTTCAGGCTGGGCGATCTTGGCGATCTTTCCGCCTTCTATGGTGTGGGCAAACTCCCATCTTAAGTTTGCGATGGTAATACCGTCAAAAGCCATGTAAATTCACTCCTGTCATGTAGAAAATAAGCAGAACTGCCCCTGCAGCCTGCTCTTATAAGGATACCACATTTTCATTAAATAGGAAAGCGTTACAAAAATATTGAAAAATAGCTGTACACAGGAAAAAAATAACCTATAATGAACAATGATAAACTATGCTCGGCGCTATCTGGTGGCAGAAATCCATGATTTTTTATATATTAACAATACCAGGGGGGCTATCCTATGAGCGATATAATGCAGCATCTTACAAGAGGGCTGCTGTGGTTAGGAGAACACAGGGCCTGTTTATACTGTTTTTACTGGAAGTATTTGCAGGGATCTGGCTTTGTATAGGCTTTTTCCGATTGAATATAAAAAAACAAAAGAATGATGACCATATTATAAGCGGTGATGAAGACAGAGGGCCGGTGTTTGCCCTGCGGTGCAGGGATCTGTATCCTGTATCTGTAACGGAAAGCTTTGAAAAACAGTTTGGCATAACAAGAGATGATATGCAGACGGATATCGGGGTATTTTTAGACCATGCAGGTCCTGGAAAGGACTGGAAACTGTGGAAGAAATACCGTTCCTGGGATGGAAAACAGCTGCTGACAGATGATTTTTATATGAAGCGGTTAAATGCATGGTACCGTTTGGAAGTGATGCGAAGCAAAGATGGACAGTATGACACCTTCCGTTTCCGTGATATCACCCAGGACCGGGAAGCATTAGAAGAGGCAAGAGAACAGTTAAAGATCGCTGAAAATGTCAGCCAGTCCAAAACAGACTTCTTATCCAACATGTCTCATGAGATAAGGACTCCTATGAATGGTATCATTGGTATGCTGACGCTGGCCCTTGGACAGTTAAAGGGCCATGGAGCGGAAAATTATATTGTAAAAGCAGAACAGCTTTCTAAATATCTTCTTTCTGTTATCAATGATATTCTGGATATGTCCCGTATTGAAGCGGGAAAGATCGAACTGGAAAGCAAGCCTTTTGAGCTGGCAGCACTGGCTGAAAAACTGCGCAGTATGTTCCAGAAAAATATAGAGGCCAAGGGCGTGGCTTTTTATGTGGAAATGAAAGATGTGGATGTAAAATATGTAGTAGGTGATGAGCTGCGTATTTCCCAGATCCTGGTAAACTTTCTTTCCAACGCCCAGAAATTTACAGAAAAAGGAGAGATCCGGGTCACATTCCGCCAGCTCCAGAAGGAAAATGGCAATGTGAGCCTGATGTTTCGCGTCCATGATACAGGAAAAGGCATGGATGCCAAGTTTATCAGCCGTATCTAAGCCTTTTGAACAGGAAAGCCAGGATGTTACCAGACAATATGGCGGTTCCGGCCTTGGAATGTCCATTACCGATCATCTGGTCCATTTAATGGGCGGTGAGATCCTTATTGACAGAACAGCCAGGACCAGTCAGCTTATGAGATGTCTGTAGATCAGTTGCCGGCTGATGAGGAAAATGCAAGGAATATCTTCACAGATCCTTCTCTTGAATTTACAGAAGGAACCGGTAATTCTGTCTGGAATCAGGATGGTAAACAGGTCGTGCTGGCACCGAATGCAGAAGACAAGGTCAGTCTTCCAGCAGGATACACAGGTCTGACTGGCGAGAGCAGCAGAGAAAATACACAGCCTTCAGGTTCAGGAAATACTTCTTCTAATGGAGATGGAAATACGATTATAAGCGGAGGAGATTCGGCAGGAGGCAGTTCTGGCTCTGTCGGAACACAGGATACGGTCAATCCAGGGGGAAATGACACTCCGGCTCCGACCCCAGATCCAGCAGATCCAACACCAACGCCGGATCAGCCGGTGACACCAGATAATCCTTCCGATTCCGGGGACAATACTACAGTTGTGGATCCGGATTATCCGGATAGTTCTAAGCAGCCTGATCTGCCAAAAGATCCAACTATGGGCGGTGGTTCAAATGAATCTATCTATGATGGAGATTTTCCAGATGATGGATATGAGGAAGGAACGGTAGAAGCAGACAGCGCTGTTTTGCGTGTTACAGGTACCATGGGACTGAGCGACAGCTCAGAGGTTGAATTCTACCAGGGCGCTGTAGTAACAGACTGGAAGATCTTATGCAGTGTTTATGCGGTAGTAGATACAGGTACCGGTACATATCGTATCCGTAATTATAGTGAAAACTTTAAGATCGGTGAGCATCCCCAAATAGCAGAAGGCGACTTTACGGTGACTTTTTATTTCCGTCCAAACCCGCAAAGCCCATGGCAGGAAGTAGATTATACTGTTCCTGTAAAATACTGCAGAGTGGTGGTAATGGGAGCGGCTGATGAAAAGGAAAACAGGCGTACATTAGACAGCGCCTGTCTGGAAGAGGGAGAAGAGATAAATCTTCTTTCAGAACTGCAGCAGCTGTATGACATCTAGCAAAAAGACTGGGGAGTTGGTTTATATGATCAGCTGTATGAGATCGTACCAGGCTGGAACGTGAATGGAGAACGGGATGTATATACAGCCAGGTTTTTGCCTGAAAAGCCGGGAAGATATGAACTGTATCCTATGGAAAGTGTAGAAGTTCCAGATGAGATGTGGGTGTCTCTGGATTATGATTATACAGATGCCTATGTTTATAAGCAGATACTGAATGGTTATTATGGGGCAGACAAAGAGATACTGTAAGTGCCACAGGGGATCCAGCAGGTAAGACTCTGGGGGATCAGGCTGAAAAAGATCCGTATTCCGGAATCTGTAGATACCTTACCCCCAGATTTTGCTGTGATTTCTGACAGTTATGAAGTAGCGGAAGACAACCCCTATTTCTGCTCGGAAGATGGTTTCCTTTTTGATAAGGATAAGACCGTATTACTGGGTATTTCCACAAGTGTTGAAACACTGGATATTTTTAAGTCAGCTTTTTCTCCGGATATAGATCTGCCAAGAGTCAGCGGAGCGCAACTTACAGTGCCTACCTCAGCTTATGCAGATTACCGGATCGGCTGGAGAAATATCCTTGGAACAAATGTATTATCCACTTCTGATGCAAGCGACTATGTATATGTAAATGGGGCAGTACTTTCAGAAAACAAGACAGTCCTGGAACGTATATCAGATGAAAACAGCGGTTTGTGGATCGTTCCAGATCAGGTAAGAAGAATTAAAGCCCATGCTGCAGACCGCTGCCCGGATGTGGAACGTATTGTAGTTCCTGAAAATGTAGAGGTGCTGGAATCAGAAAGCTTAAGTGGCGAAGGGATCAAAGAAATTTATTTTCAGGGTGAGAATCCTCCTGAGATTGCAGAAGATGCCTTTGGTGATCTGAGTACCAAAGATCTGGTTGTTTATATACCAGATGGAATGTATGAAAGATACATGGAAAAATGGGAAAGCGTTTTAGGTGAGGAAACTGCAAAAGAACTGGTCCAGGTCAGAACCTGCGACCTTGTAGAAACAGAAGAGGGAGCCGCTTATCTGAACGTTTCAGGTTCGGCTATCCTTCTTCAGGCTCCTGAGAAATTTACATCTTTTGATGACCTGGAACTGCCGGAAGGCGTTACCGAGATCACAGAGATCGGTAATAATGCTTTTGAAGACTGTGAAGTGCCGAAAACTCTGGATATCCCGGCATCTGTTACAAGAATCGGCCGAAATGCTTTTGCACAGTGTGATGATCTGGAAGGGATCCTCAGCGAGACCAAAGAACCTATTTATATTGGTGAAAATGCCTTTGATGATCTTCGGTTTATGGCATATAACACCTCTTATCTGGAATTAGAAGATGAGACCATGGTAAGAGATATAAAGACCTATGTGAGAACCGGCTGTATGATACCGGAAAGCGGTGTGTATTATATACTGGGCTGTGGTGATAAACTTCTCATGGGAGATACAGAAGAAACAGAAAGTCTATTGTTTGGTTTAGATGGGGATGATACATATCTGCTTAACAGTACTTCTGATTTTTCAGGAGAACTGAGAGGACCAAAAGGCCATCCTATTACCCATATTATCCGGGGCGCAATGATGGATTGTGGAGAGATCACGATCCCAGATGAGGTTGCAGGAAACTTAGTGGAAGTACAGTACAATGCTTTTGCAGATTCAGGCCTTACAGGTGAGATCCATTTTTCTGATAAACTGCGGTTTATTGGCAACAGCGCTTTCTTAAACTGCGAAGATCTGACAAAGGTGGAATTTTCTGATACTGTAACATCAGACAGTGAGGTAAGCTTAAGCATTGGTCTATGTGCTTTCCAGGGAACTGGTCTTACAGAGGTTACTTTCCCTGCGAATCTGCAGGCGCTGGATTCTGGAGTATTTTTGGATACAGATATATTAAGGATTACTTTTACAGGAAGCAATGTTCCTACATTGACCTATCAGGATCCGGGAGTTGCCTACTATTTTGGCTCTGGTGATGAAGATGAGGCAGGAATGCTGCGTCTTGCCGGCGAAGCAACGGGCTTGGAAGAAGAGTATATAGCTAAGTGGAAGTATACTCTTCAGGGATATGAGGATGAATCCAGTATTGATGAAAATAATGTATACTGGACAGTTTTGAGCATAGCTATGTCAGACTGGATGGATATGACAGGAGAATTCCCGATGGATGACAGTTGGGAGTACATACCTGAATATCTGGACTATGTAAATGCCATGATCCCTTACTTTATAGAAAATATAAAGATTACAGGAGAAGAACGTGCCTATAATTATTTTGGCATGTATGCTCCAGAACATCCGGACAGACTGGAAAAACCAAATATACAGGACTATATAGATGCATGGAAACAGCGTCTTGAGGATGAAAAAGAAGAAGCCCTTCAGAAAAAAGAAGAACTTCTGGATCCTGTAAAGATCCCGGCGGAAGAAGAAAAGAAGCCAGAACAGGACGGTGAGATTTTAGATGACCCGTCTAAGGCAGAAGAAACAACAGATCAGGAAGATCCGGAAGATCCAGAAAATCCGGATGAGACCCCGGAAGATCCGGATGAAACACCAAAGGAACCAGACGAAGCCCCGGAAACCCCAAAAGAACCTGGCGAGGATCCAGACGAAAACGGATCCGATGGCTCAGAAGATGTGGATGACTCTGATGATACCAACGATACAGAAGACGCCAATGCTACAGAAGACACGGATGACTCAACAGATACCGGTGATCAGGAAGACACCGGATCTGATGATGAAACATCCGCTGATAACTAACCCATAGAACGGTAAAACCGCAAAAGAGAGAGGAGAAGCATTCAAATGATACTGGAACAGTCCGAATATATCATACAGGAAGTAAAAAAGGCCTTTATGGGAAAGGACGATATTATACGCCGCGTTCTTGCGACCATCTATGCAGGAGGTCATATACTTCTTGAAGACTGCCCGGGAGTAGGAAAGACCACACTTGCCATTGCTTTTTCAAAAGTGCTGGGTCTGGACTATAAGAGAATATAGTTTACAACAGATACGCTGCCTTCTGATATTACCGGTTTTACCATGTTTAACCGCCAGAATGAGCAGTTTGAATACCACGAAGGTGCTGTTATGTGCAACCTGCTTCTGGCAGATGAGATCAACCGTACTTCACCAAAGACACAGTCCGCTCTTCTGGAAGCCATGGAAGAGCGGAGTGTTACGGTAGATGGAGTGACGAGAGCACTTCCAACGCCCTTTATCTGTATTGCAACGCAGAACCCACTGGGAACTACAGGTACCCAGGCGCTGCCAAGCTCCCAGTTAGACCGTTTTATGGTGCGCTTATCCATTGGTTATCCATCGGCAGAAGACCAGGTAAAGATCTTAAAAGCCAGAAGATATACCAATCCTCTGGAAGATATCCAGGTAGCAGCACAGGCAGAAAATATCCTGGAGATCCAGAATTATCTTTCTGCCCTGCGTATCAGCGATGAGATCTTATATTATGATGTTGGGGTCAAAAGGTATTTTGACCCCTCTGATACCGAATTGCTACGTGCTTTGCACTCTCGCAATTCTAAAAACATTCGTAATCCGCTCATTTTTCTTCAAAAAATGGCTTCTTACTCATGTTTTTGGCGGGTCCCAAGGTCAAAA
>CAVIPV010000136.1:0-7406 GCA_963644495.1 Prevotella sp. | reverse complement strand
TATGATACCAGGGTCAAAAGGTCTAAAATCCGACGCAAGCTTGCTTGCAGGAGGAGTTTTGACCTTGGGACCCGCCAAAAACATGAGTAAGAAGCCATTTTTTGAAGAAAAATGAGCGGATTACGAATGTTTTTAGAATTGCGAGAGTGCAAAGCACGTAGCAATTCGGTATCAGAGGGGTCAAAATACCTTTTGACCCCAACATCATTATATAAAAACATGAAGACAGCCGGAGGAAAAAGAATGAAGTACAGAACCATGCGCTTTATTGGCGGAGAGGAAGATGTGTCCCTTCTGGGCTTGGGATGCATGCGTTTTCCATTAAAAGAAGATGGGACCATTGACGAAGCACAGGCAGAGGCAATGATCGAGAAGGCGTTAAATGCAGGCATCAATTACATTGATACTGCCTATCCGTATCATAAAGGAGAAAGTGAGCCATTTTTAGGCAGAGCCCTGAGAAAATATCCCAGGCACAGTTTCTACCTGGCAACAAAACTGCCGGTATGGCTGGTAAATTCTGCAGAAGATGCAGAAAGACTGTTTGAAGAGCAGTTATCCAGGCTTCAGACCAAGTATATTGACTATTATCTGCTCCACGCTTTAGATGCAGGCAGATGGAAAAAACTGGTAAAAGAAGGCATCATTCAATGGGCAGAGGAGAAGAAGGCAAGCGGAAAAATCCGCCATCTGGGCTTTTCTTTCCATGATACATACCCGGTATTCAGAGAGATCCTTACCTACCGCCAGTGGGATTTCTGCCAGATCCAGTATAATTATATTGATACCAAAGTGCAGGCGGGAGATAAAGGCTATGAGCTGGCAGCTAAAATGGGCGTTCCTATGGTGATCATGGAACCTGTAAAAGGCGGCCGTCTGGCAAACCTTCCAGAAGAAGCCAAAGAAGTGTTGAAAGAAGCAGATCCGGACCGTTCTGCAGCTTCTTTCGCGCTGCGCTGGGTGGGAATCCACGAAAATGTAAAAGTGATCTTAAGCGGAATGTCCTCTATGGAACAGCTGGAAGATAATCTGGAAACATTTGGAAAATTTGAACCACTTACAGAGGCAGAGGAAGAAGCGGTAGAAAAAGCAGCAGATCTGATCCGCAGCCGGGTGAAAAATGGCTGTACTTCCTGTCGTTACTGCATGCCATGTCCATTTGGGGTAAATATCCCGGAAATGTTCTCTATCTGGAATAATCATGCCATGTTTAATGAAACAGAAAAAGCGAAAAAGTCATATGCAGAACAGAAGAAGCAGAACGCATCGGCTGACCTGTGCAAAAAGTGCGGGGCATGCGAAAAGGCCTGTCCTCAGGGATTATCCATAAGGGCAGACCTTGAAAAAGTCGCATTGGAATTTAATACAGAAGAGGCTTAGTTAGCCAGGAAGCCTTTTCCAATGATCTCGCTGGAATTGGAGATCAGCATAAATGCAGTTGGCTCTACACGCTTGATGTAGTTGCGAAGCTTTAATGCCTGGCTGCGTTTCATGGTAGTCATGATAACGGTCTTATCATGGTGTGTGAAAGCACCTTCTGCGTGGTATACAGTAGCACTGCGGTTTAAACCATTGATAATGAAATCGCAGATCGGTTTAGGGTCATCGCAGATGATATTGAAACATTTGCAAAGGTTGATATTCTCAATCACATCATCGATCACCAGTGATTTTGCAGCAAGACCGATGGTAGAGAACAGACCGGTTTCTACGCCGAAGATGAAGTAAGAAGCAACTACAGATGCAATGTCTACTAACATCAGTACGGTACCGATATTCATGCTGGAATATTTCTTTAAGATCATGGCAATGATGTCGGTGCCGCCGCTGGATGCCCCAATATTAAAGAGGATGGCGGTTCCTACAGCCGGAAGGAAGATAGCGAACATTAGCTCAAGGAGCGGCTGGTTGGTAAGCGGTGCGCTTAAAGGAACAAAACGCTCAAGGAGTGATAAGCTGATGGACATGACCATGGTTGCATATACGGTCTTTAATCCAAAGCTTCCGCCAAGGAATAAGAAACCTAACAGCAGAAGGGCTGTATTGGTAACAGATGTAAAATCACTGGCAGACCAGTGTGTCAGCTGGCTGACTACAGTGGAAAAACCGGTGATGCCTCCAAATGCAAAATGGTTGGGGAATTTGAAAAAGTAAATTCCGATGACCATGATCCAGATGCTGACGGTAATTAATCCATATTCATAAATGGTACGCCAAAATGGACTTTTTATTTCTTTCATCATCATAATGACTAAAATGCTCCTTATAATTTATATGATTACATGACCTAATTTTATTAAGCGGGCTTTTCATATTCTTAACCCTCTCTTATAATAGTAGTGTAAGGTTACAAGTGCAATCACCTTTTTTACTAATATAGTCACAATAAAATGATTGTGATATGTAGGGGCGCAAATGTATGAGATATTCAGGAAGGAGAAGATGATTATTATGGAAAGAGAAGAACAGGAAGCCTGGGAACTGGCAAAACAGCTGGTGCAGATCGACAGTTCAGACCCAGGAGCTTATGAAGAGGAGATCGGTCTGTGGATCACAGACTGGTTTAAGAAGCAGATCGCAGAGTTTGGAGGCAGAATGGCGGACCAGATTCAGGTAAGCCGCCTGGAAGTTCTGCCTGGACGTTATAATGTAATGGCAAAGATCCCAGGAAAGACAGCGGGACCGGGACTTATTTATATCTGCCACATGGATACGGTTATGCTGGGAGATGGCTGGGACGAAGATATTTCCCCGCTGGGTGCTATGGTCCGTGACGGAAAAATGTATGGCCGCGGTGCCTGCGATATGAAATCCGGTCTTGCCTGCGCTTTAACTGCTTTTAAAAACATGGTAAAGAAAGTGGGAGAGACTGGCGAACTGCCGAAAAAATCATTTGCCATGATCTGTTCTGTAGATGAAGAGGACTTTATGCGTGGTGTAGAAGTTGCTATTAAGGCTGGCTGGGTCACAAAAGATGACTGGATCCTGGATACAGAACCTACAGATGGCCAGATCCAGGTGGCTCACAAGGGAAGAACCTGGTTTGAACTGACTATAACAGGAATTACTGCCCATGCCAGTAACCCATGGAAGGGAGCCGATGCCATTGCAGCCATGGCAGAAGCTATCAGCAGCATCAGAAAAGAAATCAAGGAATGCCCAGCGCATCATGATCTGGGTATTTCTACGGTCACTTTTGGTCAGATCACAGGGGGATACCGCCCTTATGTAGTGCCGGACAGCGCGAAAGTTTGGATCGATATGCGTCTGGTGCCGCCAACAGATACAGCGGCAGCCAAGGCCATTGTAGACCGGGCTATTAAAAAAGCAGAAGAGGAAATACCGGGAGTAAAGGGCAGTTATATTATCACAGGTGATAGACCGTATGTGGAAAAAGATGATAACTCACAGCTTCTGGCAAATTTAAAAGCAGCTGTAAAGGAAGTCACAGGGGAAGAAGCGGTAGTAGGTTCTTTTAATGGCTACACCGATACAGCGGTGATCGCAGGAACCCTGATGAACCACAACTGCATGTCCTACGGACCTGGAAGCCTGGAACTGGCCCACAAGCCAAATGAGTATGTTCCATATGAAGATGTATGCAGAGTGCAGAAGGTACTGACCGCACTGGCTGAAAATGTGCTGTTTAATTGATGATTTCGTTATTTTTTAGATTTATTTAATGCTTTTATAGGCGTATTGGTTTTGCCTTTTAATAGAAAGTGTGCTATAGTGTAACCAATGCGCAGAACGTGGATTTCTGCGGTTTTACAGAAGTTTTATTGAATAAGTGTTTACGAGGTGAAAAATTATGAAAGAGACCGCATTAGTGATCATGGCAGCCGGTATTGGCAGCCGTTTTGGCGGCGGAATTAAGCAGTTAGCGCCGGTAGGCCCAAATGGTGAGATCATCATGGATTATTCCATTCATGATGCCATCGAAGCAGGATTTAATAAAGTAGTATTTATTATCCGCAGGGATCTGGAAAAGGATTTCAAGGAGATCATCGGAAACAGGATCGAAAAGCAGATCCCGGTCATCTACGCATACCAGGAGCTGGATGCTCTTCCAGAAGGATATAAAGTTCCAGAAGGACGTACCAAGCCGTGGGGAACCGGCCAGGCCGTTCTTACAGTTAAGGGTCTGATCGACTGCCCGTTCCTTGTTATCAATGCTGATGACTACTACGGAAAAGAAGGCTTCCGCAAGATCCATGAATATATGGTAAATGAGATGACCGAAGATGGCGATGTTTATGACATCTGCATGGGCGGCTTTATCTTAAAGAATACCTTAAGCGACAACGGCGCTGTTACCAGAGGTGTCTGCGAAGAGGAAAATGGTATCCTTAAGAAAGTAACAGAGACTTACGACATCCGCATGATGGAAGACGGCCTTCACGCAGCAGACGATGCAGGCAATCCTATAAAAGTAATGCCAGAGCAGCTGGTTTCCATGAACATGTGGGGACTTCCAGTTGGCTTCTTAAACGAACTGGAAAAAGGTTTCCCTGAGTTCCTGGACAGCTTAAAGCCAGGTGACATCAAAGCAGAATACCTGCTTCCAAAGATCATCGACCAGTTAGTACACGAAGGCAAAGCCAGAGTCCGCGTTCTGGACACACCAGATAAGTGGTTCGGCGTTACCTATAAGGAAGATAAGCAGGCAGTTGTAGATGCCATCAGAGGCCTGATCGACGCTGGGGTTTATAAAGAGAAGCTGTTTGATTAATTAAGTGGATTAAAATTAAAGAGATGAGTGTAAAAGGAGCTTTTCCAGAGATGGGAGAGCTCCTTTTTATGGTCTATTGACAAAGTAATAAATAAAGGATACTATAAAAGTATCAATTGATACTTTTTGAAATAAGGGGGAACGACTTGACGGGAGAAGTAAGAGCTAGAATTGAAAGTGAGTTAGAAGTAAGAGCCTATATACAGGATTTGAAATTTGCTTTAAAAAACGGGGCAAAGATAAATTTTCAGGTAAATCGCCGGGTAGACGAAAAGAGAGAGGAAAGGTATACCAATCAATATACAGTAAATACATTATTTCCAGATGAGAACCCTGTAGATGCTTTAAGGCGGGAATTATTAACATTATCCATAGAAAACTATATGCAAACGGTAAAAGATATTCGATTTCCAAAAAGAAGTGAAATGCGTGAATTTGGTAAGGTTTATAATGGAAAAGATGATGTATATATTAAAATAAGGGTGGAACTTTTAGGCATGTATAGTAATATGACAACATTTATTATGTCATTTCATTTTGCTGAGAAAGCATTTACTCCAGAAATGTTTCCATATAGAAAAAATTAGGAGGTGTTTTCATGGATATGAAGATCATAAGGAGTGAAAAGTGTTTGTGTACATGTTGCATGGAAGAACATGAAGTGAAAACAGTTCTTGTTAGCGAACAGGCGACTTTTAAAAAAGTAAAAGTTGCTTATGATGCAGAATATTTATATTGTGAACGGGCAGATGAATTATTTATGGATCAGCAGCAAATGCAGGAAAATGATATCCGTCTTAAAGATGCATACAGAGAAAAAGAAGGATTGTTGACATCCAGAGAAATTCAGAATATCCGTTTCAAATATGGAATCAGTCAAAAGGACTTAAGCTGCCTTCTTGGCTGGGGAGAAAAAACAATCACGCGATATGAAAGTTATCAGGTGCAGGATAGAGCGCATGATACAATATTAAAAAAGATCGATCAGGATCCAGAATGGTTTTTATCATTATTAGAGGCAGCAAAGAAAAATCTGGCAGAGGAATCTTATCAAAAATATTTGAAAACAGCTACAGAATTCTATGAAAAAAATCAAGATGCTTATTTGCGTAAAGCAATAGAAGCCAGTTATGCCCGTTTTAGTGGAAATCGGCTATTTCATGGAAATACAGAACTTTCGTTGGATAAAGTTGTAGATGTGATCCGCTATTTTGCGGCTTCACCGCTGGTAACAGGTCTTTATAAAGTAAAACTTATGAAAATGATGTGGTATGCGGATGCCCTTTCGTATAAAAACAGGGGTTCTGCGATCACAGGACTGGTATATCAGGCATTGCCGATGGGAGCTGTTCCTGTGGGGCACAATTTTATTATTGATTTAAGGAATGTTCCCTGTGAAGAAGTTGATATGGGCGAGACAAATGCATATCATTTCTCTATGCCGCAAAGTACCTCATTTCCTACACTTTCAGAAGAGGAGAAGAATATTTTGGATATTGTAATTGAAAAATTGGGGAAAATGTCAAAAAATGAGATTGTTTCTTTTATGCATAAAGAACAGGCATATTCTGAAACTGCACCCAGGGATGTGATCTCTTTTGAATTTGCAAAAGATTTAAGATTGTAGCAGGAGGGGATAGCATGACAAAGGAAGATATTTCGTTTGAACGGCGTTTGTCGGATTCAAAATCCTTAGCAGTTGGCGCAATGACAAAAGCGCAGCTGAATGCAGAACTTCAAAGGGGCGTTGACTCTATCAAAGTGGGAGAGGTGTATTCTGCGGATGAAGTTGATGTGGCGCTTGCGAAAGAGTTTGGCATATGATGGGAAGTTAATTTAATATATAGAGACACCGCAGAAATGCAATTTACGCTTTCTGCGGTGTCTTTTTTTCTTCTGGACAATGATAATGGATAATATCTCCGGGTTTGCAGTCAAGGATGTAACAGATGCGTGCGAGAATGTCCCCATCTATTTTTTCTACCTGTCCTTTATACCACTTGTCTACTACTTCAAAACGGGTATTGATCTTGCGGGCCAGCGCATTTCTGGTGATGCCTTTGGCATCCATGGGAGATTTCAGATCAATTTCTACATACCCGTATTCATTTATTGTGATTATCTCTTTTTCCACGGTGTTACCCCCTGTTTTTATACTATCCAAAAAGTAACAGCTTGACGAATCTAATTCGTAAAGTTACTATGTATATAGTAACTTTATATATAGATACAATGCGAAATACTATTAAATGGAGAAGGTATATGCCTCGTTCAATGAAATATAATGGCGCGATCACAGCAGAAAAATTCCTTTTTTATGAAATGCGTATCGCAGCTCATTTTTATACACAGAATGTACCAGTGGAAAAAGCTATAAAAGAGGTCAGGGAAAATAATCTTTTCCAGTATCCTACAGAACGTCAGGTTTCTCGAATGGTAAGAGCCTGCTACAAACGACTGAATGCTCTTGAAAATGAAAATTTACAGCGAGAGATTTTTTCTGCACCAATGGAAGCTGCCAAGCAGATCAATCTTTATGCCATGATGTGTCAGAACAGACTTGTATGGGAATTCATGACAGATGTGATCGGTGAAAAATACAGGCTGCAGGATCTTTCTTTTTCCAAAAAGGATGTATATATTTTTCTGACCCGGTATAATGGTACCGTAATTT
>CAVIPV010000135.1:0-7455 GCA_963644495.1 Prevotella sp. | reverse complement strand
GCAAGAGACAATGGTGCCTTCCCAATTTTATAAATTTTCATAAGTTTTTCAATATCATCAATCGAAACAATTCCTTCATAAGCTCTATACTGTTCATCAACTTCCTGGATATTTCTATCGATCAATCCATGTATGCTCATTTCTTCTCCACATTCATCACATACCGCAACTGTAATGCTGAATGTATATTCCACACCTTTTATCATTTTTGTAATATTTCTTTTTTGTAAGGTATACTCAGTTTCCTTTCTGCATACTGTACAAAAATCTCTTTTTCCCTTATTTGCCATAATAATTTCTCCCTGTCAGATCACAAAGTAAACTATTTAAAATAGTAAGCAATCGGATATTTCTGTTCATGTAAAGATACCACAATCACATAACATCCCTCTATTTTATTAAATTTTATATATAAAGATACAATTCTTTTAGCATTTCCCATTCTTTCCAAAAGTTCTACATCTTTGCCAAAAACATACAACAATTCATATTCATATCCCACATGCTCATTTTGTAGTATTTCCGAAAAGTCAGCAACCGTCAATCCCAGCAAAATATTTTTTGCCATCGCTTCATCGATCACATATGTAAAAAACAAATCCCTATTATCCTGCCGATGAGAATTCAGCTCAATCCTATATCTGTTTTTTTGAATCGCCGCTTTTACCTCCGTCAGGTATATATCAATATCGTCCCTGGTTACATCCAATATATGCACCTCTTTTCCTTTTTTGATTGCATTTTTAATTTTTCCTATCATCATTATACTATGTGATAGCATTTTTTCAATATCCTATCATTAATATTTTTATAAAAATAATCCTTTCGTGCTTATATCACGATCAAAATAGGCACGAAAGGAAAAAATTTTCAAACTGGATTATCCAAAAAACAACTTCATATCCTCTTCCACCGTAGTGATCCCTGCAATATGAAACTTCTCCACCAGCACTTTCAATACGGCCGGCGACAAAAAGGCTGGCAGTGTCGGGCCCAGGTGGATGTTTTTGATGCCTAAGGACAGAAGGGCCAGAAAAACGATCACGGCTTTCTGTTCATACCAGGCGATATTATAAATAATAGGAAGGTCATTGATATCATCCAGACCAAATACTTCCTGCAGCTTCATAGCAATCACCGCCAGGGAGTAGGAATCGTTGCACTGGCCTGCGTCCAGGATCCTTGGGATACCGTCGATATCTCCCAGTTTTAATTTATTGTACCGGTACTTGGCGCAGCCTGCTGTGAGGATCACGGTATCTTTTGGCAGCGCTTTGGCAAATTCGGTATAATATTCACGGCTCTTCATACGCCCGTCGCAGCCTGCCATGACTACAAATTTTTTGATCTTCCCGGATTTTACTGCTTCCACTACCTTGTCAGCCAATGCGATCACCTGGGCGTGGGCGAAACCGCCTGGGATGGTGCCAAATTCCAGTTCTTTTGGCGGCGGGCATTTCTTTGCCTGCTCTATGATCTTGGAAAAGTCCTTCTTTTCTCCTAAGCCGCCTGGAATATAGGTACAGCCTGGATATCCCGCTGCTCCGGTGGTATAAAGGCGGTCTTTATAACTGGCCTTTGGAGCCACGATACAGTTGGTGGTCATAAGGATCGGCCCGTTAAAGGCCTCAAATTCCTCTTTCTGCTGCCACCAGGAATTCCCGTAATTCCCCACAAAATGAGGATATTTCTTAAAAGCCGGATAACTGCAGGCCGGAAGCATTTCCGAATGGGTATACACATCTACGCCGGTTCCCTTGGTCTGCTCCAAAAGCATTTCCAGATCCCGCAGGTCATGGCCTGAAACCAGAATGCCCGGATTTTTCCTTACACCAATATTCACTGCCGTGATCTCAGGATTTCCATAAGCCCCGGTGTTGGCAGCATCTAACATGGCCATTCCTTTTACGCCGTACTCACCTGTTTTTAGTGTCAATGCCACTAATTCCTCTGCCGTCAAGCTGTCATCCAGTGTCTTTGCCAGTGTTTCCTGCATAAACGCGTCCAAATCTGGATCTGTATGCATCAGTGCATTAGCATGTTTGGTATAAGCGCAAAGTCCTTTGATACCATAGGTGATCAGCTGCTGCAGGCTTCGGATATCCTCGTCTGGATTGGAAAGTACGCCTACTTTCCTGGCAATGGCTTCCCAGTCCCCGCTTCCGTCCCACAAAGCAGCATCAGGAAGCCCGGAGGTGTCTTTTACTTTCTTTAATAATTCTTTTTTCACATGAAGAGTATCATGGATACGGTTTTCAATAGCCTCTTTATCAAAATTGGCATTGGTAATAGTCATAAACAGGTTCATTACCACCATACGGTTTTCAGCATCGCTGATCTTCGTGCCTTCTTTGCGCAGTCTGGTAGTCACAGCGCTGTAGCCCTTTGTCACATACACCAAAAGGTCCTGAGCTGCCGCAACCTGGGGATTTTTGCCGCAGACACCGGTTAAAGTACAGCCAGTACAGTTTGCCGTTTCCTGGCACTGGTAACAGAACATTTTATTTTCCATGGATCTGTTCTCCTTTGCGTTAATTAATTTTGATAATTCTTTGATAGATTTAGGATATCCATTTTTCCTGAAACCATGTGCACACAGGTGTACAAGTCTGATTGCCAAAAATGTACATTTCTTTTATACTAAGAAACAGGTATGCTTTCATATTTTTGTAAAACTGCTTTCCCGCAGCCGTATGAAAGATCCCCCACTATATTACTTATCACTTATTAAGGAATTTAATTATTTATGAAACTGAATGAAATTGAAATAACTGACTTTAACGATCCAGATCTTGACATCTATGCCCGCTACAATGAAGCACAGCTTCTCCACTACTTTGAACCGGCTCCCGGTGTTTTTATTGCTGAAAGCCCCAAGGTAATTGAACGAGCGTTAAACGCAGGATATGCTCCTGTTTCTTTTCTGGCGGAAAAACGTCTGGCTGAAGCCGGGACCGGCGAAACCAGGCAGCTTCTTGAAAAATATCCGGATGTACCGGTATTTAACGCAGAATACAATGTCCTCACCAAACTCACTGGCTTTGCCCTGACCCGTGGCATGCTCTGCGCCATGAAGCGGAATGTACTTCCTTCTGTAGAAGAAGTATGTAAAAATGCCAGCCGCATTGCCATTTTGGAAAATGTGGTAAATCCTACTAATGTAGGGGCTATCATCCGCTCTGCCGCCGCCCTTGGCATGGATGCAGTACTTCTCGCCCATGGCTGCGCTGACCCATTATACCGCCGTGCTTCCCGTGTAAGCATGGGAACGGTATTTCAAATCCCATGGACTATTCTTCCTAAAGGCTCATGGCCTGGTGATGCTATGAAGACTCTCAAGAATCTGGGCTTTAAGACTGCTGCCATGGCATTAAAAACCAACTCCGTATCCATTGACGATCCCATTTTAGCTTCCCATGAAAAACTGGCCATCATCCTTGGCACAGAAGGAGAAGGACTGAAAGATGCCACCATTGCAGCCTGCGACTACACAGTCCTTATCCCCATGTTCCATGGGGTAGATTCACTAAATGTGGCAGCAGCCAGCGCTGTGGCTTTCTGGCAGTTAGGGCGCAGGAAATAAGCATTTTATCCCATAATGTAAGCACAGGTGTCTTGACATATGAATATAATATTGTATAATTTTTAACGATATATTTCTTTTTTTACGTATTTATGCTATATTGTTACGGAAAACTTTACAGAAAGCCGGACGCAGCCGTCTTTTTCAGAACCAGACTGCGTACCAGGAGGGAGTCAATTTATGGACCACAGAAATCTTACACTACTCACTGACCTGTACGAACTGACGATGATGCAGGGATATTTTAAGGAAAAAGACGCAAATGAAACTGTCATCTTCGATATGTTCTATCGTACCAACCCCCATGGAAACGGCTTTGCCATCTGTGCCGGTCTGGAACAGGCCATTGAATACATCAAGGGACTTCACTTTGATGAAAGCGATATTGAATATTTAAGAAGTTTAAATTTATTTGAAGAGGACTTTTTAGAGTATCTCAGCACCTTCCGTTTTACAGGCGATATCTATGCGATCCCGGAAGGTACCGTTGTATTCCCAAGAGAGTCTTTGATCAAGGTAATTGCGCCGATCATGCAGGCCCAGCTGGTTGAGACTGCGCTTCTTACTATTATCAACCACCAGAGTCTGATCGCAACCAAGACAGAGCGCATCGTTCACGCTGCAAAGGGCGACGGCGTTATGGAATTTGGTCTTCGCCGTGCTCAGGGTGCTGACGCAGGTACTTACGGCGCAAGAGCTGCCATGATCGCAGGCTGTATTGGTACTTCCAATGTCCTTTGCGGAAAAATGTTTGATGTTCCTGTAAAGGGAACCCATGCACACAGCTGGATCATGAGCTTCCCGGATGAGCTGACCGCTTTCCGTACCTACGCAAAACTGTATCCAACTGCATGTATCCTTTTAGTTGATACCTATGACACCTTAAAATCCGGTATTCCAAATGCGATCAAAGTATTTAAGGAAATGAGAGCAGCCGGCATTCCGCTGACCTTCTACGGTATCCGTTTAGACAGCGGCGACCTGGCATATCTGTCAAAGAAAGCAAAGAAAATGCTTGACGCAGCCGGTTTCCCAGATGCTGTGATCTCCGCTTCCAATGACCTGGATGAATACCTGATCGACAGCTTAAAGGTACAGGGCGCTACCATCAATTCCTGGGGCGTTGGTACTAACCTGATCACTGCTAAGGACTGCCCATCTTTCGGCGGCGTTTACAAGTTAGCTGCTGTAAAGGACAAGACCACCGGTGAGTTCATTCCAAAGATCAAGTTATCTGAAAACGCTGAAAAGATCACCAATCCTGGAAACAAGACCATTTACCGTATTTATGACAAGGAAAATGGCAAGATCATCGCTGACCTGATCTGCCTGGTAGGTGAAAAATTCGATACCAACAACTCTCTCCTGCTCTTTGACCCACAGGAGACCTGGAAGAAGACACTGCTGGCACCTGGCACCTACACCATGCGTGAACTGTTAGTTCCTGTCTTCTTAAACGGCGAATGTGTTTATGAGTCACCAAAAGTAATGGATATCCAGAAATACTGCAAACAGGAACTGGATACCTTATGGGATGAGTCCAAACGTCTGGTAAATCCGCACACCGTTCATGTAGACCTTTCCAATGAACTGTGGCAAATGAAAAATAAATTACTGGACAGCTATCATAAGAAATGATATGGGTATAATCGAAGAACGCGCCACTGACGCGTTTGCGATATGTATGACAAAAAACTCCTCACAGCTGATATCACAGCGGTGAGGAGTTTTTCTATATCATATCACTATTTATTTCAGAAGCTGCTTTAAATCTTCTTCCGGAGTGGTGATCGGGGCAATACCGAAGTTTTCCACCAGGTAATTCAGCACATTTGGTGAAACAAATGCTGGCAGGGTCGGGCCAAGACGGATATTCTTGATACCTAAGTGCAGCAGAGTCAGCAGAATGCAGACTGCTTTCTGTTCGTACCATGAAAGCACCATAGACAGAGGCAGATCATTTACACCGCAGCCAAAGGCATTTGCAAGAGCAACTGCAATCTGGATCGCACTGTAAGCATCATTACACTGTCCCACATCCATCAGGCGTGGTAAGCCGCCAATGGTTCCCAGATCAAGGTCATTAAAGCGGTACTTGCCACATGCAAGCGTCAGTACCACAGTATCTGCCGGTGTCTGCTTTACAAACTCCGTGTAGTAATTACGGCCTGGACGGGCTCCGTCACAGCCTGCAACCAGGAAGAAGTGTCTGATGGCGCCTGCTTTTACTGCCTCGATCACCTTATCTGCCACACCAAGCACTGTACCTCTGGCAAAGCCAGTCATAACTGTGCTGCCGCCATTGATGCCTGTAAATGCCTGGTCCTCAGGATAACCGCCCAGCTCCAACGCCTTTTCAATGACCGGTGTAAAATCTTTTTCTTCACCGATATGGACCATTTCCGGATAGGATACCACTGCTGTAGTAAATACACGGTCAGCATAGCTGGCTTTTGGCGGCATAAGACAGTTGGTTGTAAACAGCACAGGTGCAGGAATTTCATTCAGTTCCTTCTGCTGGTTCTGCCATGCTGTTCCAAAATTGCCCTTAAGATGAGGATATTTTTTCAGTTCCGGATAAGCATGTGCAGGAAGCATTTCACCATGGGTATAAATGTTAATACCCTTTCCTTCCGTCTGCTCCAACAGCAGCTTCAGATCATGGAGATCATGACCGGAGATCACGATAAACGGTCCTTTCTCTACAGTCAGAGAAACTGTAACAGGCACAGGTGTACCATAGCTTTCCGTATTGGCCTTATCAAGAAGGGCCATACACTTAAGATTTTTCTCACCAACTTCCATAACGACCGGCAGCAGTTCATCCATGCCCCAGTCTTCGCCAACAGCACGAAGAGCCTTTGCAAAGAAGCGGTTTACTTCCTCATCTGTATATCCCAGAACCATGGCATGATGTGCATAAGCCGCCATACCGCGCACACCAAAAAGGATCAGTGATTTAAGGCTCCGGATATCTTCCTGGGCATTCCACACACGTTCCATATCATAATCACTGCTCTGTCCGTTTACTAAGGAACAGACAGAACCGTCAGCTGCAAACTTTTCAGTCTCCTTATGCACACACCCGATCAGTTCCCTTAATGTTTTTTCATTAAAACTTACATTTGTCACAGTGGTAAATAAACCTTCGATCACCAGCTTCCATATATCTGCACTTACCTCTGCTGTATCACCAATTGCCCGTGCAAGTCCGATCAGGGCTCCTGTCAGCTGATCCTGAAGTTTTGCCACATCGGCGCTTTTTCCACAGACACCTGCTTTTCCTGTGCAGCCGGTACAGCCTGCTGTCTGCTCACACTGAAAACAAAACATTTTGTTATCCATTTAAAATCCTCTCTTTCTTTGTATTTGAATTGGAATTTATTTTTCCAGACAATGCCTTCTTGATTTTCCGCTTTTATTATAATAAAATAAATTCAACAAGTCGGTTGATTTTTCAACGCTTTTAATAAAAGAGGTTTTTATGAACGATTTTTTATCTGTTATCCGGTCTTCCCAGCTTTTTTCAGGTATTTCTGAAAATGAACTTACAGCCATGCTTTCCTGTCTTAATGCCAAAAAAGAGGATTTTCCCAAGGATACCTTTCTTCTGCGTACTGGCGACACAACGGAGTCCATCGGTTTTGTACTGTCAGGCAATATCCTGATCATACAGGAGGACATCTGGGGCAACCGCAATATCATATCCAAGGCTGGTCCCGGACAGACCTTTGCCGTTGCCTATGCCTGCGCTCCCGGCTCCGTCCTGAATATAAGCGTTTTTGCCGAAACGCCTGTTACTGTCATGTTTTTAAATGTAAAACGCATTTTAAATATATGCCCGTCTGCCTGCGCCCACCACAGCCGTATGA
>CAVIPV010000134.1:0-7538 GCA_963644495.1 Prevotella sp. | reverse complement strand
GAATAAAACAAAGAAAAATAGAAAAAACAGGGGGGTTTTAGAAAAATGTGCCTAAAAAATAAAGAAAAAATTGTCAAAAAGTTAAAAAAATCTAAAATACACTTGACCTATTATGATACAGGGTGTATGTTTATTACACCATACAGTTGCAGACAGGAGAGGAGACAACACTGTGAATAAATTATCAAACAAACCTTTGTATGATCAGGTATTTGACCAGATCAAAGATATGATACGCAGTGGGGCCTATCGCACAGGGGACCAGCTTCCCAGTGAGAAGGAACTGATGGAACGTATGGGAGTCAGCAGAGTAACGGTCCGCCAGGCACTTCGCCTTCTTGCGGATGCAGGGATTATTGAGACCCGCAAAGGAAAAGGAAGTGTTGTCAGTGTAGACTGGAAAAATCTGCTGGATCCGGGAGAGTTAAAGGACCAGGCGGAAAAGTACTGGCAGCAGTTTGAACTCTCCACAAAGGCCAGAAGGCTGATCGAACCTGCTATTGCAAAGCAGGCGGCTCTTGTGGCTACACCGGAAGACATTGCCAGGCTGGAGCGTATCCATGAAAACGACCAGGTGGTGATCGAAAGCCCAAATCTGTATATAGAAGAGGGCAGAGGACTTCAGTCTTTTCACGGCTGCTTATGGGAGATATTAAAAAATCCTCTGTTAGAGCCGGTATGGAACGCAGTTGTCCTTCCATCCAACGAGATCCGTACACTGCCTCTTATCTTTCCTGTAGACCAGGAATTAAACAGAGAGCAGGTCCACATCCAGCATGGAAACATCCTGGAAGCGGTAAAAAAACACGACGGTGACTATGCATATTTTCATATGTTAGTACACTGTGACTGGATCTATAACACATATAAGCAGTATTTTGAGGAATTCTGCAGATAGTTCCTGCAGATGACCATTATTTATCATTATCCGTAGTTATATTTATTTGGCTGTAATTTTCCCGGACAGTGCAGGGCCCGTACCGTTTGGGATATAAGCATAGACATTTAGTTTTACATCATTTTGGAGGTGCAGTAATGAAGTACGATTTTAATAAAGTACAGGACCGCATTGGCTCTGACTCCATTAAGTGGGAAAAACAGCTGAAATTCGGCGCAAAGACAGGACTTCTTCCTTTCTGGATCGCTGATACCGACTTTGTAACATTGCCGGAAGCAGTAGAGGCAATGAAGAAACGTCTGGAGCATCCGGTTTTCGGTTATACCTTTACCGGAGAGAGAACCCTGGAAACAGTAAGAAGCTGGTATAAGCGCCGTCATCAGGTAGACCTGCCTGTAACCGCATTTTCTCCTTCTGAAGGCGTTGTAACATCCATCTGGTTTTCCATCCGTGGCTTTACACAGCCTGGAGACGGAGTTTTAGTGTTTACTCCTGTATATGATCCATTTTTCGCTGTGATCAACAACCAGGGAAGAAAACAGGTTGACTGTCCACTGGTTTACAGCGAAGGCCGTTACACCATTGACTGGGAAGATCTGGAAAAGAAATTAGCAGGCGGTGATGTAAAGGCAATGATCTTCTGCAACCCGCACAACCCGGTAGGCCGTGTATGGACAGAAGATGAGGTCAGAAAGATCGTAGAACTGTGTAAGAAATATTCCGTATGGCTGTTCTCTGATGAGATCCATGGAGACGTAGTCCTTTACGGACATCAGTATACTTCTGCTGCACGTTTCGCTGATGTGTATGATCATATGCTGGTCTACACCGCGATCAGCAAGACCTTTAACATGGCAGGTCTTCATTCTTCCTGTACCATTATCCCAAATCCGGAATACAAGAAGACCCAGGAAGATACACTTCGCCAGGCGTGGCTCATGAGCCCGAACTGCATGGCAAACAGTGCTATTGAAGCCTGCTATACATATGGTGATGAATGGGTAGATGAGCAGAATGCATATCTTACAGAAAACGCTGAATTCGTTATCACTTATCTGAAAGAGCATGCACCGCAGATCAAACCTGTTAAGCCAGAAGGTACTTACCTGATGTGGTTAGACTGCAGCGAACTTTCCATGACTTCCGAACAGATCGTAAAGATCCTGGCATCTGAATATAAGATGGCAGTAGGAGGAGGCGCCGGATATCAGGGCAATGGAGAACATTTCCTTCGCTTTAATATCGGCTGCCCAAGAGAAACTCTTAAAAAAGGTATGGAAATACTGGCACAGTTCGTGGCAGATAAGAAAGGGGTATAACTATGGATGACAAAAAACTGAATTTCTGGGAATGTATGAGCTTCTGCATCGGTCAGATCGTTGGTTCCGGCGTATTCGTACTGACCGGTATCGTAATCGGGCTGACCGGACACGGCGCACCTTACGGTTTCGTTATTGCGGCGTTGATCGCTGTATGTCAGCTGGTTCCCATGGCAACCTTAGCATCCAGCATGCCGGCAACCGGCGGCAGTTATGTGTATGCTAAAAAGCTGATCGGACCAAGAGCATCCTTTGTTTTCTTAATGATGTTTGTTTTACAGCAGGTGCTGATCGCAACCTTTGCTATTGGCTTTGCAAGCTATGTTGCTGTTATTTTCCCGAATGTAAATCAGAAGTTAGTAGCACTCGGTGCCTTGACTGTGGCAGTAGCAGTAAATATGGTCGGTCTTAAGACTTCTGCAAAGGTACAGAAGTTCATGGTAGCATTATTACTTGTTTCTCTGTTTGTATACATTGTATTCGGTCTTCCTAAGGTAGACTGGTCTGCACTGGCATTAAATAAAGAAAACATTATGCCAAACGGCCCAATGAAATTCCTTCGCGGCGCTGCAATGCTTTCCTTCGCATGTGCAGGTGCCAAGTTCCTGGCGGAGAACGGCGGTGAAGTAGAAAATCCCGGAAAGACCATTCCAAAGGCTATGGTATTATCTACATTACTTGTTGCAGTTTTCTATGCATTAGTTGGTATCGTTGCTGCCTGCGTTCTTCCTGTTGAAGAAGTAGCCGGCGTAAATATTTCTGTAGTAGCAAAATCTGTATTCCCTGCACCTGTATACCTGTTCTTCGTAATCGGCGGTGCATGGTTCGCATTACTGACCACCTTAAATGGTACCTTATCCTGGACCACACGTTCTCTGCAGAGAGCAGCTATGGACGGATGGCTGCCGGAAGCATGCGCAAAGGAAAATAAGGGCGGCACACCTGTTATCCTGTTATTATTCTTCTTTGTAGTTGGTATCATCCCCATCGTAACCGGTATGAACACTTCTGATATCGCAAACATGGGTACTGGCTGTGGTAAACTGACTGACCTGTTAATGGTTTATGCATGCTTCCGTCTGCCTAAGGTATTCCCGGAAGAATACAAGAAATCTGCTCTGTATATGAGCCCTGCAAAATTAAATGTAGCTCTGGCAGTTGTATTCGTTGTACTGGCAGCTACCTCCTATGTCAGCCTGTCCAGCTTAAATGCAAGACAGTTCATGTACATTGGTCTGTTCATCCTTGCAGCAATCGTACTGATGTTAGTTCGTTATAAGAATGTAAAAGAAAAAATGGATCAGCAGTAATCCTTGCTGATATGGGAAAACGCGGTGGGGGTGTTGCAAAAGTAACATTCCTGCCGCGTTCCCCTGTTATATACAGGGAAATGACCAGTGAAGATCTTCAGGTCTTTCTTTATATATAACAGAGGAATTTGATAGCGGGAGGTAAGATTATGAAATATGCAGTAGTAGGCTTTGGTACAGCCGGCTACCATGCAGTGAAAAAGATCCGTGAACTGGATAAAGAGGGATGCATCGATGTATACAGCAATACAGGCCGCGCCCCTTATAATCCGATGTTGACCACTTATTATGCATTCGGAAAACTGGAATATGAGGGAATGTTCCCTTTCGGTGATCTGGAGCAGATCCAGAAAGAAGTGGATTTTAACCTTCGCAGAGAACAGGTAATAAAAGTTCACGGATCAGAACATCTGGTAGAAACAGAAAATGGATCAGGGCAGTATGACCGTATCCTGATCGCAACCGGCGCAAGAGCCTTTGCTCCTCCTGTAAAGGGGCTGGAGCCTGAGGACGCTTTTTTGATGCGTACAGTAGAAGATGCCCTTCGTTTTAAGGACAGATTAAAGAAAAATGATATTAAGCATGCTGTTGTGATCGGTGCTTCCATGGCAGGTATTAAAGTAGTGGAAGTCCTTCATAAATACGGCATTGAAACCTGGCTTTTAGACCTGGCAAGCTATATCTTCCCTCTGGCTGCTTATAAAGAAGTGGCAGAAGAGATTGAAAAGAGAGTAGAAGCCCAGGGCGTTCATTTAATGTTTGGCGTTACCATTGACCATATGGAACAGGAAAATGGCGAAAAAGTAGCTGTTTTGACAGACGGAAGCCGTATCTCAACGGATATTGTGGGCCTGTGTATCGGTACAAGAGCCATTACAGAGACGGTCCAGGGAGAAGTGGAGATCGGAAGAGGCATTGTGGTAGATGACCATATGCGTACTTCTGTTCCAGGCATCTTTGCTGCAGGAGACTGCTGTGAAGGCAACAACCTGGAAAGCGGCCAGAACCAGATCATCGGTCTGTGGGCCAATGCCAATCATCAGGGTGAAACTGCCGGTATTAACATGGCAGGGGGAGATATGGCTTATAAAGGCAATATCCTTCACAATATCACCCACTTTATGAACATGGATTTTATTGGATTTGGAGACAACCGGATGCAGGGAGAGATCCTGGAATACGGTTCTCTTTCCGAAGATCTGTATATCCGTCTGGTGATAGACGGAAAGCGTATTGTAGGCGCTAACATTTTAGATAATTATCGCGTCAGCGGCATTATTAAAAACTATATGCTGCGATTATTTGCAGGTGAACAGTTTGTTCTGCCGGATTATCAGCGGGCTATGCTGGTAAAAGCAGGACTTTCTGTTCCTTTTATAGAAGAAGTTGAGGAGAAGATACATGGATAGTTTAGAGGCTTTAAAAAAAGCAAAGATACCGGGACCGGAAACCGGGATCGTAAAAAAGAATACGGTCTGTGCTATCTGTTCCCCGGCCTATAACTGCGGTGTCTGTGCCTATGTAAAAGACGGAAAAATGGTAAAACTGGAAGGTTTGGACGAGCACCCAAGAAATAAGGGCTGTCTTTGCACAAAGGGACTGTCCGGCCGTGGTTATGCATACAGAGAAGACCGTATTAAAACGCCTCTTCGCCGCACCGACAAAAGGGGAGAAGGAAAATTTGAACCCATTACCTGGGATGAGGCTTATAAAGAAATCGCGGAAAAATTAAACCATATCAAAGAAACAGACGGCCCTCAGGCAGTGGCATTTTTCGGCGGCTATAATAAATGGTTCCGTCCATGGCTGCGCCGTTTTGCCCATTCTTTTGGAACCATGAACTATGGTACAGAGTCCAGTACCTGTATGACAGCTGGCTGGATGGCATGGAAAACGGCTATTGGACAGCTGGGAAGACCAGATATGGCAAATTGTGACCTGCTTCTTGGCTGGGCTTTTAATCCATATTATTCCGGATATTTAAAGGCTCAGGGAGCGGAAAAAGCCAGAGCCAGAGGCATGAAGGTCATTGTGGTAGACCCGAAGATCACGCCTACTACAGAGAAAATGTGTGATCTGCATCTGCGCCCATATCCGGGAACAGACGGTGCTCTGGCACTGTGCATGGGAAATGTGCTGATCCAGAAAGGCTGGATCGACAAGGAATACATTGACAAGTACGTGCATGGTTTTAAGGAATATGCAGAATATGCTGCAGGCTTTAATGAGACCAATGTAGAAAAGCTCACAGGTGTTCCTTATGAACTGGTGGTAAAGGCCTGTGAGATGATCCATGAGAGCAAGTCCATGGCTATCAACGAAAATAGTGCGCCTATTCCACACCACAAGAATGGCTTCCAGAATTACCGTGCTATTATGGCTCTTTCTGCACTGACAGGCAACTTCGACCGCAAAGGCGGACAGCTGCCGGGAGAACATACATTCACCCACCAGATTGCGGGATTTACTACATTAGAGGATGAATTTGCTGACGGTACAGAGCCAAAGGATGCTGCTCTTCCTGTAGGAGCCACCAGGTTCCCGCTGTGGTACCACATGGAGCGGGAGATGCAGTGTGTAGACCTGCCAAGACAGATCCACGAAGGTACACCGTATCCTGTTAAGGCATTATTTGCCCTGGGCTTAAATTACCGCATCCTTCCAGATGACCAGTATTTTAAGTCTGCCATTGAAAAACTGGACTTTTTCGTAGATGCAGACCTGTTTATGACCGATGCTGCAAAAATGGCAGATATCGTCCTTCCGGTATGCACTTCCTATGAAAGAGGAGAGTTAGAGACTTATCCAGGCGGCTATGCATGGCTGACTAAACCTGCTATTGACAGAGTGGGAGAGAGCAAGTCAGATGCAGAAATTTTATGCGATCTGGCAAAAGTGATGAAGTTAGGGGATAAGCGTCTGGAAGAAGGATATGAGAAGAACATTGAAGAGATCTTATCCAACCTGGATATTACCATGGATGAACTTCGCGCCAGTGATCTGCCAGTAAAAGTTCGCGGCGTAATGCCGTATGTTCCAGGAACTGTTCTTGAAAGAGGCTGCAAAACACCTACCGGCAAGTTTGAACTGTATTCAGAGCTGATCGCTTCTCATCTGGAATGGCATTTAGATCCGCTGCCGACTTACTGCGAGCCAATGGATGAGGCAGATGAAAAGGTATATCCTTATATCCTCTGCTCCGGCGGACGACTGCCAAATGCCATTCATTCCCGTCTTCACAAGGTACCGTGGGTGCGCAGCCTGCGTCCGGATCCTATGGCGGATATTTCCATAGAAGACGCACAGGCATTGGGACTGAAAGAGGGAGACGATATGGAACTGTTCACAGAAAGAGGAACCATTTCTGTAAAAGCACACCCTACACACAGAGCGCCGAAAAATGTAGTCTTTTTCTACCATGGATATTCTGAGGCTGATGTAAACTCCCTGATGTCCGGAACCCATGTAGACCCCTATTCCGGTTTCCCGGCCTATAACTCCACCAGGTGTGGTATGAGAAAGAAGGTGCAGAGTTGAAAAAGTATGCAATAGATCTGGATATCACGAAATGCATTTCCTGCGGAGCCTGCTCCATTGCCTGTATGGACCAGAACGATTTTCAGGTAAAAGAAGGACAGAGGCCTTTTCGAAATGTATTTGACCTGGAAATGGAAGAAAAAGGAAATGTGAAATACAGCCATTTATCACTGGCCTGCATGCACTGTACAGACGCCCCTTGTATCACTGCCTGCCCAAGCGCCTGCCTGCGCAAAGACCCGGAGACCAACCTTACCATTTACGATACCACCAACTGTATCGGCTGCCACAGCTGTGCTATGGCATGTCCATATGGTATCCCGTCCTTTGGGGAAAACGGCAAGATGATCAAATGTGACGGCTGCTACGTAAGAGTCCACCATGGAATGCTTCCGGCTTGCGTAAAAGCATGTCCTGTAAAGGCGCTGCAGTTGGTAGATACAGAGGCAGAAGAGCCACAGATCCCGCCGGAAC
>CAVIPV010000133.1:0-7649 GCA_963644495.1 Prevotella sp. | reverse complement strand
TAGAGCGTCGCATTGGTAGTGCGGAGGTCACGGGTCCGATTCCCGTCAGCAGCTTAGGAAAGAGTGGAAGCTTTTGGAATGCCAAGGGTTTCTGCTTTTTTGTTTATGTGAAAAGTTCTGCTTTAAAGTTCTTTATAGCTGTTCCACTACTAAAATTAATAGCCACTCATAAATTCCTCAATATCTTGTTGTTCCTCAGTTAATTTTCTATAATGAGCACACAAAATAAATGGAGGTACTACAAGATGTTAAATGAAAATGTAACAGCTGTTTTAAAGAGCAGTATGTGGGATCTGGCTACCTGTGCTGACGGAGAACCGAATGTGGTTCCTGTTGCTTTTAAGGATGTAACAGAGGACGGAAAGTTAGTAGTCGGCGATGTATTTTTAGAGACCACTTTAAACAATCTGAAAGCAGACAATGGCCAGATCGCCATCTCTGCTTACGATGCAAAAACCCTGGAAGGCTATCAGATCAAGGGAACTGCTGAATACGTAACAGAAGGTACTGTAGTTGATACTTTCAAAGCCATGGTAGAAAAAATGTTCAACGGCGCAGCTACTGCCAAGGGTGCACTGATCATCACTCCAAAGAAGGTGATCGTTACCACTCCAGGTGCTGAAAATAAAAAAGTGCTGTAACAAATTCAGGGAGATGGGCCATATCCGGTCCATCTCCTTTGTTTTCAGTTCCAGGCTTTTCTATCTTTTAAGCAAGGAGATGTTTTCAAAAAAAATATCTGTCTATCACTTTTTCGCTTATAACTTTTTCACAAAAATCATTGTGAATATTTGCCAATAGACAGATTCGCAGACAATTGCTATACTTCTACTTGTAGAACAAGTGACAAGGAACTTAATATGAACACTAATTTTAAACCAAGGGATAAGAAAACCGCCATCGAAGATGTATATGAACAGCTTTTAAATCATATTACAACAGGTGTCTGGAAAGAAAATGATAAGATCCCATCTGAAAATGAACTGACAGAATTATTGCAGGTAAGCCGGAATACCATACGCCAGGCCATACAGAAATTAAGTGCCATCGGTGTTATCGAAACACGGCGGGGAGAAGGATCTTTTGTAAAAAGAATTGATACAGGCTTTTATATGAACCTGTTGGCTCCCACAGTTTTTCTGGGCCAAAGCGATTATATGCAGCTCTTTGAATACGAGAAATGCATCCAGGTAGGCTCCGTTACTCTCGCCTGTGAAAAAGCTGATGAGAAAGATCTGGCTGAACTGGAGACCTGTCTTTCCCATATGAAAGAGGCTGGTTCACTGGAAGATTTCAATACCGCCGATCTGGACTATCATCTGGCCATTGCAAAAGCAACCAAGAATGATATGCTGTACAAAACCATGCAGATCATTAAAGAAATGTTGATCGGCATGCTCCAGAATGTAGCCGATGAATATGGTTCGGATTCCAGTATCCGTATCCATGAAAAAATATTAGCTGCCATTAAAGCCAAAGATAAGGATCAGAGCAGTCTTCTCATGCAGGAACACATGGATGATATTTCCATGAAGTTCAAAAAGATCCTGGCAGACAGATCATGATCATAAATACTCACTGATCACCGGTGAGTATTTTAATAAAATATAACTTGTAGAACAAGCAACAATCTACAAGTAGAAAAGGAGAATACAATGAGCACAAACAAAGAATTACCAACAAAAATGCGGGCCATGGTCTTAACAGAACCTGGAAAATGGGAGGTACAGACAGTCCCCGTTCCTGTTCCTGTTCCCGGCGACGATGAAGTATTATGCCGTATCGGAGGTGTTGCTATCTGCGGCAGCGATCCTGAGATCGTAACCGGAGGATTAGCTGGTGTATGGCCGCCTTCATATCCGTTTATCGCCGGACATGAATGGGCCGGCCGTATCATTGCTGTAGGTAAAAATGTAACTGATTTTAAGCCTGGCGACCGTGTTGCCGGTGAAGCACACAAAGGCTGCGGCCACTGCAGAAATTGTCTGGAAGGACGATATACATTATGCTTAAATTATGGTAAAAATGAAACAGGACACAGACATTATGGTTTTACAAGCCAGGGTGCATATGCGCAGTATAATACATACAGCATCAAAAGTATCACAAAACTTCCTGACAATATCTCTTACAAAGAAGCTGCCATGTGCGATACAGCAGGTGTCGCTCTTCACGGACTGGAAAGAGCCGGTATCACTCCAGGCTGCACCGTTGCAGTTGTAGGTCCCGGCCCTATTGGCATCATGGCAATGAAACTTGCAAAGGCAATGGGCGCAGGCAAAGTGATCATGGTAGGCAGAGAGCCACGTTTATCTGAATCTGAAAAAATGGGTGCTGATCTCCTAGTTGATTTCAGCAAAGAAGAACCTGTAGAAGCAGTCCGCAAATTAACAGATGGACTTGGCGTAGATGTTGCCGTAGAGTGCTCCAGCGCCAAAGGGACCCTTACCCAGTGTATCAAAATGTGTGGTAAAGGTGGAAAGGTCATCATGCTGGGGGTAGCAAAAGATGGTGTGACCGAAGATATTCCATTAAAATACACCACCCACAATGAGATCACTATTTTCGGCAGTCGTGCAAATCCAAATGTAAGCTGGAAAGTCATTGAAATGATCTCCAGCGGACGCATTCAGGTAAAAGATATGGTTACTCACACCTTTGATCTGGAACACTGCACTGAAGCCTTTGATACTTTCATGAAACGTAAAGATGGCGCTATGAAAGTGGTCATTTACCCAAATGACGGTGAAAATGCATAATGATAAAATAAATATCCGGGAGGTTACACCATGGAAGGAAAGAAAATTTCTTTAGTTGAATTATTAATGATCAGTATCGGTGTCAATGTAGGCGCCGCTGTCTTCTCACTGACTGGTCCTGCTGCTTCTTACACTGGCGGCAGTGCATTTCTGGCATTTATGCTTGCAGCAGTCACTATCTTTTTTATGCTTCTTCCTTATATTATTGCAGGAACTGTTTATCCCCGTCACGGTCTGTCCTATGCACTGACACAGGATGCCTTCGGAAGAAAAGCCAGCGGCTTCTGGTTCTATCTTTTCTTTATCGGTAAAGTAGGCATTATCTTCTTCATCACCAACTATTTTGGATTAAAGAGTGTTGCAAAAGTCCAGAAATTCTTAAATCTTATTTTAGTGATCGCATTTATTAGCTTTATTGCTTTCGGTTTTGTTCATATGGATACTATGCTGGTATTCAATAAGGAAAATTTCATGACACATGGTGTTCCAGGACTGGTAAGCGCTGTTTCACTGGTCATCTTCTCTCTTGCCGGCGGTTTATCCACACTAGAACTTGGAAATGAAGTAGAAAATCCGGAAAGAAATCTTCCTATCGCTGTAATCACAGCTACGATCGTAGGAAGTCTGCTTTTTGCAGGAATTGCTCTCTCAACTGTTGGTTCTATGCCTATGGTATCCCAGGCAGAAGGCGGCTTTGAAATGGCAGGAACTCTCTTCTACGGCGGACCTGCAAAAGCTGTTATGAATGCTGCTGCTTCTATTTTTGAAAACATGAAACCTATGCAGTATTTCTTCATCCTTGGTGGTGCAAGCCTTGCTGTGGCAACTACCATTAATGGCTGCTATCCTCTTTATGTGGCACCATTTGAAAGAGCCTGCAGAGACGGCTGGTTTCCAAAGTGGTTTACAGTTAAAAACAAATATGGTGTTATGGACAGAGCCATGTTTATCTTCTTATTATTTGCACTGATCCCACTTATCCTCCTTAAGCCACAGGAGATCTCCGCATTAAACACCAATATCATGAAAGTAAACACTAATTTATACATTTTATCTATGCTCCTTCCTAATTTCGGTTTACTGGCATATCCGAAGAAATACCCACAGATCTGGGAAAAGTCCAAATGGCACATGAATTCTATTGCTTTAAAGCTGGTGGTATTCCTTCCTGTAGCACTTCTTTGCTATATCTGGTGGAACAACTTTAAAAATCTGGTCGGCGGATACAAAATTGCTGTTGTTATCGCTCTGGCAGTAGGCATCCTCTATTCTGTGATCGGAAATATGACTTTCGCTAAGCCGAAAGAATAATATCTGTTAAATCATCAAAAAGAAAGCAGGTCATCAAATGAGAGAATATGTAATGGTACTTGGCTGTGGTATGATGGGCAGCGGCATTGCTGCCATGTCTGCTCTTGCCGGTCATAAGACTATTATGGTAGACGTAGATAAGACCCGTGCAACTGCAGGTCTTGAAAAATCAAAAAACTGTATTGCAAGCCGGGTGGAAAATGGCTTAAACACGAAAGAAGAAGAAATAAAAGCACTGGAACTTTTAGAAGCCGGCTGTGATATGGAACAAGCAGCAGAAAAAGCATTTATGGTCATTGAAGCGATCATCGAAAATGTAGAAGCCAAACAGAACGTTTTTGCAAAACTGGATGCACTTCTTCCTGAAAATGTTCCGATCTGTAGCAATACAAGCGGTTTAAGGATCACGGATATCTGCAAAAAATGCAAACATCCGGAGCGCACTATGACCACACACTTCTGGCTTCCAACCCATCTGGTTCCTTTAGTGGAAGTAGTTATGAGTGACAAAACTGACCTGAAAATGGCTGAAGCTGTGAAAGCAGAGCTGAAAAAATGGGGCAAAGCACCTGTTCTGGTAAAAAGAGACCTTCCTGGCCAGCTGACAAACCGCATTTTCCAGGCCATCATCCGCGAATCCATCGACATCGTGCAGTCCGGTCTTGCAAGTGCAGAAGATGTAGACACAGCAATTGGCTGCGGCATGGCTATGCGCTTCCCTGTATGGGGACCTTTAAAACATCTGGATGCCATTGGCCTGGATCTGGGACTTTCTGTACAGGAAACCGTACTTCCTGACATCTGTGCAAGTAAAACTGCCGGACAATATATCAAAGATCTTGTGGCTAATGGTGATCTGGGCGCTAAGACTGGAAAAGGCTTTTACAATTGGAATGAACGAAGCATTGATGAGGACATTGCCCTTAGAGACCAGTTCATCATGGAAGCTGTAAAACTCACCCGTAAATTAGAAAATAATAAAAATTAAAGCAGGAAATCCGTTATGAAATATTACTTTGCTTTAGGAAGTTATACTGAACCTATCCTGTTTGGAACAGGAGAATTATTTCAGGGAAAAGGAGACGGACTTACCATCGGTGTTTTTGAAGATGGACAGATCCATTTTCTTACCAGTTTAAAGCTGCGTAATCCTTCTTACCTGACTATTGATGAAGAAAAACGCAAAATATATACTGTAAATGAATCAAAAGAGTTTAATGGCATGCCCGGTGGCGGTATCACACAGGACACAGTATCCATCCCATTCGTCAGAAGGGACCTCATGCCCACAGTATTCTCTTTAAAGATCATAAAATGTATGTACCTGACCTTGGACTTGACACTGTAAAAACATATAATTATCAGAACGTTCTTATTACACCAGATGGATCCGGTGATATCAAGGTTCAGGCCGGACGTGGTCCCCGCTATGGAGAATTTTCCAGAGACGGAAAACATTTTTATCTGATCAACGAGATCAGCTCTGAGATTACTCATTTCCTGGTTGAAAAAGGTCATTTTACCGAACTTGCTTCTGTATATACACTGCCAGAGGATTATTCTGGTGAAAATATCTGTTCTGACCTGCATTTAACAGCCAATGGAAGATTTCTGTATGCTTCCAACCGGGGACATGACAGCCTTACCTGCTATTTAGTGGATGCGGCAGGTGAGCTGCATTATGTGGACTGCATTTTATGCGGCGGCAGGACTCCCCGAAATTTTGCCATCACACCAGATGACAAGTATATACTGGTTGGAAATCAGGACAGCGATTCTATCACTGTTTTCAGGATCCTTGCAGATGGAAAATTAGAACCTGTAAATCAGGTTAAAACAGGTTCTCCTGTATGTATCCGTTTTTTTGACCTGGATCTTTTATAAAGTCATTAACCGTTTTCAATAAATAATGTATATTTGAGAGGTAGCAATATGAGAGAATTTAAAATAGGTGCTCCTGGTTTTATCCTGGTAGATGAATTAAAAAAGGATTTTGCAGGGACCTGTAAAAAACTGGGAGAAATTGGTTTTGATGGCCTGGAGATCACAGGATTTCACGGACACAGTGCAACTGAGATCCGTAAAATGTGCGAAGATGCAGGAATTGAAGCTTTTGGCTGCTTTGCGCTGACTCCTTTTATGCTCTGTGAAGGAACAGAAGATTTAGGTGGCTGGGAACCATTTCGCGAAGCCATGGAAATGCCTGGAAAAACACCTGATGAACAGATGGAATATATTAAGGAAATGGGCTGCAAGTACATCGGTTTATGCATGACAAATGAACCCGTTACTGACAAAGACCTTGACAATATCCGCCGCCTGGCTGAATTGACTGCCAGACATGGCCTGACCTTACAGTATCACAATCATGACTGGGAATATATCAACATGATAAACCGCGAATATAGAATGGACTATATTTTAAAAAACATCCCGGAAAATGTTAATTATGAACCAGATCTTGGCTGGATGACCATTGGCGGCTACTCTCCTATGAAGGCACTGAAGAAATACAAAAACAGGATTGAGATCGTCCATTTAAAAGATTATTCAAGACCAGGTAATGATCCGCTGGACATGAATGCGCCTTATGAATTTAAACCAACCGGCTACGGTGTTATGGATTGGTACAATATTTTAACTTACTGTGAAAAAGAGATCCAGCCTAAATGGTACGTTGCCGACCATGATCGTGCATGCAGAGGGGATATTTTCGGAGAATTAAAGGCATCTTATGATTATATTAAGACCATGACTAAATATTTGTAAGGTAACTTCAGGGAGTGGGACCATATCCGGTCCATCTCCCTGTTGTCATCACCTCTTATATGTTTTCGTTATCCTTTTAATACTTTGTGGACCATTTCAATGGTTTCACCAGTTTCCTGTGCGATATCTTCTTCTGTTTTTCCAGAAAGATACAAGCGGAAGATCTTTCCGGCCTGTTCTATTCCTTGCTCCATTCCAAGCTTCATGCACTCTTCTTTAAACATCCGTTTTACTTTTTCTTCATCATATTCATAAATGCTCACTTTGACCACCTCCGCACGGTTTTTGCTCAGGAACTCTGCAAGGATCCCTCTTTGGATGCAGTCTTCTACTGCTTCGTTTACTGCCTCTGACAAGGGCAGTTTCTTTCTCAGCCGTTTTCGGACTTCGCTTACGAACTGGGCATAGTCATTCAACTGTCTGCAGCGTTCCATTAATATTTTATTGTAACCTATGTTCACATTCAACACCAATGTTTCCAACTCCAGGCTTACGTGTTCTGCTTTTTTGGCATAAAGACTGGACAGTTTCAGGACTTCTCTTTCCTGCATGTTCTCCTGGCCATTATAAAATACTACAAATTTGGGTTCTGGGATCTGCACTGGAACGCTTCCATACAGGAACATATCTTTTGTCAGTTCTGAATAAACATCTGATACGTAAAACAGATTTCGTCCTCCTTACTTTTTGGAGGATCCCTTTTGCTTTTATCATCCCGGAATCCTCTCTGCTTTGTTTTTGGGTTTTAAGCATTGAAGATTTCTAAGATTTTTTACAAAAGAAAATGGCGAATGCCTTTAGAACTGATAG
>CAVIPV010000132.1:0-7669 GCA_963644495.1 Prevotella sp. | reverse complement strand
CCCCTGCTGCATTTGCCCGTCTTTTTTTCGCTGCGGATGTTCCTCTGCTTTCCAATCCTGTGTTTCCCCTTTCTTTTGGCGCTGTCTTATCTTAACTGGTGGATATAATGCATCTGCTCCGGATCCGGCTCCTCTTCTGTAAGCATCCTGTGGATGTCCTGTATCATATTTCCCAGTCCCATGGTCTCCTGGAACAGGTTCTTTCCTGTACACCACACATGGCCTTCTTTTACTGCCTTAAAATCAGCCAGAAGCGGGCTCTTCGCCAGAAATTCCTTTAAGGCAGACAATTCCCCGTCTATGGTGCTGTTATAGATAATGTAATCGGCGTCTTTTGCCTGATCATAAAAGGCTTCCATTTCCATGTTCATGGTAGAAAGGGCGTTTTCCTCTTCTGCCTGAGCATTCTGGGGAACATAGCCGCCGCCTGCCATTTGGATCATTTTCGCCACATAATCCCCCGGTTTTCGCACATTGGCACTGCCCTTAGAGGTAATATAGAAAAAGGCCACTGTTTTTCCTGTGTTCTCCTGATCAGAAACGCCTTCCAGGTTCTTCATCTCTGTTTCAAATAATTCCTCTGCCAGCCCTTCTTTTCCTGTAAGCACGCCATACAGCTTTATCCATTCCATACGGCCTAAGGGATCTGCCTCATAACTGGAGCGCTCTACTAATACCGGCACGCCCAGATTTTCCAGCTGTTCCTTTACCTGGGGGCAGTGATAGATCATGGTAGACTCAATAGCAAGAGAACAGGACTTATCTACGATCCGCTCATAGTCCGGTGCGCTGTATTTCCCTGCATATTCCATTTTTCCTTCTTCCAGGGCCTTTTTCGGCTCTTCCAGATACCAGCCAGAGCTGTCCGTACCGGAAAGAGTGATCTGATCCACTGCGTCCAGATGACAGAAAAAATCCATAGCAGAAGTAGCCGCCAGATACATGTTATTTAAGGGTCTCTGAAGAGGCGTAATATCTGCCGGAAGGTCTCCTGGCACCGGCTCTTCCTCCGGCACTACCAGGAATTTTTCATCTTCCCCAATGGTGACTAAAGCATATTTTTCTTCCCCGTAGTAGGTGACAGAAAACTGGTCAGCGTATTTTAGGTCAAGGGCATCCATTGGCGCAAGGTCTGACCAGGAGACAGCATCTTCGGGTTCTGAGTCTTCTGTTTTCTGGTCTTCTGTTCCTGGACCTTCTTTTGTATCATCTGCGTTTCCAGCATTTCCTAACTGCCCCGCATCCTCTGCACTCTTTACATTTCCCACTGTCTGTCCGCATCCGGCACACACACTCAATATCAATGCTGCCAACAACCCCAGAAACAAAAGTTTAAGTCTTTTCCCTTTTATCTGTTTTTTCATCTTCATTTTCCGTTACTGTGCTTTTATGCTTTCTGAGTCAAATGTCAGCGTATACTCGATCTCATGAGGTGTGCTCATGGCGGTAGTATCTGCGATCACCTTCTGCTTGTAATCAAATACAGTGACCGGGATCTGAAAAGCAGAATTGCCCTCTATATTTACAGGCTCATATTTTTCCTCGCCGATCTTCATATAATCATAATGGGAGCTGCTCCAGGTAATAATGGCAGTTGCCTGTCCATTTTCGATCTTTAATTCTGTTGGAGACTCCACAGTCGTACGGCCGGAACCACCCTCTAATGTTACTTCTACTGTATAATCCCCGTCTTCCAATCCCAGGCCTTCTACTGTCTTTGTGTTTCCTTCCTTATAGGCATCTGCAGGAAGAGAATCAGCACGGACTACCAGAGTACGGTCATACCAGGTCTCTTTCTTTTTGCTGTAAGCAGCACAGTCAATGCCCTTGTCTAAGGCTTCTACCGGGATCTCAAATACATTTTTCCCGTCCCCGCTCTCTTCTGCCTGAATATAATCTGCCTCACTGGCCTTTTCCGCTTCTTCCCCGGTTCCCATAAATACTTTTCCATAACCGGAGCCGCTTAATGTCATGCGGACTGTCATTTTTTCTTCTGCTACCATAAGTTCTGCCTCTGTAATATGAAACATAGAAGAACTGGAGTCCACCTCTACCGGGTAGACGCCATCATTTAAGGCAGCTGCCTCTACCGGCACCATATCATCGCTTACTACCTGGACTGTAGGAGCTGTTTCTTTTTCTGTCTCTTTCTCTGCAGCCTCTGTTGTTTCAGCAGCCTCTGTTGTATCTGCCTCTTTCGCTGCTTCCGCACTTTCATCAGCAGCCGTCTGCTCCTTCATCGTCTGGGAAACTGCCGCATTGTCCGTCTTCTGTCCGCATCCGGCAGACATTCCCACTAAACCAATGATCCCGGCACATAAAATATATTTTCTTAACCTCATCCTGTTCACCGTCTTTCTCACTATACATGCTGTCCGCCCGGCGCACCGCCGGGCAGACTACTTGCAACAAAAGGCAGCCAGATTGTTTTCTGACCGCCTTTTTTGTTTTCATTTCACATCAATATGCAAACATATTATTTTGCAAGACTGTCAACAGCTGCCTTTGCATGCTCAACAAACAGCTGCTGGATCGGTTCTAATTCGCCTAAGCCTCTTACAAGACAGGTTACTTCATAACCAGCTTCTTCAAAAGTGGTCTTCCAGGAGCCTTCTTCATCGCCTGCCATATCATTATTTGCATGGTCACCGGCAACGATCATTAATGGCTCTAATACAACTTTCTTATAAGAACCTTCTTTTACCTTTGCTACTACATCATCCAGACTTGGAGTTGCCTCTACAGTACCCACATAATAGTGCTCAAAGCCTGCCTCTGTAAGCATATCCTGCATCTTGGCATATACCTGGTTGGAGTCAGCTTCTGTACCATGTCCCATAAAGCAGATGGCAGTCTCACCGTCATCATATTCCTTGGTTGCGTCTGTGATCGCCTGGATCACTGCCTTAAAGTCATCATCAGAAGTAAGTAATGGCTCTCCTACTGCTACCTGCTCAAAAGAGTCTGCATTTTCAGCTACTTCATTTACCAGATCTGTATACTCAAGACCGTTCATCAGATGGGTTGGCTGGATAACCAGAGTCTTTACGCCGTTCTTTACTGCACGGTCAAGAGCCTCTGTTACATTATCAATGGCAACATCATCTCTCTTCTTTACATGGTCAATGATGATCTGGCTGGTAAAGCCTCTTCTTACAGAAAAGTCAGGTTCTGCCTTCTCAATGGCATCCTCAATAGCGCCAATGGTTAAACGGCGGCTGTCATTGTAGCTGGTTCCAAAGCTTACTACTAAAAGTTCCTTTTCTCCGATCTCATCCTGATTTCTTGTATTATCCAATGCTGCATCTCCTGTATCGTAGTTTTCTTCGTCTTCTTCCTCCTCAGCAGTTGTTTCCTCTTCCTTGGTCTCTTCTGCTGTGGTCTCTTCTTTGGTTTCTTCAGCACTTGTCTCTGCTGCGGAAGCTGCTGTTGTCTCTTTTGCACTTCCTGAGCATCCTGCTACGGTACCTGCAGCTACTGCTGCCGCTGCGAAAAGCAGCATGGCTTTTTTCAACTTCATTTCATTTTCCTCCTTGTCCTAACACCATCGTCTGGATATAAAGTTATCCTAACATCTAACAGCGCAAAAAGCAATTAGAAGTTGCCGCTAACCACTTTATAAAAATTTGCTTTTATTACACCCAGGAACAGATCAGGCTCATATTGCCTTCAAAACAGCAGTTTCCAAAATCAGCCGGGATAATAAAATGATCTCCCTTTTTGATCTTTGTGCCGTTTATGCTTCCTTCTCCGTCAATGACGCTGGCATTTACAAAACCAGCCTCAAAGGTATGATCCCAGGTTCCGTGGATGTCATATTTTTCCACTGTATAATAAGGACATGTTTCCAGATGTTCCAGATCTGCGCCTTCTGTATGGGTAACGCTTCTCTGATCTGCTTCTGGCTGGAACGGGGTCTTTATCACATCCAGGCTTTGTTTTACATGAAGCTCCCGCAACTTTCCATTCCATTTCCGGTCATAATCATATACACGGTAGGTAATATCACTGGACTGCTGGGTCTCTAATAGAATCGTTCCCCCCTTAATGGCATGGACACAGCCTGGGTTGATCTGGTAAAAGTCGCCTTTTTTCACCGGCACTTCCCGGATCAGATCTTTCCAGCGCTTTTCTTCCACCATCTGCTTTAATTCTTCTTTGTTTTTCGCATTATGTCCAATAACGATCTTGGTTCCCGGTTCGCTGTCTAAGATATACCAGCACTCCGTCTTTCCCAGAGAGCCATTTTCATGCTCTTTTGCATAAGCATTGTCCGGGTGGACCTGGATACTCAGATTCGCTTTTGCGTCAATGATCTTAATAAGAAGCGGAAATTCTTTCCCGTATTTTCCATCCTCATTTCCAAACAGCTCCGGATGCTCTGTCCACAACTTTGACAGATGTTCTCCCTTATACATTCCCTCTGCAATGGTGCAGTCCCCGTTTTTATGGGCTCCAATGCCCCAGCACTCTCCGGTAGTATCACCTGGTATCTCATATCCAAAGTCTTCCCGCAGCTTCTTTCCGCCCCAGACAGCTTCCTTGAAAACCGGTTTCATAAACAATAATTCTTTCATATGTATACACCCCTTTCTGCTTACGCAGCTATTATACTTCAAAACCCTTCTGCTGTCATCGATAAAGATTTGACATTTTCTTCCTTTTGCTTATAATAGAAATACTTAAGACCTGAAGCAAATGAAGAGGTACATCATGGAATTACTACAATTACGATATTTTCTGGTAGCAGCCCAGTATCAGCATATAACAAAAGCGGCCGAGCATTTACAGATCGCCCAGCCAGCGCTCTCCCAGGCAATCCACAGACTGGAAGCAGAACTGGGAGTGCCGTTGTTTGAGAGAAGAAACCGCAGTATTGAATTAAACGACGAGGGAAGATTTTTACAGAAACGTCTCATCCCCATTTTAAACAGTCTGGACCGGCTGCCGGAAGAACTGAGAAAAGGAAAAGAAGCAGCTACCCATACCGTTCATCTCCGCCTGCTTTCTGCTTCTGCTCTTATTACCAACAAGATCATTGCTTACCGCAGTCTCCATCCAGATGTAAACTTCCAGCTGTACCAGACACCTGACGAGGAAGATGATTACGATGTATGTGTAACTGCCCGCAGGGCAGATACTGCCCCAAAAGAAAATGATAGCGCCACAGTCATACTGGAAGAGGACCTGTATATGGCAGTACCGGCCCAGTCTTCCTATGGTTCCATGGGATCCATCCGTTTAACAGATACAAAAGATGCTGATTACATCTGTCTGGGCGGATCCAAACCCATCCGCCAGATCACAAACAGCTATTTTATGGAAGCCGGATTTTCGCCACATATCATCTTTGAAAGCGACACAACAGAATCTGTGCGCAACCTGATCGCAGCGGGAATGGGCATCGGTTTCTGGCCCGCCTGCTCCTGGGGGCCTCTTACCAGTAATTTCGGCGGCTCTCCCGGACATTTTCCAGTAAAATTACTGCCCATCACTGACCAGAAATGCCGCCGCCAGATCATCTTGACCCGGTCAGAAAAAGGGAAGAAAAGCCCTATTGTGGCTGATTTCTGCGATTTTCTTGCAGAACACAATAACTGGCTGTAAATTTAAGTTTCTCTACAGCGCAAAAAGCCCCGCCACACCTGGCGGGACTTTTATGTTGGCGCCCTACAACCGCCATACTTCCATATCAAAGTCCATGATATTCACTGCCTTTATGCCGGCTCACTTTCAGCCTGCTTAAAGCGCGGGCCATGGACGCTTTGGACATATAATATTCCCTGATGCTCTGTTTCTGGCGAAGCTGTTCTTTTGCCCGTTCCAGCGCCTGCTTTGCCCGGACCTCATCAATATCTTCCGGCCGCTCTGCTGTATCTACCACTACAGTCACACGGTTATTTGCCACCTGAACGATCCCCAGTCCCACAACTGCTTCTCGATACTCTTTTTCTCCGGGAACACGGAATTTCAGCTCCCCCTCCTGGGTTGCCAGAATCATTGCCTCTCTGTGAGGAAGGATCCCAACTTCCCCGTCATGAGCCGGAACTACCAGTGCTTCGCAGTTTCCATTATAAAATACATGGTCACTGGCTATGACTTTAAGCCAGAATGTTGTCATATGACACTCCCCGCTTTCGCTTTTTCCACAACCTCATCAATGGTTCCTACATTAAAGAACGCTGCTTCCGGATATTCATCCATTTCCCCGTTAATGATCGCCTTAAAACCACGGATTGTTTCCTTTACAGGCACATATTTTCCAGGGACACCGGTAAAGTTTTCTGCTACATGGAATGGCTGGGATAAGAATCTCTGGATCTTTCTTGCACGGCTTACAGTCAGTTTATCTTCTTCTGAAAGTTCCTCCATACCCAGGATAGAGATGATATCCTGCAGTTCTTTGTACTTTTGCAGCATTTCCTTTACCTTATTTGCCACTTCATAATGCTCTTTTCCTACTACATCCTCTTCCAGGATACGGGAAGAAGACTCAAGAGGATCCACTGCCGGATAAATACCCTGTTCCACGATCTTTCTGGAAAGGACCGTAGTTGCATCCAGATGTGCAAATGTTGTTGCCGGAGCCGGGTCTGTTAAGTCATCTGCAGGTACATAAACAGCCTGTACAGAGGTGATAGAACCGTTCTTTGTAGAAGCAATACGCTCCTGCAGGCCGCCAAGATCTGTTGCCAGTGTTGGCTGATAACCAACAGCAGAAGGCATACGTCCAAGAAGGGCTGAGACCTCAGAACCAGCCTGTACGAAACGGAAAATATTATCAATGAATAACAGCACGTTCTGATGCTTTACATCACGGAAATACTCTGCCATAGTCAGTCCTGTCTCAGCCACTCTCATACGTGCCCCTGGGGACTCGTTCATCTGTCCAAATACCAGTGCGGTCTTCTTTAAAACACCGGACTCACCCATTTCCGTCCAGAGGTCATTTCCTTCACGGGAACGCTCTCCAACACCGGTAAAAATAGAATATCCGCCGTGTTCTGTTGCAATATTGGTGATCAGCTCCTGGATCAGCACTGTTTTTCCAACACCGGCGCCGCCAAACAGACCGATCTTACCTCCCTTTGCATAAGGAGCTAACAGGTCAATGACCTTGATGCCTGTTTCCAGCATTTCCACAACCGGGCTCTGGTCTGCAAAACTGGGCGGATCTCTGTGGATGACCCATTTTTCTTCCCCATCCAGTCTTTCGCCGCCGTCTAAGGTATCTCCAAGTACATTAAACAGACGTCCCAGTGTCTTTTCTCCAACAGGAACTGCGATCCCCTGTCCTGTTGCCTCAACTTCCATATCTTTATAAAGTCCCTCACTGGCAGCCAGCATAATGCAGCGGACCACATCCCCGCCAATATGCTGGGCTACTTCCATAACGCAACGCTTTCCATTATTCATCACAGTCAGCGCGTCCTGGATGTGAGGAAGATTTCCATCTTCAAAAGCCACATCTACTACCGGTCCCATTACCTGTACGATCTTTCCCTTATTCATGGCTTCCTCCTTCTTTTTATTATGTTCTCTCGGAGTCTTTCCTGCACCTGCTTTTGCGGCCGATTTTCCGCCAGTCGCACCCGAATTTCATCAACGTACGCACCGCGTACGCCTCAGAAATTTGGGCACAACTGACAAAAAATCTTCTCGCAAAATC
>CAVIPV010000131.1:0-7817 GCA_963644495.1 Prevotella sp. | reverse complement strand
ATGATGCTCAAAAGAAAAACAAGCGCCACCGAAGGTGGCATTTGTTTTTCTTGAACCATTAACGAGCGAACCGCCTGCGAAGCAGACATTTTTTTGACCAAAAAAACACAACCAAAACACATTTTGTTCACAAACCAATGGTAAACTTTCAAACATGAATCAAAAGTGAATCGAAAATGAACAAAAATAATCACTTATAAAAAATTTGTTTAATGAATGATTGTTTGAGAGGAGTTTTCCATTATGAAAGTACGAAAAAACCACACACGTTTCCTGTGCGGCTCTCTGGCGGCTGCAGCGGCCATTTCTCCCATAATAAGTATCACTGCATGGGCGGACAATATTTCTACTGCTAATTTTAATCTGCGTCAGCAGGTTGTAAAACTGACGGGTATTATGGAGATATCCAGTTTCAGGGAAAGCGTGACCAGAGCGGACTTTGCGAAAATGCTGGTAAAGGCATCCAGTTATCGTGAAAACCTGCCAACTTCTAATGTTTCTGTATATGCAGATGTGCCGGCAACGGATTCTAATGCAGTGTATATCCGCATTGCAGCAAGAGAAGGCTGGATGAGCGGATATTTAGGCGGAAAATTCAAACCGGATGATCCGGTCCTTTATAAAGACGCGGTAAAGGCCATTCTTACCATGTTAGGCTATACAGATGACGATTTTACAGGAGATCTGGTTTCATCCCGCATATCCAAGTTTAATTATCTGGAATTAAATGAAGATGTGAACCGTCAGGCTTCTGATGAAGTGAACCAGACTGACTGCATGAACATTTTCTATAACCTGTTAAAGACTAAGAAGAAGGACAGCAATGAGATCTATGGAAAAATCCTGGACTGCGAGTTGAATTCTGACGGTGAGATCAATCCTATCACCATTCTGGATGATGAGCGCAAAGGACCGATCCTTGTACATAAAAACTTCAGCGTTTCCCAGTCTGTACCATTTGATACAGAAGATGCAAATGTGTTCTTAAATGGTGTGGCAAGTACCTTGTCAGCTGTAAAATCTGCCCAGCAACAGGCCGGATTTGCAGTGTTATATTACAATGTAAAGTCAAAGACCATTTGGGCTTACACCACTATAGGCTGGGACAATGACGATAATTCCGGCAACAACTCCTATATTCTCTTAAAGGGTGAGATCAAAAACATTTACTATAAATCTACCGATGTTATGACACCTACATCGGTGCGTATTGAAGTAGACAAAGCAAATTCTGATGACAGCTTTGACAGCAGTGAGGATGAAGATTCTGATGGTTATCTGACTATTAATCTGGATTCTTCGGAACTTCAGTACATGTTCTCTATTTATGGAGATCTGGAGGTAGGAGATGATGTAGTCCTGGTATGCAACCGCAGCGGCAGCAGTTATACAGCGGTTGATGCTCTTGAATACTAAGGGGGATATGATGAAAAAGAAGAAAAAGCTGATCAAACTTATGGTCATCCTTCTTGTGATTGCTATTGTGGCAGGAACAGTCTTTGTATGGAAAAGCCATAAGGCGAAAACAGCAGCGGCAGCTGCAACAGCAGAAAATACAGCAACCGTAGAAAAAAGAAGTATCAGCTCCCAGTTGTCTTCTTCCGGTACACTGGAAGCAAAAGACACCTACAGCATTACTTCCATGGTAGAAGGCGAGGTAATATCCGCTAATTTTGAAGAAGGCGATCAGGTGGAAAAAGACCAGGTCCTTTATGAGATCGACTGTTCCAGTATGGACACGGATCTGAACAGCGCCCAGAACTCTGTTACCCGTTCCCAGACTTCTTACGCAGATGCCTTAGATGATTATAATCAGGCAGTATCGGATTACAGCGGAAATACTTACAAGGCTACAGATACAGGCTATATCAAGGAGTTGTATATCAGTGTGGGAGATAAGGTTAGCGGAAATACAAAGCTGGCGGATATCTACAGTGATGATATGATGGAGATCCGTATCCCGTTTTTAAGCGGTGAAACAGAACTGATCCCTGTAGGAAGTACAGCAGTTCTTACACTGGTTGACTCCGGTGAGCAGATCGAAGGTACCGTGAAGGCAGTGGCAAACAGGGAAGAGACTCTTTCAGGCGGCCGTCTGGTAAAATATGTGACCATTTCCGTAAATAATCCAGGTGGACTTACCACTTCTATGGCAGCATCTGCCCAGATTGGTGAGTTTGTAGGCAGTGAAGAGGGAACATTTAAGGCTGCTACCGATACTACCATGAACGCAGATCTGTCTGTAAGCGTGGAAGTGGAAGAACTTTTAGTCCATGAGGGAGATTATGTGACAAAAGGTACCCCTATCTTTAGAATGACCTCCCGTACAGCGGAAAAGCTGATGCGTAATTATAAGGATGCTTTAGATAAGGCTCAGGAAAGCGTGGAGTCTGCACAGAGTAAGTTAGAGAGCACTCAGGACAACTACGACAATTATACAATCACAGCGCCCATCTCCGGTCAGGTGATTACAAAGAATTTTAAAGTGGGAGATAATATCACCAAAAATACCAGCAGTACTACCACACTGGCAACAATCTATGATCTGTCTGCCCTGACTTTTAAAATGTCTATTGACGAGCTGGATATTCAGAGCGTAAAGGTTGGACAAAAGGTAACGGTAACTGCTGATGCTTTTGAAGATCAGACCTTCTCTGGAACGGTTACAAATGTCAGTCTGGAAAGCAGCTATTCCAATGGCGTCAGCACCTATCCGGTGACGGTGACCATGGATGAAGTGGGAGATCTGCTTCCGGGTATGAATGTAGACGGCGTGATCACACTGGAAGAGGCAAATGATGTGCTTACCATCCCGGTTGATGCTCTTATGAGAGGCAACCAGGTTTATTTGAAAGATGATTCCGTGAAAGAACAGAATGGTCCGGTTCCTGCCGGTTACAAGGCAGTAGAAGTAGAAACCGGTCTGACTAATGATTCTTATGTGGAGATCAAGAGCGGACTTTCTGAAGGCGATGTTGTCTATGTGGCAAAATCCAGCACCAGCTCTACCAACTCCTTTATGGGCGGCCCGGGAATGGGTGGCCCCGGAGGCGGAGGCGGAATGGGCGCAGGCCCATCCGGCGGCGGAAACGGAGGAGGTCCCGGCGGCGGTGGTCCGAGATAGGAACATAAAGGGTGAAAGGAGTTTCTATGTTTCATTTGCGCAAACCCGGTCGGCAGAATACCGAAAATAAAACAGACAATACAAATGAGAAAAATACTCATGAGATAAAAACTCAAGGTGACGGCACAAATGATACAGACATGGGTCAACCGGGAAGCCATCTTATCGACCTCCGTCACATTTTCAAAATCTACTATCTGGGTGGGGAGGAGGTCCGTGCCAATGATGATATAAGCGTAGCCATTGACAAAGGCGAGTTTGTGGCCATTGTAGGAAAATCCGGAAGCGGAAAATCCACACTGATGAATATCATCGGTGCGCTGGATGTTCCTACCAAAGGAGAATATTATCTGGGGGGAGAAGATGTAAGCGAAATGGAAGATAAACAGCTTGCGAAGATCCGTAATAAGATGATCGGTTTTATCTTTCAGCAGTACAATCTTCTTCCAAAGTTAAATCTTCTGGAAAATGTAGAATTACCGCTCCTTTATGCGGGAGTGGGAAGCGAAGAGCGAAAGCAGCGGGCTATGGCTTCTCTGGAGAAAGTAGGTTTGGCAGAAAAATGGAAAAATATGCCTAACCAGTTATCAGGCGGCCAGCAGCAGCGCGTTTCCATTGCGAGAGCGCTGGCCGGAGACCCGTCTCTGATTCTGGCAGATGAGCCTACAGGAGCTTTGGATTCCAAAACCAGCCGTGAGGTCTTAAATTTCTTAAAACAGTTAAACGAAGAGGGAAATACCATTGTAATGATCACTCATGATAATTCTATTGCCTTAGAGGCAAAACGTGTGGTGCGCATTGCAGATGGACACAAAATATTTGATGGAGATGTGAAAGATTATGCTGCAATCCTTTAAACTGGCCATAAAAAGCATATGGGGCAATAAAATGCGTTCTTTCCTGACCATGTTAGGCATTATCATCGGTGTGGCAGCGGTCATTATCCTGGTAAGCCTTGTAAATGGATATATGGGAAGCGTAGTAGAAAGCTTTGCCAGCATGGGTGTCAACCAGATCAATGTAAATGTGACTAATCTTACCTCCCGTACCATCGATGTGGACCAGATGTATGAGTTTTATGAGGAACATGGAGATCTCTTTGACGGAATCAGTCCTAACGTAACTCTTTCTGCTACTATTAAAAAAGGGGATGACTCAATGACCTCTACCAGCGTGGCAGGCAGAAGCGAGCAGTATCTGGAGATGAAGGATTATGATCTTCAGGTGGGAAGAAATATTGCCTATTCGGACATTGCTTCCAGGCAGAAGGTGTGTGTCATCGGCGCTTATGTGGCCCAGGAGCTGTTTGGAAGTGCGGACAAGGCTATCAGCGAGACCTTAAAGATCAATGGTTATGCTTTTAAAGTAGTCGGCGTTGTTAAAGTCCAGGATGAGGATGATATGGAAGACGGAGGAACCGATGATTTTGTGTGGATCCCTTACAGTGTAGCTACCATCCTTGCAGGAAGCGCCAAAATTAACAATTATACATTAACGGTATCAGATACGGACAATGCAGATACAGCCAAAACTCTCATTGAAAATTTTCTGTATGAGACCTTTAAAGACAGTGATCTGTACAGAGTAACAGCCATGAGTGAAATGCTGGATTCCTTAAATGAACAGATCGCCATGATGAGCGGCATGTTGGGCGGTATTGCAGGAATCTCCCTTTTAGTTGCAGGTGTAGGTGTTATGAACATCATGCTGGTATCTGTAACAGAACGTACCAGGGAGATCGGTATCCGAAAATCACTGGGAGCGGACAAGGGAACCATTTTACAGCAGTTCGTTATTGAAGCGGCAGTGACCAGTTCTTTAGGAGGTGTAGTGGGGATTGTTATCGGTTGTATAGCAACAGAAGTGGTGGGGACTATGATCGGGATCTCTGCATCGCCTACACTGGCGGCTGTGCTGATCTCCTTTGGAGTGTCAGTAGCCATTGGTCTGTTTTTTGGATATATGCCGGCACGTCGGGCGGCGAATTTAAACCCCATCGATGCGCTTCGAAGTGAGTAAAAGTAATACGTCATCCCCCGCAACTGCGGGGAATATTGCTACAAAAAATGTTGTTATCTCTCATGGGAAAGCAAAAAAAGAGTCACAGGAATGATAGCCGAATGTAAATTTTACATAAATTTTACATTCGGCTGTTTTTGTTTTTACTTAGCTGTGATATGCTGATAATAAGGGTATTATCTGGACATTGCAGCCTTATAGACGAAAAGGGGAAAGATGAGGGACATTATGGACAAGATCTATATCATCGAAGATGATGAAAACATACGCAATCTTTTAAAAATAGCACTGGAAGGCTTTGGTTACGAGGCAGAAGGATTTGAAACAGCAGAGGAAGGACTGGCGCGGATCGAAGAAGCGGTCCCGTCTCTTGCTATTTTTGACTGGATGCTTCCGGGAATGGATGGCGTTACAGCCATCCGTAAGATCCGTCAAAGTGATCATCTGCGGGAACTTCCTATCATGCTTTTAACCGCCAAAGAAAAGGAACTGGACAAAGTAGTTGGCCTTGACTGCGGAGCTGATGACTATATGGTAAAGCCATTTGGTGTTCTGGAACTTTCTGCAAGGATACGCAGCCTGCTGCGCCGGGCAAAAAGAGAAGAAAAGAAGGATGTACTTAATTTTGAGGATATCACAGTGAACAAAAAGACCAGGGAAGTGACCAGTGAAGGCCATTTATGTGAGCTGACTTTAAAAGAATTTGAACTTTTAGTCTATCTCATGGAAAATCAGTCCCGGGTGGTCACAAGGGACGAGCTTTTAAATCAGGTCTGGGGTTATGAATATGACGGAGAAACCAGAACACTGGATATGCATATCCGTACCCTGCGCCAGAAGCTGGGAGAAAAAGGCTCATCCTGTATTAAAACAGTCCGCGGTGTAGGATACAGACTGGTACATCAGGAAGGATAATGTCGGGAGAGAAGGGAAAAAAGTATGAGAAAAGCCATTTTAGAGAAATTTATTTTTGTACTTTTAGCGGCGCTGTGTATCAACAGCGTCATCTTTTATATCGCCAGCCGCAATACCATACTGGATACCACCAAAAAAGATATGCTTTATACTATGGAAATGCTGGATCAGACTCTGGATTATAACGGGGATCTGCCGGGGCAGGTAAAACGTATGGAAGAGTTTACAGCAGGAAATCCCAGCCGCCTGACCCTGATCCGTACAGACGGAACTGTAGTTTCTGATTCGGATGCAGATCCGTCTGAGCTGGATAATCATTTAAGCCGGAAAGAAGTAGTACGGGCAATGGAAAAGGGCAGTGGTTTTGCAGAACGTTATTCTCATACCTTAAAGAAGAATCTTTTATATGTGGCATATAGGTCGCAGCGGTCTGATATGATCATCCGCATATCGGTGCCTTATTCCGGGGCCAGTGAATACCTGACGATGCTTTTTCCGGCGGCTTTGTTCAGCTTTTTGGCAGCTCTTGCCTGTGCATTGGTGGTTACCAGGCGTTTTGTAGACTCTGTGACCCGGCCTTTAAGTAATATTGCGGCAGAACTGTCTAAGGTAAAAGGAGATTACAAGGGCGATTATACAGAATTGCATTTTGAACCATGTCAGTATCCGGAATTAAATGTGATCGCGGAAACTACAATGGAAATGTCAAAAAATGTAAAAGATTATTTAAATCGGATCGATAAAGAAAAACAGATCCGCCAGGAATTTTTCAGTAATGCCTCCCATGAGTTGAAGACTCCCATTACATCCATTCAGGGATATGCGGAATTAATGGAAAATGGCATGATTCAGGATGAGAACATGAAAATGGACTTTATCAGGAGGATCAAAAAAGAAGCCATTAACATGGCCGGTCTTATTAATGATATCCTGATGATCTCAAGGCTTGAGGCGAAGGATGCAGAGGTAGTGGTTTCCGATGTAAGGATCAGTGTGCTGTTAGATGAGATCATAGACAGCTTAAAACCGGCAGCGGCAGCAGGCCAGGTATTTATACACTGCGACTGCCAGCCCCTTTGCATCAAGGCAAATCCTCAGCAGATGAAGGAACTTCTTTCCAATCTGGTAAGCAATGCAGTAAAATACAACCGGCCCGGCGGCCAGGTATGGGTAAACATCCGGGAAAAAGATGAAAATATGGTCATCCGTGTGCGGGATAATGGTGTTGGCATCCCGCAGGAAAGCCTGGACCGTATTTTTGAGCGTTTCTACCGTGTAGATAAAGGCCGCAGCAGAAAACAGGGCGGCACAGGCCTGGGGCTTTCCATTGTAAAGCACATTGTAAATTTTTATCACGGCAAGATCCGGGTTACGTCTCAGTTAGAAGAGGGCACGGAATTTGCAGTGACCATTCCATTAAACTGGAAAGATCTGTAAAATCGGACAGGTCAGTGGGATCGTAAAGATTTATAGAAATAGAATTGGAAAAAACCGGAAAATCTATTGGCAAAAGTGACAAAAAGTACTTTATTGCTTTAAATTCCAAGAAATTTAAAGCAATAAAATTGACGGGAGGATTTTTTTGTAGTATCATATCAATAATTCGTGTAAAACGAATGAGTTTTGAGCGAAAAGAGGACGATATTATGAAAAAAACTACTAAGATTATGTCACTGGTTTTAGCAGCAGCTTGTGCGGCATCTATGACCGGATGCGGCGGTTCCGGCAGCACAGCTACCACAGCAGCAGCTTCTGAGGC
>CAVIPV010000130.1:3554-7857 GCA_963644495.1 Prevotella sp. | reverse complement strand
ACTGTAACCGGCGAGATCAAAGCCCAGTTAGGCCATGTGGCTATTTTCCCTGCTTCCCACTACGTTGTTCCAAAGGAGAAAATGTTAGAGGCAACGGAACACATTTTAGAGGAATTAAAAGAACGGGTTGCGTATTTCAAGAGCGAAGACAAGCTTTTAGAGGCCCAGCGCATTTCCGAGCGCACCAATTTTGATGTGGAAATGATGCGGGAAACGGGATTTTGCTCTGGTATTGAAAACTATTCCAGACATTTGACGGGTCTGGCACCGGGAGAACCGCCTTGTACCCTGATCGACTATTTCCCGGAAGATTTTCTGATCATCGTGGACGAGTCCCATATTACACTGCCCCAGGTCCGCGGAATGTATGCCGGTGACCGCTCCCGTAAGTCTACGTTGGTAAATTACGGTTTCCGTCTGCCTTCCGCTTTAGACAACCGTCCTTTAAATTTTGAGGAATTTGAAGGAAAGATCACTCAGATGATGTTTGTATCTGCTACTCCTTCTGACTACGAAAAAGACCATGAACTGCTCCGTGCAGAACAGATCATCCGTCCTACGGGCCTTCTGGATCCTGAGATCTCTGTCCGGCCGGTAGAAGGGCAGATCGATGATCTTATTTCTGAAGTAAACAGGGAAACTGCCGCACATCACAAGGTTCTTATCACCACTCTTACCAAACGTATGGCAGAAGACCTTACTGATTATATGCGGGAAGCTGGTATCCGGGTCAAATATCTCCACTCTGATATTGATACCTTAGAGCGGGCCCAGATCATCCGTGATATGCGTCTGGATGTGTTTGATGTCCTGGTGGGCATCAACCTGCTGCGTGAAGGTCTGGACATCCCGGAGATCACACTGGTTGCCATTCTGGATGCAGATAAAGAAGGTTTCCTTCGTTCAGAAACATCCCTGATCCAGACCATTGGCCGTGCCGCCCGAAATTCAGAAGGTCATGTAATCATGTATGCTGATACCATTACCGACTCCATGCGAAAAGCTATTGACGAGACAGAGCGCCGCCGCAAGATTCAGCAGAAATACAATGAAGAACACGGCATCACACCTACTACCATCAAAAAGGCAGTCCGTGACCTTATCGCTATTTCCAAAGCTGTGGAAAATCCTCATGCTGTTGATACCAAGGATCCTGAGTCTATGGATGAAAAGGAATTAAAGAAACTTGCAAAGGAACTGGAAAAGAAGATGCGACAGGCTGCTGCAGAGCTGAATTTCGAGGAAGCTGCAAGCCTGAGAGACCGCATGATCGAAGTAAAGAAAATGCTGCTTGATCTAGAATAAAATGAGCGCAGCAAAAATGCGCGGCTGCAACGCAGACATTTGCTTTTTGCCAATAATTAAAAACACAGGAGAATATACATCATGGAAACAAAACTTGTCCTTTTAGGAACCGGAACCCCAAACGCCTGCCCCCATGCCAGCGGACCTGCTTCTGCTGTAGTTGTTGGTGACAGGGCTTATCTGGTAGATTTTGGTCCTGGCGTGGTACGTCAGGCTTCCAAAGCTTATTTTAACGGTATTGACGCCCTTCGCCCGGATCTCCTTACAGTGGCTTTTTCTACCCATCTGCACACAGACCACACAGCCGGATATCCGGATTTAATTTTCACCCCCTGGGTGTTAGAGCGGGCTGTTCCCTTAAAGGTCTTTGGCCCAAAAGGCTTAAAACATATGACCGAACACATTTTAAAAGCTTATGAAACAGATATTGATTTCCGTATCCACGGCTTTGAAAAGGCAAATGAACAGGGCTATCAGGTAGATGTAACAGAAATTGAAGAACCTGGCATTGTTTATAAAGATGACCGTGTCACGGTAGAGGCATTTCCAGTAAGCCATGGAACCCTCATCAGCTACGGCTATAAATTTGTGACCGCCGACCGTACCATTGTGATCTCCGGAGACACTGCCCCCTTAGACATTGTGGCTGAAAAGGCCGCTGGCTGCGACATTCTTCTTCATGAAGTAGAATACAGCGCCGGTATCGCCTGCAGAGAACCAAAATGGCAGAAATACCACCAGGAAGTCCACACCTTAAGCACGGACCTGGCAAAAGTAGCTGAAAAAGCAAAACCAAAGCTTCTTGTCACCTACCACCGCATCTACCACATGAATATCCAGGATAATCATATCAACCTGGAAGCGGAAATGCGCCGCAGGGACGAAGCTATTTTAGACGAGATCCGGGCTGCCGGTTATGAGGGAATGACCGTAAATGGACGGGATCTGGATGTATTCTAAAGGTTTACGACCGTCTACAGCAAAAGAGCCCGGATACAGTGATCTGATATCCGGACTCTTACTATTTACTCTTCTTTTAACAGCATACTGCTCTTTGCAGCGCCTATAGCTGCCTCTTCCTTATAGGAAGACAAAACCAGCTTATTTTGAAACATTTCTTCAACGATTTCACAAAATATGGGATTTTTTCTCACACCATTGCCGGAACCGATCAGCTTCTTAACCTGAATGCCGGTTCCCGCTTTGATGGTCTGATACATCTCATACAGTTCTGTACACATTCCCTTTAGGACTCCATAAGTAAAAGCTTCCGGAGTAAAATTCTCAGTATTTAACTGCGTGATACTTCCGCTACTTTTTGGATCCACTCTTGTTCCGTCAAAAGTAGTTTTTATCTTTAATTTCCTGTCTTCCTGTATTGTTAGATCCTGTTCTTTTCCTGCTCTGGCAAACTGCTCCATTACTTTATAAAGTGAGATTTTTTCTCCCGTAGCTGCTTTTACAATGCTGCTAAAAAAGCTTTCCAACAGCGCATATGCCTTACCACCACATAAAGAAGAACCTGCCAGCAGATATTTTCCACCCAGAAATGGTCTTGCTTCGATCCCGTTTTCTGCAAAATACTGGTCTGAAAGGATGGATATCTGACCCCCGGTTCCTACATTCACTAACAAAGTATTTTCTTTGTTTCCAGCTGCCCCAAGGAAACTGGCCTGGTTATCTCCCATGGCCGTTGTCACGATACAGTTTCTGTATGCACCTAATTTTTCTATTTCCGTGCATACATCTGGAAGCCAGCTCTCCTGCACTCCCATTTTCTTTAATTTTTCGATGTCAAACTGCATGTTCCGGCCATCAAAAAAGCTGAATCCGGCAGCATTGCTTACATGCACTAACGGCCTTTTCCGACTGGTCAGGTACATTCCGAAATAGTCCATGATCGTACAGAAACTTACTGCATTTTTCGGAACCAGACCATGTCTCATATTATAAATATGGGTAACAAGACCATAGCCGGAAGCTGTGTCCATTTTACAGTTCTCCCGGATCTCAGCTACCAGAGACTGCTGTCCATTTTTACAAAGACCGCCTCTGCCATCCTGCCATGTATACAAAGGGCTGACACATGTACCAGTCTGATCTATGTATACAATCCCATGCATCTGACCGGTAAGTCCGATCCGCTCTGCCTGGGGATATTTATCTAAAAAATCATCCAGCAGCTTTTTGGCTTTCCTGGCGATCAGATCCACATCCTGGATCTTCTCCCATTCATTACCAGTAGGTATAAAACTGTCACTTTCTATGGTTTTCGCTTCCAGAAACTGTATCTCTTTTTCATTTTCATAGTCTAAAACTACTCCGCTGATGGTTGTAGTTCCAATATCGATACCTATGAGCTGCATTGTTTTGTTCCTCATCTATTTTATGACCATAAAAATATGTAAAAAACTATTCTACCCAGAATACTCTCTTGTCTTTTCTAGGCGCCGCTTTTGGAAGTTCGCCGTCCGCATAACCAATTGCGCAATGGCCGATTCCTTCCCATTCTCCTTCAACACCTAACTCCTTTAATAACTGCTTATATTCCGGCAATTCAAACTCTTCTTTTGCCCTGTGGATCCAGATGCTTCCCAGATTTAAAGACTGCGCTGCCAGCATCATATTTCCTATTACAAGGCTTCCGTCATACACATGAGTCGGCCTGCTTTTGTCAGCCAACACAACAAGGATCGCCGGAGCACCGTAAAAAGGATCAAATCCTTCCTGCCAGCCGCCGATCTTTCGGTTCATTTCTGACAATTTATCCCTCTGTTCTTTGTTGGTAACAGCAATGGTGATCGTTGCCTGCTGCCCCATTCCATTTGCCGCATATAAGCCAGCCTCAATGATCTGATTTAAGTCTTCCTTGGACGGCATATCCGGTTTAAATTTGCGGATACTGCGGCGTTCTTTCATAACATTCATGATCTCGTTCATAATATTTCCTCCATAATTTCTGTTTTATTCTTTATTCTATTATCTCACAAAACTTTGT
>CAVIPV010000130.1:0-3544 GCA_963644495.1 Prevotella sp. | reverse complement strand
TTTATCTGATAAACGATCAATTTTATCTTTCAATGACCGTATCTCTTCCAAAATAAGCACAGTGCACCCAACTACAAGCCCTGCTAAAAGGATAAGGCCTCCGTAAATAGGATATAAAAAAGACTCTGCCACACCTCCGCCAACCACATTGGATAATAAGTACCAAAATCCCTCACCTGGAAAGATCATCAAGGCAAACATGGCGACCATAGCTATTATAACTTTACTCACTGTACATTTCCCTCCTTAAAAGCATCCACTGCTTCTTTTATTCCTTCCTCATTGGTTCCGCCACCGTAGTCCAGCACCACCAGACGTCTTTTATCTTTTAATACCACTTCATCCACAGCTGGTGCTGGCTCATACGCATCGGCATCTCTTTGAGGATTTTTCTCCTCTGTATCAGATCTTCCCACATCTTTGCGGACCATATACCGGTACCAGGACACTTCCATATCATCCGGAAGCGTTCCGATCTCTGCCGGTACTTCCATTTCTGTCTGGTCCCACAATCTTGTCAGATCCTTTGGATAGCATTTGCTGGTTTTGTTGATGATCCAGGGAACGGGGCTTGTATACACAGTAACACCGATGGGTTTGTCATTGCTCTTTCCACTGGAATCACCTTCTTCATAACTTGCAAATATGGTCTGTTTTCTCCCGGTATCCAGCTCTTCTTCTCCAAAGAAATGAGTCGCTGCCCCATTGCACAGGGGAATCAGGATCATATATGCAACAAAAACTCCAACCAGATAGGTTATCCAGTCATCTCTGTTATCTCCACTGCCATTTTCCCTTACCCATTTTCGTACAAAAAGGACGATAAATACCATGACAGCTGAAGAAAGCATAAAAGTAACCAACGCTTTCACAGAAGATAGAAACGCCAGTGCAAAAACCCCCAGTATCAGGATCCCGTCACACAGCATAATATACTTTTTACATTTTATGATCCGTTTAAAGTCCAGCCTTGGAAGGGGCTCGCATTTCTTTAAGGCCACCGCATTTTTGTGGCTCCAGCGAAACATCTGTACATAAGATACAGTCCAGGAAATGCTCATACATATCAACAAGAATATCAAAAGGAGCTTCATAGGATCTGCAAACAATTTCCCCGGATTTTGCAGATACTGGTATATGGCCCATATTTCTAATACAACCAGTATAGGATAAAAAAATTTCACCCACCAGTTCCATGAAAGGGATCTCTGAATCTGAAATTGTATTTCTTTCCTCATATCCCCGACCCGTTTGACTGCATCATCGGTCGTATAAAATATCTGCCAGTAAGTGCTGCTGCACTGAAAATTCTATTATTTCTTCCATCTTTTTCCGTGGTCTTGGAGCCGGATCTTCTGCTGCGTATCCTACAGCAACAGCCCCAATCAGCTGCCCCTTAGAAGGAATCGCTTCCACCATATCATTATAGGCAAAACAGGTATTGGCAATCCATAAGGTTCCCAGCCCCAGTTCTGTAGCTTTTAAAAGCATATTCTGGATCGAAGCCCCAATGGACAAAGAATCACAGATTTCCGCCAGGCGCTCATCTGAATTTACCGGTTCATAAGGAGATCTTCCATCCGGGTCCATGACAATAATGATAACTGGCGCTTCCCGCATAATAGAAAGTGTATGAAATGCACCAGGGAGAGCAAAAGCAGAACCTGGAAGCAGACTGTGATCTTTCTTTTCCTTTTCCAGCCCCCGTTCCATAGCTGAAAGCAGCTCCTCTTTTGCTTTACCCTCATATACCAGATATTTCCATGGCTGGCGGTTTTTCGCTGACGGCGCCAGTGATGCTGCTTTTACGATCTCTTCGATCTGGTCATGGCTGACTTTCTGGTCTGTATATTTGCGAATGCTTCTTCTGCTTTCCATTACTGTGCTTACACTTTTTTCTTCCATAAATAGTTCCTTTCTGTCCATCTTAGTCAATATTCATTCAGGCTTTAAACCGCTTGATCTCCTCGATCAGTTTGCTCACTGCCACTGAATAAGGTATATTTCTTCTCCATGCGATCACCGTGCTGGTCTTAAGCTTCGGATATAGTTTCTTCTGGATCAGCAGATCCTTTCTCCAGTATCTTCCTGCTCCTTCCACAGAAACAGGATATCCAAGCCCATACAGCGCCATAACTCCCGCATTGGTACCCAGATTACTTGTAAATGCAATATTTAACCGGTCAAAATCTTTTCCAAACCAGTTGGCGATCTCACTCTGGACTGTCAGACGTTCCGGAAGGATCAGAGGCAGCCCAACAAGATCTTCCTTTGTAATATATTCCTTACCTGCAAGTGGATCATCCGGCTTCATTCCTACCACCCAATGGTCACTTCCCTGAATGCGGATATAATCCAGACCTTCTGTATTCACAGGCTCTAAAAACAGACCAATATCAACCAGTCCCTTGTTCATCATTTCATAAATCGTATCAGCCGTTCCTGTATGTATAGCAAAATGGACCATAGGGTATTTCTCTTTGTAGATCCTGCAGATCTGCGCAAATATCTCCACTGCCATAAACTCCCCGCAGCCTACAGTAATAGTACCGTCAACGATCCCGTCACCACCCTTAAACTCACTGACGATCTTGTCTTCCAGATCCACCATTTCCAGAGCACGCCTTTTAAGAAGCAGTCCTTCATTGGTCAAAGTGATCCCATGGCCGCTCCGGTCAAATAATTCCACCCCCAGGTCATCTTCCAGTGCCGCCAGCTGCCTGGAAAGTGTGGGCTGTGTAATATGCAGCTGTTTTGCAGCTTTTGTAAAGCTCTGCTCCTTTGCCACTGTAAGAAAATAACGCAGCACTCTTAAATCCATATGTTTTCCTCTTCTGGTCTTATTTATAATGACTTGCTTTTTCTATCAACATTTTTCTATAAACATTATACCTTATACCCACAGGTTCCGCAAAAGAAAAATCAGAGCAGGCAGTTATCGCCCACTCTGACTTTCAAAGACTTTTTTAAAATAATATACATTTTTATGATTACTTCAGCTTACCATATTCTTCATCAGAAACCGGTTCGCACCACTCATTGGATGTGTCAACGCCAGGTACCTCAATAGCAAGATGGCTGAACCAGCTGTCTGGTGCTGCGCCATGCCAGTGCTTTACTTCTGCAGGAATGTTGATGCAGTCGCCTGGCTTCATTTCAATGGCTTCTTTTCCTTCTTCCTGATAATAGCCGCGGCCTGCAACACAGACTAAAATCTGGCCGCCACCGCTCTTTGCGTGGTGGATGTGCCAGTTGTTGCGGCAGCCTGGCTTAAATGTTACATTAAAAATACCAACCTGGCTGGTAGATACAGGTGCCAGATAGCTTTTACCAGAGAAATACTGTGCAAATCCGTCATTTGGCGCACCGATTGGGAATACCATTTCCTTTGCGTGGGCTCTCATTGCCTCATCTTCATATGGAAGATCTCCCTCATTATCAGCCCAAACTTCCTTTACCAGGTTAAATACAGCCCAACCCTTTGGCCAGCCTGCATAGAAAGCAACATGGGTAATGATGGCTGCGATCTCTTTCTGGGTCACAC